>JBBRGZ010000151.1:0-7124 GCA_038223395.1 Chitinophagales bacterium
TGCAGTATCAGGTGTTGGCACTAATAATTTATTAAGGTCAACAGCAAGAGTTAATTTATTAAAATCGTCGAAATTAACGCCATAAGAAGCACCTAAACCGAGGTTTGTTGGTATATAATCTTTTTCAACGCTTGAGGTATAGGTAATTTTATTTCCAATATTCGAAATATTTAATCCCAAACCTAATTCAGTGTCTTTACCACCTGTTTTAAATTCGTTTTTATAAAACATAGAGATATCTGCAGCAACACCTTGAGCAGGTTTAATTTCTACTCCGTTAACAACCTGACCTGTTGCAAGGTTTGAATATAAATATTTGAGATTTAGACCGGCAGAAAAATTATCAGTTAATTTTCTGGCATAAGCCACATCAAAAGCGAATTCGTTAGGGCGGAAATCTTGTAAAATATTTCCTGAATTATCTGTAAAAGTGATTGTTCCAAGTGAAAAATAGCGCAAAGAAGCACTTAAAGCCGACAATTCGTCTACTTTCCAATAACCTGTTAGGTAAGCAAGGTAAATATCGTTTACTAAGTTTTTAAGCCATGGTGTGTAAGTTATTGATAAACCTGACGGATGCGCATCGTCTATAAAAACCAATTTGGAAGCATTCCAAAAAATAGAGTTTGCATCGGGAGAAATTGCTATTCCAACATCCGCCATACCGCCAGAACGCGCATCTGGCGCTATTCTAAGAAAAGGAACTGCCGTTGTTACCGTGTTTAAATAATTGTCGCCGGTGCCGGTTCCTAAGGTAATTTGAGATTGTCCTGCTGTTGAAATTGTAACTACAGCAACAAGTAATAATGATATTTTGTGAATTGTCCGCATAATTTGAGTTAAGATTGGGAATGCAAAAATAAAGAATTCTATAACGTGGAAAAAATCATTTTAGTATTACCAGTTTTTGAAAGGTATTTGCCTTTGAATTATCGCTGGCTGCCTTTACACTTAATTTGTAAATATAAACCCCTTTTCCAATATTGTCGCCAAACTCATCAAGTCCGTCCCACTCAATATTATCTACACGGTAGCCATCGGTTGCCACCTGTTGTTGCAGGGTTTTGATTCTTTTGCCGCTAATGGTAAATATCTCAACTTTTACATCCAATAAATCTCCGGGCCTATTGTGCTCAAACCAGAAGGAAGTGTTAGTGGTAAATGGATTCGGATAATTTAATACATGACTCAAAGCCAAATCGGCAGTTTCGGCAACAACAAATTCTGTATAGCCTTCGCCAGAATTATTATATACATCCCAAGCCTTTACAACAACAGTATGTCTTCCTTCAGAAATGTCGGCAAGCGGATAAGCAACACTTCCACTTTGATATTGGTCAAGCTCAGATTCGTAATAATCGTTTAATTTAATCTGCCCTTGTTGGTCGTCATCTAAAGTTGCACTAATATCGTGACCTATTGCATTTCCTAAGGCATTGACGCCGTTTTCATCCTTTAATTGAATTACTAAAACGGGATTTTCATCTGTTAATCCACCAAAAACAAAAGTTTCGTCATTCATAAAAATATCAACTACAGGTCCTTCGGTATCTTCCGGAGCATCGTCGGCAGTGCCACCAATAATAATATCAAAATCGTAACCACTGGCGTCTTCAAATCCATTGTCGGCATAATAACTTAATTTGCCATTACCGTAGGTATAAGAAATGTCTTTAGGGACAATAAATGTGTAAGTAAATTCTCCATTTACTACACTTGCCTTGCCTTTATATAATGCATTTTTTTGCAGCTCAAAACTAAATGGTAAACTCGGTCCAAAACCTACACCCGAAAAAGTGGGGTCGTTTACTAAATTATTAATTGTAACAGGTTTATCGTAAACAGATGGATATACAATGCCATTAAATGAAGTTAATTTTTCGCCCGCTTCATCATTTATTTGGCCGGTGATAACCACTTTATCTAATGCCTTTAATGTATCGGTATAACTTTCAATTGGAAAAGTATTTACAGTATTTGTTTTTACATTAAATTTTGGATAATTCAAGACAACTCCCGGATCGCCTAAAAGTATAAATTTTCTATTATTTTTTGGGTCGGTTGTAACAGCGTTTTTTCCTTTTTTTACTGCATCACCTAAAGCAGGATATTCACCGTCTTCAGGCAAAAATAAATATTCGAGTAAGTTGCTGTTTAAATCATAATTTGCTGATGCATATACTAACCGCACAGTAGTAACCAAAGCAATTGCACCACCCATTGGATTGAGTAATGTTAATTCGCCGGCTGATTGTCTATACGGATTATCGTAACGCGAAAACGAACAAGTTGCAGTAATAAATAATGGCAATTTATCGAAGTTGGTAAAACCATTAATATCGTCAACTCCAAGCACTCTTTCTTGAGCCCAATTTTGTTCATTTCCATGCCCTAAATAATTAACAATAAATGTTCCTGAAAACATCCGATTTGCAATTGCAGTTTCTACTTCAGGATATCGCTCGCCACCTGCTCCGGGAATTTGCTGATAAGAATCGAAATAAATTTTATCAATATTATATACCGGATAATTATCTTGCATATATCCCGCTAATAATTCGGCATCTTGAACGTGTGTATTATAGTCTTCATCATCAGCAACAAAACACAAAGTATTTCTCCAACTTCCCAAAGATTCTGTAGTTTTATAATGCATGATTTTATCTACCATTTCAGTTGCTTGTTGCACACTTACCACAGGCAATCTACCGATACCAACATCCAATTTTTCTGATGTTTCTTCAATATTGTCGCCTTCGCTTGGATCTAAAAATCCAAAAAAATCGTCGGTGCCATAAGATACTCCGCGTTGCAGCGATTCTCTGCTTTCGTAATTTGGTACTTTAAGCGTGTTTTTATCAATATCATATTGAATATATCTGTAATCGAAAGAAGCATCACCAAATAACAATAAATATTTAGGCATTAAATCCACATCGCCGGCGGCGCGTTCGTAAAACATGCGGAGCATATCGCGAATTGCAGAAATGTCTTGTGTGCCGGATGAAAATTCGTTATAAATTGTATTTACATCTACAACCAAAGTATCTAACCCTTGTGTATCGTGGTGAAATGCAGCTAATCTTCGCGCTTCATTCATATACGCAGGATTTGAAACAATAATATATTCCGGCGATAAATTGATATTATGTAAATCTTGATTTGCAATTGCACCTTCATCTTTTACATCGCTTGAAGAATACGCATCAGAAGTTTTAAAGGCAATAAATTGTTTTAAACTATCTGCAGGTAGAGTAAATTCAATATTAATTCCATTTACTGTATATAATTGATTTTTTATTTCTGTATTGTTTGTAACATCCCACACTAAAATACTATTATCACCTTCTACAGAATATTTTGCAATATTTGCCGGAGCAACAATTCTTGAATCGCGAAATTGCAATTGTGCGTCGCTGTATTTTAATTTTGCTCGACCTAATAATTCAATATAATTTAACCATGCTGTTGATCCTACCGATCCGATAAAAGATACATTCATATTTAGGCTTGAGCCACTTGCGGTAAATGTAGTTTCTACACTGCCATTTAATGCATAAGTTTCGGTAAAGCCACTCACTAAAACTGGTATTGTAATATGTGCCGGAAGTGATGTTGTATTTGCTTTAAAATTTAAATTGATACTTCCCGTAGGTGCTGCTCCTGCTGCAACTGAACGCAGTGTAACAGGTTCTGCTGTTAATAAATCAGGTAAATTTAATGTATAATTTCTTTCAGCATTATAAGAGTCAAGCACATCTCCATACCATTCTCTTCCTGAGCTTATCAAATTAATTTTGTCTACATCAGTAAACGTCATAATATCGTAACTGCTTGTGCTGATATTTTCTGTAGCTGCTGAAGATTGATTGCTAATATATTTTCCCGTGCCTCTGTCGTTAGAAATAAAATAACATGTTTTATCTGAATAAATATTATTTTGATGACTAAATACCTTTGTTGTTTCATTATAATACCAACGGTGTGGTGCTTGGCCATAAAATAAAACGAAGTCGCCATCTTCTAAAAATCCGTTGCCATTTGCACCGTATTTATAAATTGTATTTTCTTGAATATCATCATATCTAAATGTTGCATTCGATTCCGGTAGCATCCCACCGCCATTTCCAAAAACACCGAAAGTTGAAAAATTAATTGAACCTGAAAATCCATTACTATTTAACCAACTGCGGTCAATTTTAAAAACACCTTCTTTAATAATACTTATTTTTCTCCAAGTTCCGGAAGCGAGTTTGCTATTGTCGGCAAAATCATCAACATCTGTTGTTTTGTAATTGATATTTGTTGGTGTAATTGAAATTACTAAAGTAAAACTCACCAATTTTTCTATAGCACCGGTTAAATTATTAATTCTTAACGGAACAAATTGAATATCGAGTTGTGGTTGTTTTTGAGCAAAACCGATGCTGTGTTCAATTATAATTTGATTGTCAAATTGTGATTTATTTTGTTGCGCATTTCTACCAGAAACTCCGGTATTTTCCACACTTTCAAAAACGGCATTTTCTAATCTTACCTCAACTGTTCCTGCCTGCAATATTGAAAAAGACTCGGCATAAACAGGCAGCATTGCATCATTTTCAAATTTGAACGATGCACCATCAAATTGCATACATTCCATTTTTTTTGAGTCGTCGTAAGAAAAAATACGTGCAGTTTCTGACCACTGTAGTGAGCGATCCACCGAAATTTGTTCACCTGCTAATACTTCAAAAGAAAATAAACACGTTAAAATTGCAGTTAGAATGACCCGGTTTCTATTATTAAACATCAAAAATCTGATTGTACTGTTAGTGAATTCAATTTCTCAAGTGTCAGTAAAACGCAAATATCCTCATAATATTGCCATTTCCCAGTCATTTTCGGCTAAAAATCCGTATTTTCTTAAAAGCATAATTTTTATTTTTTTGTTCGCATCCGGTACATTTTCATTAAAAGCCCAAGATTTGCGATTTAGTCAGTGGCATGCTTCCGAAACCTTTGTAAATCCTGCCTTTGCGGGCGCATATAGTCAGCCGCGCATTATTTTAAATTTTCGCGATCAGTGGCCAAATTTACCACAAACCTATGTTTCTTATCGAGCAGCTTATGATGGATATATCAACGCAATAAGCAGTGGAATTGGCGTTTATGTCTATCAAGACAACCAAGGTGAGGGCGTTTTGCAAAATACGGCTATGGGTTTTCAGTACATGTATCAGGCGAGGCTTTCTGATAATTGGGCACTCAATTTCGGCTTACAGTTTGGGTTTCAACAATATCGTCTCAACTGGAACGATTTACAGTTTTACGACCAAATAGACCTACTTTATGGCTTTAATGATGCTTCGGGCAACCCAAATCTTACCACAGAAGCAGCTCCGACTAATTTAACAGACGGATTTTTTGATATGGGTGGTGGATTATTGTTATATAGCAAAAATTTATATCTCGGGCTGTCGTTAGGGCACCTTACTAAACCTTCTATAAGTTTTTACGGGGATAATGCAAGCGTAATACCCGTAAGCTTTTCGGGACAAACTGGGGTGTTTATTCAAGGTGCTAAAATGCGCAATCCACTCATCGTAAATCCTATTGCAGTATATACCAATCAGGCAGGATTTCAGCAGATTGAAACTGGACTTTACGTCAAAAAAGGTATTATTTTAAGCGGATTGTTCTTTAAACACAATACAAGCAACTTGAGCGACGTTGTTATATGTGCGGGAATTTCGAAAGGATTGGTTAAATTTGCTTATAGTTATGATATCGCTACCGGCGACCTCGCAGGGCTTACCGGAGGCGGACATGAACTATCGCTGATTGTATCCTTTAAGGAAAATATTGGGCGTACAAAAAAAAATAGCCAAAAAAGTATGCTCGATTGCCCCTCAGTGCTATAAATGTAAAAATAAGTTTTATACATTTGCGTTAACTCTGTAAAAAGATCAAAGTATGAAAAGAAAACTTCAGCCTGCAATTGTATTGTCAATTGTAGTTATCGTGCTCTCATTTACTACTTCCTGCAAAGAGAGGTCGTCAGTTACTAATTTTAAGTATAACGACGCTAAGTGGGGCGGATTTGAATCGCATAAATTCGACGGTCAAGCCACAGGTCCAAATCTTGTGCTTGTTCAGGGCGGAACATTTACCCAAGGTTGGTCTGAGCAAGACGTTACTTTCGAATACAATAATATTGCCCGTAGGGTTACAGTTTCATCGTTCTATATTGACGAAACTGAAATCTCCAATCAACAATACAGGGAATATATCTATTGGGTATCTAAACAATTTCCCGAATTTCCTGAGGTAATAAAAAATTCGTTGCCCGATACCCTAGTTTGGCGCGAAGAACTTGCTTTTAATGAGCCTTATGTGCAGTATTATTTGCGCCACCCATCTTACCAAAACTACCCTGTAGTTGGTGTTTCATGGTTGCAGGCTACAGAATTCTGTAAATGGAGAAGTGACCGTGTAAATGAAATGATTCTTGCAGAGAAAAAATATATTGATGTAAATACAATGGGAACCGGTGAGGACAACTTTACTGGCGAAACATATATGACCGGACAATACACAACTGGTATTAAAAAAGGTAAAAAAGATTACAGTCCTTACGCTTCCGATCCTAAAATGGGAAGAACTATAAGAATGGAAGATGGTATTGTTATGCCTGACTACCGTTTGCCAACTGAAGCCGAGTGGGAATATGCAGCTTTAGGTTTAATTGGTAACAGAGTGCCGGGTAATGAGATGATTTCTGACAGAAGAATTTATCCTTGGGATGGCACTTCATTACGTCAGCCTTCTGCTAAAGAAAAATGGGCTCAAGGTAAAATGTTAGCCAACTACAAACGTGGTAGAGGCGATTATGCAGGTGTTGCAGGAAAATTAAACGACAATGCAATTATTACTGCGCCGGTTTACTCTTTCCTGCCTAACGATTACGGCCTCTTTAATATGGCTGGTAATGTTAACGAGTGGGTAGCCGATGTGTATCGTCCTGTTACCTATGCCGATATGGAAGATTTAAATCCTTATCGCGGTAACGAATATATGGTGCGCGATTTAGATGAAGATTCATATCCATTATTGGATTCACTGGGTAGAATAAAATACCGACC
>JBBRGZ010000152.1:0-7121 GCA_038223395.1 Chitinophagales bacterium
AACTAACCCTGAATAGCATGGCAATTGAAATCAAATGACAATGTATAATAGTACTTATTATTTCTGCTAATAATTTTAATCTTATTTCAAATGCCATGCTTATTCATGGTAAGTTGGGCTAAAAATCAAAATAGGTATTAAACAGGTCGGTTTTTAAAGAAAGCATGATTAATTTGGTAGAAACTGTTTCTTGATCATTTCTAAATGTGCGAATAAATATCTGACCTTCTAGGTTGAGATTGATGGAGGGATTTAATAAAATTCCGGCGCGCAAATCTGTACTTCTTATTGAGGTTTTTAAACCTTGGCCAATAAAATTGCCGTAAGAATCCGGAAAGTTTGGTATTGTATAATCTGATTTAAAAATATCACCGCCATAATTATCAGTTACCTTATCATCTAAACCAACTATTGCTGATTGAATTTTTGCTTCAAGATAATAACGTTGGAAAAAACGATAATTAAACATCCCGATAAACTCTCTAAAATTTGCACCAAGTGGATGTGCTAAGGCCTGATTATAATGCGAATAATTTTGAACAGGTTCCTTATGTGCATAGGTATATGGATTTGCCTGATTCATTTCAGCTTGAATAAATAAATTTTTAATGTCCACCGGCTCGTACCATTTCATACCGGCTTGAATACCAAATTTATTTCTGTAATATCCATCGCCTGCGCGCGCTGCTGCAACATCTAAATCGTCCATTAAAAATTGTCCGTAAACTATAATATCCTTAACCGGTTTAAATTTTATATTACCACCAATTATTGCATTATCAGGTGAGCCTAAACCAAATTCAATCGGACGGAAAAATATAATGGGATTGAGATAATTTACATCAAAACCTCTATAGCGCACCGAATCGTTTGCTGGCCAAATAATGCCTTCAAATAAACTCACCTGCACCCAAGGAAAAACATCGTAGCTTAAATAATGAAAGGAACCAAATTTTCTCGTAATGCCAATTAATGAATCTACAGTACCGTTAACTGCATCATCAAATTCAGCATATAAATTCACGTATTTTAATTTCCAAACCGTGGTGGTTATTTTAAAGAATGGATAATACAATGCATTATCGCTTAATAACATACTGCGATATCCATCGCCAAAAAAGTTTTTATCGTGACCTAATTGGAAATTAAAATATTTGGATGGCGAATAAGAAACATATCCGGTTGCATTTGCATAATCGTACGCATTACTTTTAAAATTACGCACTTTACCTTGTCCGGGAATTACTTGATAATATTTAATAAACGGCACCATGTAATCAGGATATTTCGCCTGATTTTCGCGCATCGTTGCATTAAAGGAAACCTTGCGTTTTTCACCGATATCTCCTGATGCAGAAACACCTCTGGTATTTACCCAAACACCACCTCCTCCGTCAGCTGCATCATAGCCACCACCAAAATTAATAAGTGGATCTAAGCGCAAATGAAAATCTTTTTGCTGCACTCCAACAATGGTATCATACATTGTCCAGTTCCATAATTTTCCAAAAAAATTATTGCCTGCAGTTTTGCGCAATTGAAAAATGGTATCGTAAGTAACTATAGAATCTAACTCGCTGATGCGATAAGGTCTTATAGAGGTATGAAATTGTATGCCCGGTTTATTGAGATAAGGCTCATACCAATTGTAAATATTTCTGTTAAGTGGTAAATAATTTTGTTGTGCCGAAAGCGTAAGAGAAAGGCAACATAAAACAAGTAAGAGGTTAAACCGCATTTTCATTTCCTTTAAGCATACTCCAAACTGTAAGAAAAACAATTTTTACATCAAGCCAAAAACTCCAGTTTTCAAGATACCATAAGTCGTATTGCACACGTTTTTCCATCATAACAGGATCGGTGGTATCGCCTCTGTAACCTTTAGCTTGCGCGGCTCCGGTTATTCCCGGTTTTACAAAGTGCCGAACCATAAAGTTATTTACAATTTTTGAATATTCTTCTGTGTGTTTCAACATATGCGGCCGAGGACCAACTACACTCATATCGCCTTTTAATACATTGATAAACTGAGGCAATTCATCCAGATTAGTTTTACGTAAGAAAGAACCAACCCTAGTAATACGCGGATCATTTTTAGTTGCTTGTTTTGTGTCGGCTTCAGCATTTACCTGCATCGTGCGAAATTTATAGCACTTAAAATCCTTGTTGCCTTCGCCACTTCGCATCTGTTTAAAAAATATCGGTCCTCGAGAGGAAACTTTAACTGCCAAAGCTATTAGAGGGAATAACCACCAGCCAATCAGAAGAAAAAATATTAATCCGAAAATAATATCAAATATGCGTTTTTGTAAACGGTTATATAAATTATCGAGTGGTTCAGGGCGAATGCTAAGAATAGGGGTATTTCCGTAATATTCAATATTTATCTTCTTAAACTGCTTGCTGATATAGCTTGAGAACTCCGGAACAAGTCTAAATCTGATGAGTTGCTCATTGCTGAACTCCATTAATTCGTCCAAATAATTACTCATATCGGCCGGTTGCAAGGCGAAATAGATTTCATCTACGCTATTGCGCAAACAAAATTCTTTTACTTCATCTAAAGAACCTACAACTTCTTCCATTGCTGTTTCAGGCTCGTCAAAATATCCTAAAAACTTATATCCAAATTCGTTGTGAACTTGAATTTCGTGCACAAATTGTCGCGACGCTGCTGTAGTTCCTATAACAATTATACGTCTGTAATTTCCCCCCCTTGCTCTATACCGTTTGAGATAGGTTTCAAAACCAATGCGCCAAACAAGGTCTAGAAAAGTAAAAAATAAATAGGTATATGCTAATTGAGCTCTTGAAAATTGATAGCCTTTTATAAGAACAAGATATGCAAAGGTAAGCAACACTTGAAAGGCAAGAACCTTAAGAAAACGAAATACTAAATACTCATATCCGCTCCTGCGCTCAACCTTATAATAGCTAAAAACACTTGTAACTAAAAACCAGATTAGGTTGACAGCTACTAATAACATGGCAAATTTGCGGTCGGTTGTAATTTTAGAAAATCGATCGAAACTCACAAACACGGCAATCATAAAAGAGATATTCAGTAGCACAATGTCTACTAAAAAATATACAAGTTCGAGAAATTGGGAATATCTTCTTACCATTACTTTAAATCCGGCTTTTTAACAGATGCTCACTTTAGGCTTTCGGTTGCTTATAAAAATCGTATTTTTTTTACAAAATTATGACATTAACAGAGGGCGAAATTAATCAAATTTGTTAATAATTTTTAGTTACGTTAACTAATTACTAAGGTTTTTGAGTAATTGCTGATGAAAATTCAAAAAGTGTGTCAAAATGAAATTTCGGATTTCCCTTCAATTTTGGGTAAATTAAAACAGTAATCATCCCCAAATTTTCACCAAATTCCATGTCGCTTAGTGCATCTCCAGCTATAATTGAGCGTGAAAAGTCTATTTCAGGAAATTCAGTTTTGGCATCTAAAGCCATTCCGGGCTTAGGTTTGCGGTGGGTAGACCCTGCATCCTCAATATCTGTGCAAGAAAATATTGCATCAATACGTCCTCCTGCCTCTTCAACTTCCTGCATTACATTGCGATGAATATTTTCGAGTTCTTGCTCGCTCATTAGTCCCCTGCCAACACCGCGTTGGTTAGTGACAATTATTATTCTGTTAAAAATTTGAGAAAGTTCTTTTAATGATTCTTTTACATCAGGCAAAAATTCAAATTGCTCCCAATTGCGGACATAATCGTTATCAATTTTTCTATTGATTACCCCGTCTCTGTCTAAAAACAGGGTCCAATTATTATCAATATGTAAATCTGCTATTTTCATGCAATATTATTAGGATATACCTTATTTGTCAAATTTTAAAAAATCGGTTTGAGATCTAGCAAAATCTTCAGGAATTCCAATATCAATAAAATACCCTTCAAATACTTTTCCGAAAACAGTACCTTTTTCGAATTCTTTTTCCAAAATCTCCTTTTCGAATGAAAATTTTTCAGGGAGTTCTGGAGAAAAAATGTGTTTATTCAGACAATAAATTCCCCCATTAATTAATCCTGTTTCAACATATTTTTTTTCGTTGAAGGCAATTATTTGATGTTGATTATCAATTTCAACAGTGCCGTATCTGTCGAATTTTTCCATCTTTTTAAGTGCAACAGTTAATTGTGCTTTATGATGCACATGCAAATGATATAATGCATGTAAATCCACATCAAAATACGTATCACCATTAATAACATAACACACATCTTGATTTGCGTATTTGCACGCTTGTTTAATTCCGCCGCCTGTACCTAATGGATTTTCTTCTACCGAATAGGTAATTTGTAAATTATGGTAATGCTGACCGAAGTAATTAATGATGGATTCTTTTAAATGACCAACTGCAAGAATTACGTGTTCAATTTCTTGATTAATTAAATCATCTAAAATATATTGCAGAAATGGTTTACCTGCAACTGGCGCCATTGGTTTTGGCAATTCGGAAACCACTTTTTGTAAGCGCGTTCCAAATCCCCCGGCTAATACAATTGCTTCTTTAGGTTGTTGCGCGCTCATTATTCAGGGCGTTCAAATAAATCTTCTTCAACTAATTCACAAATAATATGTCCGAGCATAATGTGCGATTCCTGAATGCGCGGTGTATCACTACTTGGCACGTTCAATAAATAGTCGCAATTATCTTTCATTTTTCCGCCGCTTTCGCCGGTCATGGCAACTATTACCATGCCTCTTTCGCGTGCAACTTCAAATGCCTTTAAAATATTTGGCGAATTTCCAGATGTAGAAATTCCGAAAATAAAATCACCCTTTCTTCCTTTTGCTTTTAACACTCTAGAAAAAATTTGATCGTAACCATAATCATTCCCAACAGCAGTAACGTAAGATGAATTTACATGTAATGCTTCTGCATCTAAAGGCGGACGATCGAAATAAAACCTGCCTGAAAATTCAGCAGCTAAATGTTGTGCATCGGCAGCACTTCCACCGTTGCCACAAAATAATACCTTTTTATCCTGACGAAATGCTTCTGCAATTTCTTTTGCTATTTTTTCGCACATAGCAATCATTTCAGGGTTATTTAAAATTTCGTTTTTTACACGAATGCTTTCGGAAATTACCGATTTAATTCTTTCTATTTTGCTTCCCATGATGTTAATCCGTATTTACTGAATTCAATATTGTGCACTTCTCCCCCAAATGTATTTAATACATCAATTACTTTATAACGGGTATTTCCCGGACAATAAAATGTCATAAATCCACCTCCACCTGCACCCGAAATTTTTCCACCAGTTGCACCTGCTTTAATGGCACTTTCATAAATATTATCTATTACGTCGTTTGTTACTCCAATGGCTGTTGCTTTTTTATTTTTCCATCCATAACCTAATATGTCGCCGATATTATTTAATTCACCTTTTAAAATTGCTTCCTTCATCATATAAGATTGCTCTTTTAAATTGTGCATTGCTTCTATCGATTTATCCGATTTTTTTTCAACGTTTGATGATTGTGCTTCAATAATTGTGGATGATAATCGTGAAGTGCCGGTGTAATACATTAAAATATTAAACTCCAATTCTTTTAAATAATTGGGTCTGATACGCAGTGGATTTACAATTACTTTATCATCCTTATAAAACTCCATAAAATTCCATCCACCAAAAGTTGCAGCGTATTGGTCTTGTTTTCCACCCGCCATTGCTAAATCTTTTCTTTCAATATCGTAGGCAAGATGTGCAATATCGTATTCACCTAAAGGCAATCTCAGCCATTCAGTAAAAGCACCAACAATTGCAACTACTAAGGTAGAAGACGAACCTAAACCGGAACCCGGAGGCGCATCTACAAAAGTATTGAGGTCGAAACTTAAGGGAGCATTATGATTGAAGTCTTTTACAATGCGATTATAAACGCCTTTTAATAAATCGAGTGTGCCGTCAATCTCTAATTTGGAAGTTGCATCCAATTCTACAGATTCTTTTTTATCCATTGCAGAAAGTACAATTTTTCCATCTCGACGCGGAATTATTGTAGCATAAGCATATTTGTTAATAGTAGCATTTAAAATGCATCCACCATAAATATCGCTGTAGGGACCTACGTCGGTTCCTCCACCTGCTAATCCAATCCTTAATGGTGCTTGACTTCTTATAATCATAATGCGTTATTCTGTAAATTTTAGTAAAAACAATGCTTTCAACCTCAAAATCGGGTGCAAAGATGTTAAAAAAGAGGCGAAAAGTGAAGTAAAGGTTGTAAAATGCATGTTGAATTGATGAAAAATTAATCTGGAGAAGGTGCTGATTTTTTAAAATGCAGGGTTTACTTTTTGCGAAATTCTCGCCAAACGATGGGAAAAAATGCCAAATCATCAACGAAATATCTTTTAAATAAACGACCTGGTTCTTGTGTAAAACGGTAAAACCATTCCATTCCGGTTTTTTGCCAAAATGCAGGTGCTCTCTTTTTCAAGTTGAGATAAAATTCGTATGAAGCACCCATTAATAAAAATAAAGGCATGGGGATAGTATTTCCCGAAGCATTTTTTGATTTAACGTGCTCAATTAATCCAAGAGCAATATGATTTTGTTTTGGGAAACGAATTCCGATAAAAACATATTCAGGATTAATGGCTTCAAAAACAGCAATTGCACCTTCAACAACTTGCTTTAGTTGTTCCGGTTTATCTACGTCGAAAAACGGTGGCACATAATACACCAATTCGGGATATTCTTTTTTTAATAAATCGCCAACTTCATTACTTGGTGCAACAACCATTATACGTTTTTTTTCTGCAATAACCGCTTTCCATAACAAAGGAAATAATGCACTACCGGGCAAACGAAATTCTAAATTTATTCCTAATAATTTACTCGCCCAAATAACAGGCTGACCATCAGGTAATATATAATAAGAGCGTTTTAAAATTGCTGCAAGTACAGAGTATTGTTTTTCGTTGAGTTTTACAACGTCGTCAACGTTTGGTGTAAATAATAAAGGTAATACACCTGCATCGGCGTTATATTCATTTTTGAAATTTAAAATGGATGCTATTGTTGCATCAAAATTAGTATCATTAATAAGGTCGAGGTCAAAAATCCTTGTTCTTTTAATCACGT
>JBBRGZ010000153.1:0-7091 GCA_038223395.1 Chitinophagales bacterium
GCAAATAAACAATATAAAGTGAATGCTGCAGCAGTATGCCCTGATGGAAAACTATGCCACTGATATAATTTTAAACCTTCCATAAAATGCACTTCCCCGCTCTTAAAATACATAGAAGGTCGCGGCTCGTTGTAATAATTTTTGAGCAGCGAAATAAAAAATCCCGATAAAAAGGAAATAAATGTTGCAGTAATTGCATATCTATATTTCACAAAAAACAAAAAAATACAAGCAAAAATAATTGTAAATCCATCACCCAACCATGTTGCATATCTAAAAAATACATCTTTTGAAGGTGAGGTATTTTTATTTAGCCATAATGAAAATGTGGGTTTATCGTAAACACATAATGCTATTCCACCCACAATAAACCAGAGCAAACACAAGATAAAAAAAATGCGATTTTCTTTAATGATTTTTATCATTTCTTTTTTTGAAAATGAAGCTTTTAAATTGAGCAAATTTGGTTCGGTACATTTCACCATCAATAACCGGAGCATCATTTTTTGCTTTTATTGTAAGCAAATATCCAATTGGTGCAATAATAAAAATGGATAACCACATGCCTACAAAAGGAGTAACAAAATTCTGTTGTGCCATTTTTTCTCCGGTAATATTTAAAATATAAAAGAAGATAAATATAAAAATAGAAAATAATACTGGTAACCCAAATCCCCCTTTGCGAATAATAGAGCCCAATGGCGCGCCAATAAATACAAATAAAAAACAAGCAAGCGACAAGGTGAATTTTCTATGCCATTCAATCCAGTGATCACGAATTTTGCCTTCTGTTAAATTAATACGCAAAACCGTTTGTTTGCTATAACCCGAAAGACTTCGCACTGTTTGCAATCCGCCTTTTATTGCTGCTGACTTTTGGTCTGATGGAATAATATCAAGAAAGGTCTTATTTATTCCTGCCGTTGCAGTGTCGTTAAATATTTCCATGCCACCTCGACTCAAAAAATAGTGTGAGCGCAGTGTTGGTTCGAGTGTTGTTTTTTGTTTACTTTCATATTTTCCCAACGAATCTATTGCAGTGGTAAGTTGTTGAATATTGAGCATTTTATAATGATTGGAATATAAATCCTCACTCGTATGTGTCATTTGAAATCCGGAAAGGTCAAGCGTTTTTTCCCACTGATCAAAACTCATGCGTACGTGTTCTTTCGATTTATCGCCTTTTGTTTGCGATTTCAATTCTTCATACTGTTTGCCATTGTATAAAGTAAAAATTAAATTTTGATTGTCGGATGTAGTTTGCATTTTACCACTTTCAGCAATTAATACATTGTCGTTTGCCTTGTCTAATTCCTCATAAATTGTGACATCCTTAATTGTAACATTATCGGGACTTTTGCCACCAATGATGATACTGTAATTTTCAATTTCGTTATAAAATTCGTTTGGTTTAATATTAAGTGCAGGTTTTTGTTTTGTAATATCAACCAATGTAACTACAAATTTTAAATACGCTGATGGCAATATATAATTCGAAAATAAAAATGCACTGATTGCAATTAATAAACCGATTACAACTGTACTACGCATAAAGCGAAACATCGAAATACCTGCGCTTTTAAATGCGGCGAGTTCAAAACGTTCGCCAAGATTTCCGTAAGTCATTATACACGCAAGCAAAACTGCAATCGGCAGCGAAAGGGGAACCATATTGGCGGAGGCATAAAATAATAACTTGAGAATTATATACCATTCCAAACCTTTTCCCACCAAATCTTCAATATATTTCCATAAAAAAATCATCAAAAAGATTATCAAAGCGATGATGAAGGAAATAAAAAAAGGTCCCAGAAACGATTTTATAATATATTTGTCAATCTTGTTCATAAATAAATTCTCCAATGCAATTTGATAAAAACGAATCCGAGCTGCTGTTTAACACTGTGCTATTTCCATTAAAACGTCAGGTTAACCAAAAATTATATCTGCTCTTCGAACAAATTAAACTGCGTCTCAAAGATACTAACCAACATAAACAATTTATTTTCCCTGAAGGAACAGATTCTCAAACAGGCAAAATTTCGCAGGGTGAAAATTATCTGAGCTATCCCTGGGTGATGT
Organism: Chitinophagales bacterium; assembly: GCA_038223395.1. GTDB lineage: Bacteria > Bacteroidota > Bacteroidia > Chitinophagales > BACL12 > UBA7236. The sequence continues at coordinate 2,083 of JBBRGZ010000153.1, forward strand.
TAGATTTTCCGAAATTATTTAATAAGGACGAAATTTTTGCCTTTCGCACAATGTTTTGGTATGGTCATTATTTTAGTTGCTCGATGTTGTTATCAGGCAATTGTGCAGCATATTATTTACCTCAAATTCTCAAAAACCGTAATTTATTAACCGGCACAGCAATTTACATATCAATGCACGTAGATCCTTGGCAACATGAAGTTAATGACGCCTTTTGTGTTCCTCAGGAGATGCTTACAGATGCTGAAATTGTTTCTTTTGTTGAGGAAAAAGGATTTATTAAGATGACAGGGAAATTTACATCAACAAACCCCGCTGAAATTGAAAAAAAGGTATTAGAAAAGTATAAAATCTTACTGGAAGTGTTAGGTAGCGCCGATTCGGACCATTAGATTGTGAATTTGAGCGTCCCAAAGGCGTTTTTGCGCATCAACTTCATTGTCTTCTGCATAATCTGTTACAAAAAGTATGGTATCGTTGGTTACTTCTGTTTTATCTATGCGAAATTCGAAATATTCATCTTCATCTTGCCAATCCCACCTAAAACGAATATAGTCATCGTCTTCTGTGCTTATCATATCTGCAGTATCAGTTTCACCCTGCCAGGTAAAGTAGAAGGTAATTCCATCATTGTCAACTGTATCGGCGAACCATTGCTGTAAACCGGTTGGTGTGGTTAAGCAATTATATAGTACCAGGGGACTTGACTTTATGATATATTCAAGTGTAAATTGTTTCTTTTTCGACATGCCTAAATTAGCCTCTCTTAAATTATGCTATAAGTTGCAAGTATAACATAATTTCAAAGGATTCAAAATTTTTAGCAAATAATTTTGGTGTATTGTGGAAATAATTTTATTTAGTCGGCCAATTTTCAAAATATTGACTAATTTTTCCAATTGGAGACTTCCCCTTCGCCTCTTATTATTACCTTTGTGCTCTCTTAAAATAACTGAAAAACTAAGATAAATATTATGAACAATTCGTATGAAATTACCTTAAAGGATTGGAATCAGAAGGAATTGGCTGCTGTAGAACTCAGCGCAATGGCTTCGCAGCTCTGGTATGACAAGTCAGTAGAGCTCATTATTTTCCGCCGCCAACTGGTAGACGCGCGCGCCAGCGAGATTTTAAATCACCATTTATATGCTCAGCGTTTCCTTAATCGCCCACTCACAATTGAGATTTCTCTCGCTTTAACTAAGGCTTTAATAAAATTAGACTTAGCACCGGCGCGTATTGATATGGGTCGTTTAGGTAGCGAATGGCTGAGTGAAGGCTCAAAGTTTGCTAATGAAGATGCCTTTGTTGCTGAAAAACTTGCTGAGTTTATAGGAAAAGAAAAATTAGTTCTGAAACCAAAAGATGTAATTCTTTACGGATTTGGTAGAATTGGTCGCATTGCAGCACGTATTATTATTAATGAAGCAGGAAAAGGCGAACAATTGCGTTTAAGAGCAATAGTTACTAGGTCTAATTCTGATGAAGATATTATTAAACGCGCAAGTTTATTGCGTCGCGATTCCATTCACGGAAAATTTCGTGGAACTGTTGTTGAAGACCTTGAAAATAAAGCCCTTATTATTAACGGACATACCGTTTATATGATTACAGGCGACAAGCCCGAAAGTATTGATTATACTGCTTACAATATTCATGATGCATTATTAATAGATAATACCGGTGTTTCACGTGAACGCGAAAAACTAGCAAAACATCTTGAAGCAAAAGGTGTTGAGAAAGTTTTACTTACAGCTCCGGGCAAGGGCGATATTCCTAATATCGTTCATGGTATTAATCAGGAAAATTTTGATATCAATAAAGAAAATATCTTTTCAGCAGCAAGTTGCACCACAAATGCTGTAGTTCCGATTCTTTATATCATGGAAAATACTTTCGGAATAGAACACGGGCATCTCGAAACTGTGCATAGTTATACTAACGATCAAAACTTATTAGATAACTACCACAAAAAATCTCGTCGCGGTCGCTCAGCTCCAATGAATATGGTAATTACTGAAACGGGTGCCGCAAGTGCTGTTTCTAAAGTATTACCAGGCCTTGCAGGAAAATTTACAGGAAATGCAATTCGTGTTCCTACACCTGATGTTTCTCTAGCTATTATCAATTTAACATTAAAGAAAAATGTTACAGTTGATGAGATAAATAGTGTCTTGAAAGAAGCCGCATCGCATGGTCAACTTGTTGAACAAGTAGATTATAGCATGAGTCTCGAAATTGTGAGCAGCGATTGTATCGGAAATAGCCATTGTGTTATTGTAGATGCTCCTGCAACTATTGTGTCAACTGATGGAAAAAGTGTAGTGTTATATTGTTGGTACGATAATGAATTTGGATATACAAAACAAGTAGTTCGTTTATCTAAGTATCTTGCAGGTGTAATTCGCTTGCGTTATTATTAATTAAATTTAAATTAATATAGAAATAGTTAAATCAACGCATCAATACTTTTGAAAAAACACCTGACGCATAGGTGTTTTTTCATTTACAATTTAAATTTTTTGCACAATGTTTGAAAATTTATCCGATAGGTTAGAAGGTGCCTTTAAAGGTTTAAAAGGACAAGGAAAAATATCTGAAATTAATATCGCTACAACGGTAAAAGAAATTCGCCGTGCATTGGTTGAGGCAGATGTTAACTATAAAATAGCCAAAGAATTTACAGATACTGTAAAAGAAAAAGCGATGGGACAGGATGTGCTAAATTCTGTTTCGCCGGGACAATTAATGGTGAAAATTGTGCAGGACGAATTAACTGCATTAATGGGCGGCGATAAAATCGACATTAATATTAAAGGCACTCCTGCAATAATATTAATAGCCGGTTTACAAGGTTCGGGTAAAACAACTTTCAGTGCCAAATTAGCCAACCATATTAAAACTAAATTGGGTAGAAATCCGATTTTGGTTGCCTGCGATATTTATAGGCCTGCCGCAATAAATCAACTCCAAGTTTTAGGTGAGCAAATTGGTGTTCCTGTTTATGCAGATATAGAAAATAAAAATGCAGTAGATATTGCAAAAAAAGCAATCAATTTTGCAAAAGTAAATAGTCATAATGTTGTAATTATAGATACTGCCGGTCGACTTGCAGTGGATGAAGAAATGATGAATGAAATTGCCAATATTAAATCGGCAACAAATCCATCTGAAACTTTATTTGTAGTGGATTCTATGACAGGCCAAGATGCTGTTAATACTGCAAAAGCATTTAACGATAGATTAAATTTTGATGGCGTTGTATTAACAAAATTAGATGGTGATACAAGAGGTGGTGCTGCTTTATCAATAAAATATATCGTACAAAAACCAATTAAGTTTGTTAGCCGTGGAGAAAAAATGGATACTCTGGATATTTTTTATCCCGATCGTATGGCGCAGCGTATTTTGGGTATGGGTGATATTGTTTCCTTTGTTGAAAAAGCACAGGAACAATTTGATGAAAAGAAATCTGCTGAATTACAACGCAAGATTCGCAAAAATCAATTTGATTTTGAGGATTTTTTACAACAGTTGAAGCAGATAAAAAAAATGGGAAATATGAAAGATTTGTTGGGCATGATACCGGGTGTTGGCAAACAAATTAAGGACATGGATATTGATGAAAAACAATTTGCAAAGTTAGAAGCCATGATATTAAGTATGACTCCTGATGAACGCAACAATCCGGATATAATGACCGGCACAAGACGCCAACGTATTGCAGGTGGCAGTGGCTCTACAATTCAAGATGTGAATCAGTTTATGAAACAGTTTGAAGAAATGCGCAAAATGATGAAGATGATGAACAAAATGGGTGGAGGTGCTAAAGCAGCAAGAGCTTTAGGTGGAATGATGGGAAAACGTTAAAACTGTAAATCAATTAATGAAAATTTTAGGCGGAATATTATTAATCTTTATATCAACAAGTCTTTTTGCTCAAAAAGACCAAGCAATTTTTATTCCTGATACACTTGAACATATTGTGTATTATAAATCGGGACAAGTAAAAACGTATGATGCATTTATTGATGGTAAATCTGCAATTGAATATAGTTTAAAACGATGGTATTCGCGTTCAGGTAAAACCATGCTTTACGATTCGATTGATGCAGCGAATAATATATTATATATCGCAGTATTTAGAAAAGATGGCTCTCCTTTTTCTGTTGTAAGCGAAACAAAAACGGATTATAAAACCACTTTACTAAACAGAAATGGTAAAATATCTGATGTGTATTCCGGTAAACATAATGCGCGTTTGGTGCATTGGCAAATTTATCAAAACGGAGCAATTTCGAAGGATAGTATTTACGACAGGTTTGCAAATACTAAATTAGATACACTTAAATATTACGAAAAAGTGATTGTGAAAGGCAAAAAAACCATCTTGCGCCAAGAGCTTTCTAAAGGTTCGAAAATTACCTTAGAAAATCATATCCGTATGGTGTATTCGCAAGATTCAATTTTAATAAATGAATCGCTTTATAATTTCAGAGTAAAAAATTGCGGTTATTTTATCGCGTATTACCCCGACGGCGCTTTTCAGAACATTGGCGAATTTGATAAACGTGGGTATAAAAATGACGACTGGCTATATTTTGATGAACAAGGAAATGTAATTAAAAGAGAACGATTCTACAGAGGTACAAATATTTTCAAGTAAACCAGTTTTACATTAATATTTTATCTAACTGCATTTATTCGAGTGATAAATAACAATCCATAATTTGTTTTGTAATTATCTTTTTATCGAATCGTTTTATATGCTCAAATCCTCTCATTTGCATTTCACTCCTTATTGTTTCGCTTAATAATACAGACATCAATTTTTCTGCTATGTCTTCAGGTTGGGCGGGATTAAAATAAAATGCAGCTTGTCCCCCAACTTCAGGCAATGATGATATACCGGATGTTAATACGGGACAACCACTTACCATAGCTTCCAAAACCGGAATTCCAAATCCTTCATATAAACTTGGGTAAATAAAACTTAATGCTTTTTGGTA
>JBBRGZ010000154.1:0-7089 GCA_038223395.1 Chitinophagales bacterium
TAGAGGGAAAATTTACTGTTAAATCAGTAAAAGTAACAGTCGGGCCTCCACTAAAAGAAAAATCTGCAGAAGGGGGATAATATGTATTAATAGTATCGCAATAATAATCGGAATTTATGTCATTTGTTGCTGTTAAACAAATAATAAAAATACCCGGTTCCGGATATGCGTGCACGGGACTAATATCTGTTGAAGTTGCTCCATCACCAAAATCCCACAAGTAAGAAATTGCATCTGTACTTTCGTTTAAAAAATAAATTTCAGAACCAAAACCAACATATTCTACATAATAAGAATATTGTGCAATTGGCGCTGCTGCTTGAATTGTAAAGCTGTTACATAAAATAAAAAAAGTTAAACAAAGGGAGAGGAGCAAAGGTTTTTTCATAACAGATTATTTACCTCAAATATAATAATTAAGTGAAGTAATAGAATGAAATTATCAGTTTTAATTAAAAAATTAACACAATCAAATAATTACAGTATCAATTAAATTGCTCCCAAAAGCATAGGGCATTTCGGCGAGTGAATGCATTGGTTTTGTTATAATAATATGCGCTTTTTTTCCTTGTGATATTGTTCCCACTTCATTTTCAAGTTCCATAGCAGCTGCGCCATTAATGGTTGCCGCATTAAACGCTTCTTCGGGCGTTAAGTGCATTTGTGTGCATGCAAGTGCAATTATTAACGCCATATTGCCTGTTGGAGCCGTGCCGGGATTATAATCGCTTGCAAGCACAAGTGGCAATCCTGCATCAATAATTCTGCGACCCGGTGTGTAAGGAATATTAATAAAAAATGAGCATCCCGGTAATGCAACAGGTAGCGTATTGCTCGCTTTTAATGCTGATATTTCATCATCATTCAAATATTCAAGATGGTCAACGCTTAATGCATTATTTTTAATTGCTGTAAAAATTCCACCGCTGTTAGTAAACTGGTTTACGTGGATTTTAGGACGTAAATGATATTTAGCGGCGGCACCTAAAATGGCATCAGTTTCTTCATTTGTAAAAAAACCTTTTTCGCAAAATACATCACAATAATCTGCCAATTGTTCATCTGCAATTTTCGGAATCATTTCATCAATAATTAATTGAACATATCCGGCTCTGTTATTTTTATATTCGGCAGGAATTGCATGTGCGCCCAAAAAAGTTGCTTTAATTAATACCTTACTTTTTTCTTTTAATTTTCTGATTACGCGCAACATTTTTAATTCAGAATCTAGGGTTAATCCATAGCCACTTTTTATTTCAATTGCGCCTGTTCCTAAATTTTTTAATTCTTCTAATCGTTGCCAAGCAAAATCAAATAAAGCAGATTCATCCATTGATTGTAATTTTTTTGCAGAATTTAAAATTCCGCCACCGGCTAAAGCAATTTCCTCATAAGATTTACCTTTTAAACGCATAACAAACTCCTCTTCACGGTTTGCTGCAAAAACCAAATGTGTATGGCTATCGCAAAATGCAGGTAATACCATTTTTCCTGTTGCATCCAGTATTTCGCTTGCATTTTCGGGGCAAGTGGACATTTCGCCAAAACTTTTGATGATGTTATTTTCAATTAGCAACCACGCATTATTGATATGAGGAATTTCTGCCATCGACTTTCCAGCAACACGTTTTAGAGTGCCATTATCGGTTTGCCAGAGTGTTTTAATGTTTTTTATGAGTAAATCAGACATGATACGCAAATATCCATGAAATAAGCCTAAACCTAAAATGTAATGTAATCTCATTATTTTCGCACTTATGGCGGGAAATAGTTTTGGCAATGTATTTCGAATTACCACCTTCGGCGAATCGCATGGCGTTGCACTGGGTGTTGTTATTGATGGATGTCCTCCTGGAATTAAATTGGACCTCGCCTTTATGCAAAACGAAATGTTGCGCAGAAAACCGGGTCAATCAAAAATTACTACACAGCGGCAAGAGGCCGACAGCTTTGAAATATTAAGTGGTATTTACGAGGGAAAAACTACCGGAACACCTATTGGAATTATTGTTCGCAACGAAGACCAAAAGTCGAAAGATTATGCGCATTTGGTAGATAATTACAGGCCGAGTCATGCTGATTTTACCTATGATGAAAAGTATGGTTTTCGCGACCATCGTGGAGGCGGCAGAAGTAGCGCCAGAGAAACTGCGGCGCGTGTTTTAGCAGGAAGTATTGCTAAACAAATTTTGTTGCAGAAAAATATTAGCATTCAGGCGTATGTAAATGCTGTGGGTAATATTACTTTAAATATACCTTATACAGATTTAGATCTTTCAAAAACGGAGGACAATATTATCCGCTGTCCTGATGCAAAAATTGCGGAAGAAATGATTCAATTAATTGCAGAAATAAAAAAACAGGGCGACACAATTGGCGGAACTATTTTTTGTGTGATTAAAAATTGTCCTTCAGGGTTAGGAAACCCGGTATTTGATAAATTGCATGCAGATTTAGGCAAGGCGATGTTGAGTGTTAATGCAGTAAAAGGATTTGAATACGGCAGTGGATTTTCAGGAACAAAAATGAAAGGAAGTGAACACAACGACCTGTTTACTTTTGATGAAAATAAAAATAAAATCACAACAAAAACAAACCATTCAGGTGGCATTCAAGGTGGCATTAGTAATGGTATGGATATTTATTTTAATGTTGCATTTAAACCTGTAGCAACTCTATTGCGTCCCCAAGAAAGTGTAAATAAAAACGGAGATGAAATTATTGTAGAAGGCAAGGGAAGACATGACCCATGTGTGTTGCCGCGCGCTGTGCCGATTGTAGAAGCTATGGCTGCACTTGTAATGGTTGATCATCTGTTAATGCAACAAGCAATTAAAGGGTTTAATTTTGAAGATTAAATTGAGTTTGTAATTATACTTCATAAATCAACTATACTATCTCATTATGCAATATTGGTTTATTACAGGAACGAGTTCGGGATTAGGTAAGGCTATTGCAGAAAATATTTTAATGCGAGGCAATTCGAAAGTATATGGTTATGCTCGCACAGAAACAATTTCGCATCCAAATTATATACATCAAAATATTGATTTATCTGATTTAAATCAAAGTAAAAAGATTGAATTTCCGGCATTTAATAAAAACGATTTAGTGGTATTAATTAATAATGCAGGCTCGCTTGGAAAAATTGGATTTGTAGGAAATATAGATGATGAAACGATAATACATACTTATAATTTAAATTGTATCACGCCTCATTTATTAATGGGTAAATTTATAGCTGAATATTCGGGTTTTGATTGCAAGAAAGTTGTTATAAATGTTTCCTCCGGAGGTGCAACTACTCCTTATGATGGATGGGGAATTTATTGCGCTAGCAAAGCGGCATTAGAAATGCTTACTCAATGTGTTGCTAAAGAACAGGAACTTATTTTAAGTAATATCAAATTTTTTTCTATTGCACCCGGAGTAATGGATACAAAAATGCAGGAAGAAATCCGCAATTCTGATGAAGAGGCCTTTTCTCGTAAAGCAAAGTTTGTAAAGCTCAATAAAAATCATCAACTTTATAATGTACAAGAAGTAGCGGCTAAGTATATTGAAATTGTGGACAATGCGTACAATATGCAGGAAACAATTCAAAGAATAGTTATATGATATTTTATTTATTATCACTTATATTTCTTTCTTCTCCGGAAGTAATTCAAGTTGACAGAATTATTGTAGATGCAAAAATTTATACTGTTGATGCAGAGTTTACAATAGCAGATGCAATGGCAATTTCCGACGGTCGCATTATAGCTGTTGGCCCTGCCGATTCTATTATGGAATATTATTGGTCGCTTACCGTTGATGATATGGAGGGTAAAAGTATCTATCCCGGATTTATTGATGCGCACTGTCATTTTTTAGACTATGGTATTCAAAAATCATATACAGATTTGGTTGGAACAACTTCATTTTACGAAGTATGCGAAAAAATTAAAAAACATAATGTTTCTAAAACCGGCGGCTGGGTAATTGGCAGAGGTTGGGATCAAAATGATTGGGAGGTAAAAGAATTTCCAGATAAAACTGCGCTTGATGAAATTTTTCCCGATAAACCGGTGTACTTAATTCGTATAGACGGGCATGCAGCGCTAGTAAATTCTAAGGCATTGGAATTGACAGGTATAAATGAAAAAACGGTTATTGAAGGCGGACTTGTTGAAGTTAAAAATGGTAAGTGTACAGGTATTTTAATAGATAATGCTATGGAATTAGTTTCCAAAAAAATGCCAATAAATTCAAAAACATTTTTACAAAATGCATTATTAATTGCACAGGAAGATTGTTTTAAAGTGGGCCTCACTTCTGTGCACGATGCAGGGTTAGAACAGAACGAAATTCAAAGTATAAAAGCGCTCGATGAAGCAAAAAAATTAGACATGCGCATGTATGTTATGGCAGCAGCGGGTGAAAAAAATTATAATTATTTTAAAGAAAACGGTAGCATTTATACTGATCATTTACACATCAATGCTTTCAAATTTTATGCTGACGGCGCATTAGGAAGTAGGGGAGCAGCATTATTAAAACCTTATTCTGATGATGTTACGAACACAGGAATTTTATATTATAGTTACGACTCCCTTTTAAGAGAAATTCAAAAAGTGTATGATATCGGTTTTCAGGTGTGCACACATGCTATTGGAGATTCTGCTAACAGATTAATATTAGATATCTACAGTAAAATATTACAACCCAATAACGATTTGCGCTGGCGTGTGGAACATTGTCAGGTTGTAAATAAAAAAGACCTTGCAATATTTAAAAATTATCATATCATTCCCTCCATTCAACCCACGCATTGCACCAGCGATATGTATTGGGCAGGAGCGCGTTTGGGAGATGAAAGAATAAAATTTGCTTATGCGTATAAAGACTTGTTAAATCAAAACGGATATGCAGCTTTGGGTTCTGATTTTCCTGTAGAAAGTATCAATCCGTTGTTTGGTTTTTATGCTGCTGTTGCAAGAAAAGACCAAAAGAATTTTCCAGAAAAAGGATTTCAAAAAGAGAATGCATTAACGCGTATTGAAGCATTAAAAGGCATGACAATTTGGGCGGCATATGCGGCATTTGAAGATTATGACAAGGGCAGTTTAGAGCCCGGAAAATTAGCCGATTTTGTAGTACTCGAAAAAGATATAATGACTATTCCTGAAAGTGCATTGTGGGATGTAAAAGTGCTTGAAACGGTATCGGGTGGGAAGACGGTGTATTTAGTTAAGGACAAATGATTTTTGTTTAAGGATCGCGTTTTTGAGTTTAAAAAAATGATAAAATTAACTCGTATTTCGACTATTCAATTATAAATTCCCTTCCAATTTTATTCTCTAATTTTAAGAATAACATTCCCTGTTTTTTGTCCAGATTGTACATATTTATACGCTTCAACTATTTGCTCTAGGTTGTAGTGTTTGTCAATTACAGGTTTGAAAGCCCCTTTTTCAACAAGGTCTTTTAAGAAAATAACATCCTCTTTGCAAATGGTAGGAATTGGAAATAATACTTTTTTGCCCTTAAAAATTGGTGTTGTAATTGCATAAAATATATTCTCCGCATTTTTGCCAAGTTCGGTGGAAATGTAAATTCCATTTTTATTGAGTAACGGCTTGCATATTCCGAATGCACTTTTGCCAACGGCATCTAAAATAAAATCAAATTTCATATTTGTTTTTGTATAATCTTCAGTTTGATAATCAATAACTACATCTGCTCCGAGTGATTTAACAAGGGCTACATTTTTTGTATTGCAAACTGCTGTTACATGCGCTTGAAAATGTTTTAATAATTGCACAGCAGCTGAACCAATGGCACCCGTTGCGCCATATACTAAAACTGATTGTCCGCTTTTAACCTTTGCAGCCCTGATATCGCACAGCGCATAATGTGCGCCTTCTGTTATTGCAGCTGCAACATCAAAATTTATGTTGTTTGGCATAGTTGCAATAGCATCTGATTCTGCAATTGTTAAATATTCACCATGTCCACCGCAAGTTTTATCATTAAATCCGAATACTTTTTCGCCGGTTTTAAAAGTAGTGACAGCACTACCTATTTCTTCAACTACGCCTGTAAATTCACAACCTAAAATTTGGTTTTTTGGTTTTAAAAGTCCCGTCCAAAACCGAGAAATAAAATACTCCGCGCTACGAAATCCGGAGTCAGTTCTATTTACTGTGGAGGCGTAAACTTTAATTAATACTTCGTTGTGTTTGGGTATTGGTTTATCAACTTCCATTAGATGAGCTACTTCAGGAGGGCCGTAATTTTTGTAGAGTATTGCTTTCATTTTTGTTTTGTTAGGAGGAGTTTAATTGCGGTAATCAGAACTGCTTTTTGTTGTAAATTTAAAATAACAGAATCAGTTTTTCAGAATAATAGAGTGAATAGAGAAATTGTTTAGGGATGTCCCATGTGGCATCATTAGTAAAGTGACCTTCATATGCAAAATCTATATTGTTATCTAACGAATCCTCAACTAATTTATCAAATGTATTTACAACATATTCTGCGGCAAGTTTTTTACATTCTTTATGCGATTTGACTCCGTTTTTCCAATATTCATTTCTTTTTTGCATAAATATTTTATCGCCATCAAAAATTGAATCTCTCAGGTGAAATGGTATATAATCTGGACCAACAGAAGATTTGCCTGCCCCATTTGAACCAGTTATAATGTAGAGTAATGGCATTTATTTTATAGAAGCAAAATTAAACCTTTGTCTTAAGGTATTCGCTTCAAAAGAATCTAACTCGCGAATAACCTCCAAATCGCGTGAAGAAGGTAAAACTGAGATTAACTTAATGCTGCCATTTGGATATTCAAGATAGCATTGATTTGTGGAAAGATCCTTCACATTAATCATAAAAGGCAAACCATTTTTCAGTTTCAATTCACGCAATTTTTTAACTGCGTTTGTGCCTTTTTTGCTTGTAGTTTGAATAGTAGACATGATTACAAATATACGGCTATTATTTCATGATTACAATATAATCTATGGGTTATTGTTCTTATCAATATGGGCTTGGTTTGTAATATAGAGTAATTCCATGAAAACGGTGTAGGGTGATAAATGCGGT
>JBBRGZ010000155.1:0-7021 GCA_038223395.1 Chitinophagales bacterium
CACTCGAGAGCCAAAGGAAACCATCCTCATCTTTCTGCATCCATTGGATAGTGCCTAATGGAAGTCCCTGTTCCTGGGTGTAATTGGTAAAGGTGTATTGCTGCTGGGCAATGGCAAACATTGAAAAGAGAAGAAATAAAAATAAAAGGCAATTTTTTTTCATCATATGATCAGATAGATGTTGGCCATGTTGCTCAAACAGAGCGTTACGATTCTGACTACTGTTTTGTAAATCGTGGATTACTATAGCTTGTTATGGTTATCATTTGCAATTTCAAACTTAGTAATTTATTTTTTCATTGGCATAATTTCTTTTTTTACATACCATTTAATATTCGTTTAAAGGGATATATGATACTTGCTTAACAAACATATCTACACTTCTGATTTTGTTTGTTTTGCAACCTCAATAGTTTTTAATGACACGCTATTTCAGGCCGAAACTTCGAAGGTGTCCATGTAAAAAGTGTTGCTACAAATGCAAAACCTTTTGAGCTGGGTGTTTCCAATTTATCGGTTGGCAGCTATCTTGAAATGGTAAATGTTGGCGACAAGGACACTATTATTGAAAGGGTGATGATTGACCTATAATTAACATCAGTTAAAACCATTGCTAAATTGGTTCAGTAATTCCTTGTTGCCGCTTCGATAAGTTTCATTTTCAATAATTGGCATAAGCTATTGCCTAATAAATTTTTGGATGGATGTTGTTCCTTCAAAGGAAAAATTAATAAAATTTATCCCTGATAATAAATTTCTACCATTAATTGAGGTAGTTTGCGATGGAATATTTTGATGATATCGTATTTTTCCAAAGATATCAGTAATTATAGAATAAGATTTATTAAAATCACGCTGTATAAAAATTGAAATCTCATTAGAATTAAGGGAAATTAGATATGAATGAACGTTCATTCATATCTAATTTCATCACTAATAATTATAGAACTTTAAATCTAAATTACAAAAGTAATTTTTAGACATATGTTTTAATTAAAGGACCTTTATAAAATGGCTTTCAAGAAACCACAAAATATGGGAACATTCAGAACACACAAAATATGTTGCAGATGTGTTTGTCCAGTCCTTGTTAAAAAAAGTTGCCTTACCGGTTTTCAGCTGTGCAGTATCCATGAAAAATAAATTATTAAAACATGCTGGACATTTTAAATCATGTTCTTTCACTTTAACCATTTTCGGAGATTGATTGTTTGTGCTCATATTGTTTTTATTTTAGATTGTGTTATTTTTTCGGTGCTTTTTATCAGGGGCAACTAACGCATTTTTACCCGCTACTCCTAATCACTTATACCCCAAATTTATCAGCATAACCTATAGAAAAGTTTTTTTATCATGGTTTATTTTAAATCTCCATGTCGTTTAAAGGGCTTGATATGTTTGTTAGCCTTTGGGTGACTACATGGGTATAAACATTGCTAATGTAACAGATTTTTTTAAAATGATTGATGTATCAGTTTACAATCACAACAACATTTAGCAAATTATTAATAACCGGTATTGGCCGGAATGTTCTTCAGGTGCTCGATGAATACAAGGCAACACTTTGCTTTCAGGATAATCTACGGCTAATCGCCACATATTCCCTAAACCTAAATTCACTATATGAGCTTCAGGTTTAGCGGCATAATGCAGGTCGTAAAAATGTTCGGTTAAATAAGATTCAAAATCTGCTTCACTCCCATTACATTGTTTCTTTAACGCTTCACGTATTTCGGGAATTAATACCTTTTGTATAGATTGTACATTGGGGAGAATTTCACTTGCATCACCAAAATAAGTACATAGAAAAGTATCAACCGGTAATGGTGAACGATCAATATGAAATGAATAAACATCGGTAGAGCAAATGCTTTCAGTGTCATCTTTATCATAATACTGAATAACATTAAGCGTTGGCTGAGCTCCAAAATCTTGCAATAATTTAAAATCCTGTAATAAAATTTCACGCGCAATTTGGCCGTTTTCACTTAATATTAAATTGCGGATTTCAGATAATGAAATGGAAGTAACATTTCCTGTTAATTTAACCTTTTTTACAATTTCGCCAAAATCTCCTGCTAGTTTTCGCTTCCAACAAATGGCATTTATATCACCCATAAAAGTATGGGCAACAAGGTCATTAAAATGAGTGACTATTTGAATTTGATTATTATGTGATATTATATTCACCATTGGTGCAACGTTTTGGCAATAGACTTAGTTGCCGATTGCGAAGGCGAATTTTTTAATTAAGATAAAACAATTTACGTAAAACAAAACATCCAACGAAAGCAAAAACGGCAATTGAGCTTGTTGCTAGTTAGCAGTAGTGCCTTTTACGCCAATGTCACTGTCCAATCAGTTTTGTTTTGTCGTCTGCTAGTTTCTGTTTGATATATGCTTTCAACTCATCAAAAGTCATATTTTGTGTATCAGAGCTAATTTTATCTCTGATGTCTCTCATCATTTTTACAGCGTCAAACTGTTTTTCTTTTTTAGTCGTTTCCATAATTTACTAAGTCTTTAGGGCTTCTAATTTCAATCATTGAATAACCAAATTTTAAATTCACAGAATTATAGCCTTTAATTCTGTCAAGGTTTACGATATGTTTAAAGTTCCAACTAGCTAAAACGTCCACTTTGTGAATGGTCGCCATCGCTATGTGCCGGCAATATATTTTAAAAGGTGCTCTCTAACTTGCTGTGGAGCGTTTATTAATTCAAGGTCAAGTAGGTCAGAAACTACAAAAATAATTTCATAATTATCGAGTCGCTCAAATAGCTTTATTGTAGCTTCCTTGAATTCTTCATCAAAGTAACCGCCAACTATTGAAGTGTCAATATAAATTCTTTGTTTCATTTTCTCTATATCTCTTGCCAAATTTACTCAAAAAAATTGAACCTTTTATTGTAGGTTAAATTTCGGGGTTGTTGTCGCATTACATTAACGAGCGGGGCCTTTTGCTAGCGGGGGAATAGTGTTCCGTCCAGCCCGGAACTGAAGTTGAATAGTATTCCCTCAAACCCAGATTATATACAGCAGCGCGTTGCAGTCGATTGATCCAACATCATGCTCCGCTAGCACAAAACCTGATGTTGCCTGCAGTGGGGTTTCAGTTAGTTTTTTGAGATTGGCAATTCGTGAGTCATACAATGAATACCTCCACCACCTCTATTTACAGTCCTTGTATAAATTTGTATCACTTGTCTATCAGGAAATAGCTCTTTAAATATATTTTTTACTTCTTCATCTTTTTGCTTTTGTGTGTCTGACATTCCTGGTTTCCAATACTTTGGAATTAATACTACATTATTGCTGATAAAATAATTACAATAACTCGCAGCAGGTATTCTATATATTGAATCACCTATATTAAAGCCAAAGGCATTAAATTTTTTATAATCAGATTCCTCAATGGCCATTGTATATTTGAGTTCCTCAATTTCCGGCATGGGAATTCGAATTATTTTAAGCTTTTCTCCATCTGCAGTTGTCGCATTTTGTAGAATTTTATAATTTGCCTCAAGCATTGGATAATTTAAACTATCAATCGGATTATTATTCTTGTCTTTCAAAGAAATATATGGCAATATAACTGTCGATTCATCCACAAACCTGCAAAGTTCATCTACATGTCTGTTTGCTCCTCCTCCAAAATAGTTTTTATAAAATGGACCAAACTTTGGAAAATGTCTATCTTCAATCAGTCCATCTTCCAACCAAATAATTTTACGAGCACCAAGTGTTCTGCTTAGTTCAGCTTCAATTTCTGAAATGGATTTATTGGGATTTCGTTGCATAGCCATTTGCTTTATTATCAATAAAGTTCCTTTGCCATTTGCTTCAATTCCGCCAGCTTCAAAAACAAATTGACTATTAATTGAAGGTAGATTTAATTGCTCAACCAGTCGTTCATCCCATTCACCAAATTTTTTTTCTTCGGCCGGCATCGGTATGCCATGAATATCAGGATAAGTTCCGAAGGAGGAATAATCAAAACAAACAATTTGTAATTTATCATTTTGGTCTTTCACAAAAAATACATAATCTCTAGTGAAGAAATCTATATATGCATCAATTATAAACTCAATTTCAGAAACGTCAATCTTATAGTTAGCCATGTAATTTATAGCAACTGTTTTCATTGAATCTGATTCAACATTGAGCGATAGTTTAACATTGGGTTGAAGAGCTTCAATTACTCTGCAAGATGTAGAATCACGCCTTTCCTGCCCAAACCAAGTCAACCATACTTTTTCCTGAGGTTCCCATTCTGCCGGTATTCGAAATGTTTGGGCGATTACATGAATATGGATGAAAGTAATTGAAAATACGGTGATAAATTTTAGATATTTCATATCCTAAACTTTTGCTGTTAAATAATTCATTAAACCGCTGTCCTATTGCAGGCAACGGTTTGGCTTTTGGCGAATAAGCGGATTTCGAAGCACTAAACTGTCAACACAGCACAAAAGTTGATACGAGATAGAATGTTCAATTATCCAATGAAGACGAATTTTTGATAAACGCCTGTTATACCCAATAATTATTCCCATTCCCATTTTTCGTCTGTCTCGTATTTAATTTTCAAGTAGTTCGCAAGGTCTTTTAGTCTTGCTTTAAGGGTGTCATAATTTGAAATTTTGTCTTTTGGTAAAATAAATGATTGCCCCCCTTTTAATCTGACGAAAATTGTTGACGCTATTTCAAATATTTCTTCAAGCTCTGTTGTCAAAACTTTGCTTTCACTACCGTTGTCTTTTGCCAAAATAAAGTCGTTGTTAAACTCTAAAGTTGCAATTCTTTCAAGTCTGTCTTTATAATTTTCTTTGATAAATCCTTTGTAATGTTTGATATAGTGTTGTCTTTCCCATAGAGGATAAATAAAAAACCATAAAAGCCCAAGTATAAAAATTATTACTGCCAATGAAATTTTGCCTTGAAATAGAAATAAAAGTCCAAAGACAACGTAAATTAATGGCAATATTATTTTGCTTCTTTGTCTTTTCTTTTTGATACGGTCAGACTTTGACGCGACAAAAAGTTGATGTGTCAAGAAGTCGTTTTCGTCAATTTTATAGTCTATCGTCATTGTTGTATATTATTGGGCATAACGTTTTGGCAGCTACCCGAAGTTTGGGATTGGGAACCGAAATCTTTCAGCCGAGGACAAGTTACAAAGAAACCTCAATGATCAACTTTCCCAACTGCCCAATTTTTGGCTAACCACTGCAATGCCTCGTGCCCCTTACCTTAGGGGAATGATTTAGGCTCAGAATGTAATCCTTCCTTTTATATTATTTCGCCTTGATAAAGATTGTGTATTGGAAATATCAAATCATAATCATTCCAATTTAGATTGCCATCGATTAAGCTAAATTCTTTGAATTTAACTTCATTTAAATATTTTCGTATTGATGGATGTGACGATGATTCTAGAAAGGGTTTGAAATGTACCAATTTATTCACTCCATCATTAAAAATAATTCTGATCGCATAATCCTCCACAAATGTCGCAGACTTAATTTCTATCAAATCAGTTTGGGTTTCATTATATTCCTCAACTATTCTCATTTGATTCTTGTATTAATTCTTTCAAACTCAATATTTTTGTGATAAACAAAATAGTCTATCCATTTCTCTACTATTTTCTCTGCATACTTTTCAAGAAAGTCTTCAAAATCCTTTAATTTAGTTCCTATCAGTGGTCTTGATCCTTTAACAAGTTTAATCTTAATTTCAACAATCTTTCCGTCAACTATATAGAATTCAGCCTTGCTTTCACATCCATCATTTTTGCCATGCACATGAATCGGCTCATGTTCATTTGAATAGAAAAAGAACAGAATACCTAAGTACTCAAAGATTTTCGGCATTAATTCTAGATTTCTTCAAAAATACAAAATCTTGGCGAGTGAAGCAAAAGGTTCATGGAAACCTGATTTCGGGCTTGTGGCAGAATGGTTGGCAGATTTGCGATGGGCGGGCTTTCAGCACAAATGTCCATTCGGAGAACTGAACTTTCTATAAACACAAAACTAGCTACGGAGCGCGAAACCCCGCCTATTGCAAATGTGCTGTTATAGCCAGTTTTCTTCGTCTTTTTATAATTGTCCATACAATTAATATTAGTATTTCTGTAATGGTCAAGGGTAAAATCCATAATTCTTCAAATCCGTCATAACTACCACCTCTCCAGGAATACCAATCTATTCTATCGTAGTCAACTCCAATTCCGCTCATTTCATTCTGATAGAAAATATAAGTCACGAAATGGTCGCCAAAACCAGTTTGTTCTCCACGTGCTTTGTCAACCAATATGGATGGTGTTGCGTCACATTCGCCTGAAAGAATTGTTATCTGTTTAAGTTTGAAATCTTTGTTATAGATGACATATGCGGTGTCAAATAAATGCAAGATTGGTGGATATGGATTATAGCTTTCCACTGATGAATATTGTATTCGCTTTTCTTTTCCGTGATAGTCTAATTCAAATTTATCAGCTAGTCGAAGTTTTAAAAGTCTTTCTTTCATATTCGGGCTAAAGTCAAATATATGGTCGGCATTTTTGAGTTCTCTGTCTAGCCTTGATTCAGCAATATTATCGAATAGTCCGCCTACTCTTAATAAACACTCTAAGACAAAGAGATTGAAAACAATCAGTCCTAAAAGAATAAATATCCACTTTATGATTTTCATTAAAATTGGCTATAATGTTAGAGTGTGAAAAAACTTCACCTACCCCTCCGCCATGTTAACAAGCCTATAAAAATAACAATAAATTTTAATTTGTTATTGTACATTTGATATATGGAAATGATATCCAATATAGACCGCAATCAGCTTACGTTTTCAAGTATGGATGAGGCGATTGAGAAGAATAATGCAGTGCGGGTTATTGATGCGTTTGTTGATCATGTTGATTTAACCCGAAATAAGCAATAGAAAAAATAACAAATGATTGTTTGTAATAAAATCAGAATTTTCAAAGCAATAACATGCAGTTTCCTATTGTTTGCT
>JBBRGZ010000156.1:0-6923 GCA_038223395.1 Chitinophagales bacterium
TGTGCAGCTAAAGGAATTTGTAACAATTACTGAATATTCGCCGGCGTCAGTTACAAATATACTCGCGCTTGTTTCTCCTGTATTCCAATTATATGTACAAAGTGGAGTAGTGGCATCTAAAATAATATCTGCATTATCGCAAGCAATAATATCGGCTCCTAAATCAACAACGGGTGCACTGAATAATTCAACATTAATTGTATCACTTGAAAAACATCCTAACGCATTTGTAACTGTAACTATATACATGCCGGCATCTGTTACTTCAATTGTATTTGTACTTTCACCCGTATTCCAGAGATAGGAGCAAGAGGGATTTGTTGCATCTAAAATTGCTGTGCCACCTGTACAAAATGATAAGTCGCTTCCTAAATTGACAATAGGAACCGGAATAATTTCCACCAAAATAGAATCAATAAAAGAGCAACCAAAACCATTTGTTATTTTTACAAAGTAAATGCCTGTAGCAAGAATATCAATATCAGAGGCAGTTTCACCTGTGTTCCATAAATAAGTACAATCGGGTGTGGTTGCGTTTAGAGAAATTGTTTCATCAGAACAAACCAAAATATCATCTCCCAAGTAAATAAAAGGCGTTGGATTTACAGTAATAAATACGTCATCATTTTCTGCGCAACCATAAATATTTGTAACAATTACTGAATAATTGCCACTTGTATTTGCTGTTATTTGTGCACTAGTTTCACCTGTATTCCAAAGGTAGGTGCTAGCAGGATTGAGTGCACTTAAAATAATTGAATCACCGGAACACAAATTTATATCTGCACCTAAATCTACAATGGGAGTTGGATTTTTTGTAACAACTATTTCATCCGTTCCAATGCATCCAAAATTGTTTGTAACAGTTACACTGTATATTCCTGTTTCAGTAACAGTAATTGTTGCAGTAGTTGCTCCGGTATTCCATAAATAGGTTGCAAGGGGAGTAGTTGCATTGAGTAAAACAGAATTGCCGTCACAAAAATCTATATCCGCACCTAAATTAATTATTGGTGCATTGTGTGCGATAATATTGACATTATCTGTTGCATCACAACCAAATAAATTCGTAACAGTTACAGTATAATTGCCAGATGTGTTTGTAAATATTGTTTGCGTAGTTGCACCTGTATTCCAAATATAATCTGAGCCCGTATTTTCAGCATCCAATACTATTCCGTCGGCAGCGCATATTTCTATTATATCACCTAAATTTACTATTGGAGTTGGGTTAACAAAAACATGAATAATATCATTATCGCTGCAACCAAAAACATTTGTTGCAGTAACATTATAATTTCCCGCAACAGAAACAGTAATAGTTTGAGTTGTGGCGCCGGTATTCCAAAGGTATGTTGAGCCCGGATTTGCTGCATTTAAAATTGTGGTTTCTCCGGAACATAATATAATATCAGCACCTAAATCAACTTCCGGCGCGGGATTAACAGTAATTGTAATTGCGTCGAATGCAGTACATCCCGCAGGATCAATAATTGTTACATTATAATTTCCTGCGGCAGAAACTAGAATTGTTTGTGTTGTTGCACCAGTATTCCAAAGATATGTTGCTCCTGGATTTGATGCATTAAGTGTGATCGAATTTCCTATACAAATTGCAGTATTTGGCCCTAGATTTACAACAGGCGTATTTACTGTTAAATGGGTAATTACGATAGAGTCGCAACCTTCAACTGGAATGAAATAATCATAATAATCGCCAGAAGTTGTTTGCAAAGCACCACCAGCAAAATAACTTTCGCCGCTGCAAATGGCAACAGAATTATTAATCGTATAGGTGGTACAATATTGCGCTAAATAACCGTCCCAACCTGTAAAAGCACTATTTAAATTTGTTATTCCAACACCGGGATCAAAATCAACTATACCTTCAAAAAAACCACAAATAATTTCAGCACCTGAATTATCGAGCTCCAAACTTTGGCAATTATCATTATTGGTGCCTCCTATTTCCTCTGCATTTGAAAAAGAACCATCATTATTTAACGACAATCGGAAAATATCTGTTGAACCATTTGAGGTTAAGTTATAAGTGGATAACCCTGGATCAAAATCGCATGTTTGTTCAGAAATTCCTGCTGCATAAATTTTTCCACTTGCATTAATTCTTATAGCTGATATACTTTGAAATCCTAATCCACCGATTGATTTTCCCCAAATAAATTCACCGGTAGAAGCATTTAATTTGGTAATAAAACTATCGTAATACCCCGCTGAAATTAAATTAAAAACTCCAACTCCGGGATTTGCGTCAATAGTTCCTTCATAGATTCCTGTTACAATTATTGCATCACCAATTATATCATACGCTAATGATGTACTATTTTCGGAATTAGGACCTGCAATTTTTCCTACCCAAACAAATTCGCCTAAATTATTTAATTTCAATACAAAACAATCTGCCGTAAAATCTACGGCAGTTAAATTATTTACACCAACTCCGGGATTAAAATCAATTGTATTAAAAAAATTGCCTGTAAAATACATATTATTTGATGGGTCAATTACCAAAGAACTTCCATAAGCTGTACCCATTTGAATTACATAATTAAAAGTGCCATCGCTATTTAATTTTAGAAGGAAGTCTGCATTATTAGTTGTAGAAATTAAATTATTTACGCCTACTCCCGGATTAAAATCTACTGTATTTTGAAAATATCCATATAAGAATGCATTTCCGGAATCGTCTAAATCAAATCCATAATTTTGTTCAGTTCCAACTCCGCCAATTTTAACTGCCCACAATAAATTACCCGAAGCATCGTACTTACCGCAGTAAATATCCTCAGCGCCTACCGAAACAAGATTATAAACGCCCACTCCGGGATCCATATCTACTGTACTACTAAAATATCCAAAAATAAATACATTGCCTACAGCATCTGTTTTAATTACTGAAGAAGTTTGAAATCCGGAACCGGCTAGCTGAATTCCCCATACAAAAGTTCCTGCACTGTTTAATTTAACTATCGCAACATCTTGCGAACCCAATGAGGTAAAAAGGGTAGTTCCGGGACCGGGATTTACATCAACATCGCCATAGAAGCTACAAGCAGTATAGATATTATCATTAATATCAATAGCCACACCGGTATTAGCCTGCGAATCGCTGCCATGAAACTGTTTAGCCAAAAGGAGGCTTTGTGCTTGTGTTAATAGGGTTATATAAACGAAAATTGCTGTAAGTAGTGGTTTGAGCATATGGTGTATTTAGGATTAAAAATTTATCCATTGCCAAATAATGTGCCATAGAATTCTTAATTATTTTTCTTAATTTTACTTTGGATTGCATTATTCTGTGATTATCAAAGTTAGGCAAGTATTCAATTTTGTTTTAATTTAAGCGCAAATGTTGTCCTAATTACCATAATTATTTTTAACCATATCTTTAAAATCAGAACTTATACTCATTATTTAAATACGAAATGCAATGAAAAAATCAACAAACTTCCTCTCATTTATTTTAGTAATTACAATTGTAGCAGCAAGCTTTAATACAAATGCAGCCATTGTTGCACCCGATACAAATCCGATTTGCAAAACTTGGAATCTTTCTGCTGAAACAGTTTTAGGTATTGACCAGGCACCAGAAGCATCAATGGTGGGCGATAAATTAATTATTAATGAGGATAATACAATCTCAGTAAAATTTATGGGCATCGAGTCAACAGGCACGTATATTCTTGTTGGTGATAATACTTGGTTGTCGATTACACTTGCCGACGGAAAAGCATTGCGCTTAAAAGTAGTAAGTGTTTCAGCAACTACTTTAACTGTTGACTATGTAAATTCAGTATCAGAACATCGTATATTTGTTTTTACAGCGTTGTAAAACATATTTTAAACAGTACATTATAAAACCCGGTAAACATTTAGTTTATCGGGTTTTATTTTTGTGATAAATTTTTATTTACCGTATAGTTAATATTTTAACTTGCATAAATCTTCCCGCTGAATTTTGAGTAGTAAGTTGATATGCATAATTGCCTGCAGGTAATTTTGTTTTTATCGATTCTAAATTTACATTACAAATATGTTCGCCTGCAGAAAGATTTGCCTGCAGGAGTTGTGCAACTTTTACTCCCATTAAATTAAATAATTCTATTGATACCTCTGCCGGATAATTTAATATAAACGGAATTTTAGTTTCTATTGTAAAAGGATTTGGATAATTGGGAGATAATGCAAATTGTCCTCCTGTTTCAGGTGTTAAATTAATTAATCCTGTAGCCGGTGCATCAATGCCTATGGTAAGTGTTCCATCATATCCACCTGTTGCTCCATTAGGCGTAAGGTTAAGTAATTGATCTGCATATCCATCAGCAAAAACGCTATCATTAATTGTATAAGGAACGCTCGTATTTTGACCCTTTATATATAATGGCGAATCGTAAACCAAAGTATTTATTGCATCCGGAAATGCCATTTGCGAAGTAGCACTCAACACATTACTCATAAAAACTTGAAAGTGATTATGCGTAGTTCTTCCTGGGTACCAACCCGGATATATCGTCTTAAATTTTACTTCTCCGTTAACGTCTGTAATTTGTATTCCGCGACAAAATGTTTGGCCTGTTGTGTTATTTCCCGGTTGAACAAATCCTGAATATACGCCGTCTTTATCTGTTTGCCACAAGTCAACACGTGCATTGGCAATCGGATTACAATCATCTTGAATACTCACAACTTTTAAAGTTAAATCGAGCTGCATCCCTGGTTTTCCTTCGGTAATATCTGTTCTGAAATAACTCATATCTCCACTTAAATCTAATGGATAGGGGCCTGCAGTTTCGTGCGGAATTAAAACACAATCTACATCCACAATTTTTAAAGAGGATTTATCTAATTTGCCGGAAGCAGTTAAATTATTATATGGAATTATTGAACCCAATCCCGCAAGACCTATTCCCCTGAGAAATGATTTTCTCTGCATAAAAAAAATATTTAGATTACAAATTTACTATAAATCAAAGTGTTATACTCTTGTTTAAAAAATTTTACAATACAACTACAATATTTTTCTAGTTGATACGACATTACACTATCAAATATTTATTAACCAAAAAATTGTATTATGTATTACAATGAAACAAGCGCCGCAAAAGGCGCACACGGAAGCAGTCAGCGGCACCTGCTTAACCGTTCAATCGAAAGAGCAGCCGTAAACATTTACCGCACCGAATCCAGTATAGAAATGCTGGTATTTGCACCGGGTCGTATTCGCGAACATTTTTCAGTAGACCTCGCAGGAGGCGAATTGATTGTTTCGTACAAACCACCTGAAGGTTTTCCACGTCCGGAATGGATTCGCAGAGAATACAGTCGCGGTGGATTTACCCGTAATTTTAGTATTGACGCTGCTGTCGACAGCAATGGCATTTCAGCTAAATACGAAGACGGTGTGTTGCACATCCATTTACCACTGCTGAAAGGGGAAGTCACCGAAAAGCAGAAAATTGCAGTGCAGTAATTATTTTTTAACAACTTAATAATGGGGCTGTCTTATTTTAGGCAGTCCCATTTTTTTGCAGTTATAAAGTGTGCTTCACTTGTAAAAAAAACGCAAATCTTATTTAATAGATGTAACATGCGATATCCAATACAAATAATTAAAATTATTAAAAAACGATTTTTCCGCGGGCAATTCAGATAATTCTTTAAGTCTTTTTTCCAAATCTTGGCGTTTGGGTTTCTGTAGTTTTTGCGCATATTGTTTTAAAAAACGCAAAATAACGGTATAGGTTTGTGCTTTAATTTTGTGGGATAATGCAAAGCGTTGTAAAGAAATAATTTGCGATTCCACTAAAAAATAATCACCTAATTCGAAGTGACAAAGTAATTGCATCATCCTGCTATCGCGATATAAATCTGCAATGGATTCGGCTTCTTTAATTTTAAATAAAAGATGTACCTGACTTAAACAAGCAGCAAAATCTTTATTGCAAAAATGCGCATACGCACACAAATACCGCAGTGTAATGATATTGGGTTTCGGAATTTTTTCGCGATATAATTTTAAGCCCATTTCAATTTTTGGGATACTGCCTATTGCGTCTGAAAAATGTTTTCCTGAAACGTAATAATTCATCTCCAATAAATAACTTAAACGAAATATATTTGCCTCAAGATTCTGTATGTGCTTGAATTCCGGCAAAGTAGGAAGGATGCGCAGAAGCGAGATACCTTGCAATAACGCTTCGTATTTTTTCAATAATAAACTATCAATTAAATAATTATTTAAAGCAGAGAAATACCTATCGGCAAATAACAATTTTAAATGTTTATGCTCATCAATTAATTGTAAAAATGATGTATTTTTTTGGTAAGCCTTTTCAGTATCACCTTCCACAAAAGCATATAATGCTTGTATTTGGAGTTGGTCGAGCTTTGCTTTAAAGGTGGTTGCAGAATTTGGATTTTGGAATTCTTCTGTTTGCATTAATTGTTGTAATTCTTTGTTTTCTTTCCCTGGAGTAATTTGTTTTTCGAAATGCAGTTTGTAAATGGTATTACTTAGAAGCCAGAATGTATCTGTAGTTTTTAATTGTTGTAAACAATAATTTTGTTCATCACTCAGGGTTTGCATTGCATTAAGAGAAGTGTTGCTGAATTGTGTTTTGGTAATTAATCTTTTTTCAATATCGTTGAGCTCTATTACGTTTTCAAACTTTTGGTAGGTGTATGCTAATTTCTTATACTTAATTGGTTGTTTTTGGCATTGATTATAAAGGCCTTTTTTTAATAATAAATTACAATAATGCAAACCCTTACTAATTTTTTGTTCAGGGTCGGCAAACTCGTCGTAGCGATGCAAGGCTTCAAGTACATTTTCGTATAATTGTTTTTTAAGCACTGCAAAATGAGCAGATGAAAGCTCAGAAAATGCTGCGTGTAATGCAATCTCA
>JBBRGZ010000157.1:0-6821 GCA_038223395.1 Chitinophagales bacterium
ATAAAAATATCGAATGGAAATTATTGGTATTAATTGGAGGCATGACAGCCTTCGGAACTGCCATGGCAAATTCAGGAGCTGATAAATATTTAGCAGGATTAATTGTAAATTGGTTTCACGCCTTTGGTCCGCAGGGTATTATGTTAGGTTTTATGGTATTAACCGTATTACTCACACAACCCATGAGCAACGCTGCCGCAGCGCTTGTTGTGTTACCTGTTGCACTCGAAGCTGCAAATACATTGCAAGTAAATCCAACAACATTTGCAGTTGCAGTCATGTTATCTGCATCCGTTTCGCTCATCACACCCTTCGAACCCTCTTGCATTTTAGTGTATGGACCGGGTAAATATAAATTTAAAGATTTTGTAAAAGTGGGTGGAATTTTAACTGCAATTTTAGTGGGTATTATTTATTTTTTAGTGCCGATTGGGTGGAGTTTATGAGTTTTAGCGATATAAAACAGGTGAGTGGGAAGGGATGAAATATGTGAATTAGGGTTAAATTGTGTTCCATATATTTGCAGTAACAACGTAAGAGATTTGCCAGCATTCAAGCTTCCTCTTGTGAAATGCTTTCAAATTATGTTCTTTATATTTGTATTGAAGCTATAAAACTTCCCCAAGCCCAGCTGTTATTCATCATTTTAATACGACAACGAGTTGACACGACTTTCTTTCATATTGGCAGTTTTTCTCACTTTGAAAGTGATAACAATTTTCGGGCAGACTTTTCAGCGAATGGAAACTGAGACCGCAGAACAATTTGCGACAAGATTAAAACCTGATAGTTCTGAAATTGCACATAAAGTTATTAAAACTAAAATGTGGGATACATCAAAAAATGTTATTATAGTTTTCTATTCTGTGATAAACAAAAATAATACTGAAATGAAATATGATGGCCAATCATCGAATATTTTTGTCGGATATCTTTTTATGCAAAAAGAAGGTTTGGAATATCAGAAGATTCTAATAGACACACTCGAAGAGTTTAACAATCAAAAAATAGAAGAGATTTTCTTTTGCAATGCCGATAATGATGAAACACAAGAATTAGCAGTTCTTCTTTCTTCAGAAATGAATCCTTGGACAAGCAAGTGTTCAGGGACAGTATACAATACATACTTTTATAACAATCCTGGCAGTTTTGTTACGCTTGAAAAAACAGAACTGTTTAAAGATCTTCAATCAAAATTTTATGGTTGCGACTGTGACTGCAAATACGACTATCACGAAAATGCTAAATTTAAAACAGTGACAGAGATTAAAAATGAGTTAATGCGTCTCGGTTATAACTGAAGAACACAAAAATCTGAAATAAAGTTTAACTTATCAGATACAATTCAAACAGAAAACCAACATGGAAAATAATCAACTGATTTTTTACTCCACACCTCAAGGCCATATGAAGGTGGAGGTAGTTTTTGAAGGCGAAACATTTTGGCTTACGCAAAAAAGAATTGCCGAACTGTTTGGAGTAAATGTGCGAACGGTGAATGAACATTTAAAAAACATTTTTGCATTAGGCGAATTGGCCAAAGATTCAACTATCCGGAATTTCAGGATAGTTCAAACCGAAGGCAGTCGCAGTGTAACAAGGGAAGTTGACTTTTATATGCTTGACGCCATCTTAGCCGTTGGCTATCGCGTAAACAGCAGCGAAGCCATTCAGTTTCGTATTTGGGCAACCAATACGTTGAAAGAATTTATTACTAAGGGTTTTGTGTTGGATGATGAAAGGTTAAAGCAAGGCAAAAAATTCGGCAAAGATTATTTTGATGAATTGCTTGAACGCATTAGAGAAATTCGCACAAGCGAACGCAGGTTCTATCAAAAAATTACTGACCTATACGCTTTGTGTGCTGATTACCATAAAGATTCAGAAACCACCAAAGATTTTTTTGCGACGGTTCAAAACAAACTACATTGGGCTATAACAGGTAAAACAGCAGCCGAGATTATATACTCTGAAGCCGATGCAAAAAAAATATATATGGGCTTGAAAACATGGAAGCAAGCACCCCATGGAAAAATTATAAAGAGTGATGCATCGGTTGCAAAAAATTATTTGAACGAAGAACACATCAAAGAACTCAATAGAATTGTTTCTGCCTATTTGGATTTAGCTGAAATTAATGCACAACGCAGTCAACTGATGTATATGAAGGATTGGAGTATATTTTTGGGCAACTTCTTACAACTATCAAATTATCCTATATTGAAGGACAAAGGTAAAGTAACAATGTTGGAAGCCAAGATCAAATCCGAAGCAGAATTTGCAAAGTATCGTGTCATTCAAGACCGAGAATATGAATCGGACTTTGATAGGGAAATAAAAAAAATATCAACATCAAAAAAGGAAAAATAGAAATGGCAAAATACAGCCAAGTAGTATAGCCAAGGCAACTATTAAGGATATTTTAATAGTTCGTTTGGATTATAGCAGAAAAGTGTAACAGAGGATTAATCTAAAGAAAAAGAAATCAACTTTGATAAAGCAATCAAAAAATACCCGCAGCCAAAGGGGATGTTGCAAAAAGGATTAAAAAGTAAGTTATTGCAGAATACATCAATGTAGAAAGCATTCTTATATAAACTTCAATTCTTTATATTTAAAGTAACAACCTTTCCCTAATAATCCCTAGTCGCAAATGCTTTGTGATTCGGAATTTTGTGAATACAAAAATGTGAAGTAGTGATTAAACTATTACGTTCATTTCAAACATAAAAACAACTATGACAAAAATTCCCAACTTAAACAACTTATTAATTGCAGACGACAAAAATGGAAGCACTATTGAACTAGATAATTTTATCGGCGAACTTTGTGACTATGGAAATGATTATGAGAGGTTGAACGAGCAACAAAAGTTATTTTATCAAAATCAAAACCTAGAGAGGGAAATTAATAATGGTGGTTTCTATCTATATTTCTATAACTCAAGCGGTGATTGTGCACACGAAACTATTCTGTCTTTGTTAGCAATTGGTGCGAACAAAACAGCAAGAATTTTACAAGAAGCAATTGACCAATTCCCGAATAAAAAAGTGCCTAAGAACAGAGTTGAACGAATAACAATTGTGGAACAAATTAAAAAAGTTGCTAAGGAAGTTTGGAATGCACTTGACGAAACATTTTATAATTATGAAGATGACTTAAATACTTTAAATATGGAGTATGTTAAACAACATAAAGAATTTTTCTGATAATAGTTTCAATAAAATATAACCAAAATACAGGATTCCACTCTCCAAAAAATTGATAATTAATGAAGGTTTATCATAAAAGACAGTTATTGTATTTTTTGCATCATTTTCACCTAAATCTGCAAATTTTGCATGCCAAAATACTCAAAAGTGCCCAGATAAATCTTCGAATTCTTAATTTTTATAATAACTTATATCCAAGATAACCAAATCCCCCTCCCTCATAAAAACTCCCCAAAATGCCACAAAACACCACTTGGGTCATGCAGAAAACATTCTTTGCCCCAGGATTCTGTTCGGATAGGAATTAATTTTACAGTGGGATATTTTGTAGACAAATCTAAGTGTAGTAATTTTTGATAATAGGCATTTACATCTTCCACTTCCATAAAAAGCATAGTATTGTCTATCCAATCTTTTACATAAGCATCCTGCAAATAAAATGCAAGATTATCGCTTTCAAAAACCGACATATTATTACTTAATATACTTTCCTTAAATCCTAAATCGCGGTAAAAATTGCGGGAAACTTCAAAGTTTTGAGACCCAATAAATGGGCGAATGGAAATATGTTTTGACATAATAGTTTTTTTTCAAATGTAATGGAAATTGTACTTCTTGCAACCAAGTATGAGACAGATTTGTGTTTTTTGTAGTGTAGACAATTTAATCTCTCGTGAAGTTTTATCTTTGAATAACCTAAATATTAATTATATCACTCAAAAACCTGTTTCTTATTGGCATGGTTGCCTTTTTAACATTCAAAGTTTGCAACTGTCTGGTAATACAGGTTGCAATTCATTAGCAGGGGTATTTCAACAAGAGGATAATCATATTTTGTTTTCAGATATTATTACAACAAAAATGGCATGTGTAGGAGAGGGTGAACAAGCCTTTTTGGAAACCTTATCCCATATAAATCAGTATAACATGAATAATGAAGGTGAATTGCAATTAATGGATGGAGAATTACTATTAATGAAATTTAAAAAAATTAAATGATGCGCCAATTAAAATATTTTATAATCGGAATTTTGAGTCTTTCTATTTTAGTTTCTTGTAATAATACAGGTAAAAATGATAGGAGCGAGGCTAACGAAGAATCGCAAGTTAGC
Organism: Chitinophagales bacterium; assembly: GCA_038223395.1. Lineage (GTDB taxonomy): Bacteria > Bacteroidota > Bacteroidia > Chitinophagales > BACL12 > UBA7236. The sequence continues at coordinate 4,325 of JBBRGZ010000157.1, forward strand.
AACAATTGTTATTTATTCGTTTCCGGACAAGACAGCATTAAAATGAATATAAGCCTAGACGGGAAAAGGGTAACAGGAAGTTTGGATTATCTATTTTATGAAAAAGATAGAAGCAAAGGCACAATAAAAGGTGAAATGCAGGGTGACAGATTAAATGCTGTATATACTTTTAACAGCGAAGGCACTGAATCAACCAGGCAAGTCATTTTTAAAAAGGTGGGCAACGATTTTGCCGAAGGTTACTTTGTTGATGGTAATTATACAATTGCTAATTTTCCTGCAACGGTAGTATTAGTGCAAGTTTCGTGTAAATAAAAATTATTTGCTGCATATTGATTCCACAAGAACTACAATTAATATTCCACAACTATACATTACCAAATCAAATACATTAAAGGAAGAACCTATTATTGTTTTGGCAAGTGTATTATGTTGTAAACCTAATCGTTTTACCAAATGAAAGTATTGCAAAGTTTCTATAAAAAACGCAAACAATAAAACTCCAATTGCTGCCTTTTTATAAGGAATATTCCAAAAGCTTTTTACAAAACAATAAATTAAAATCACCACCAACAAATCGCCAAAATAAGGTCGAATAAATTTATCATGAAAAAATTTAGCGATGCATATTTCTATTATAAATAGGAGGAGAGTTAAGAGTAAATAGTGTTTGTTTGGTGTTATTATTTTTATCATGTTACTGATTAGAATTCTGTGTTCTAAGTTCAATGTTCTAAGTTCTGTGTTCTAAGTTCTGTGTTCAGGGTTCAGGTTTCTTTGTTCTAGGTTCTAGGTTTGGGGTTACAATTTGCCAATTATAAGGAGTCATTTGTCATTTGTCAAGAGTCATTTGTTAAGAGTCATTTGTCAAGAGTCATTTGTCAAGAGTCATTTGTCAAAAGTAAAAATACGCATCCCTCGACCTCACAAAACTCATTTCTCATTACTCATTACTGATTCACCGAAAGCAATCATTTGAAACGCAAAAAATTGCCAATTACCACCCACCATTTCCTAAACCTAAAAATCCCCATCCCTCGACCCACAAAACTCACCACCTGCCTGACGCCGAGCCATCGGCAGGCAGGCTCACCATTCACCACTCACCTTTCCACCCTCCATTTGTCAAGCCTAAAAACAACCATCCCTCGACCCACAAAACTAACCACTCACCATTCACCTTCCCATGCCTCATTTACCAACCCTAAAAATCCCCATCCCTCGACCAATAAAACTCACCACCTGCCTGACGCCAAGCCATCGGCAGGCAGGCTCACCACTCACCACTCACCTTTCCACCCACCATTTGTCAAGCCTAAAAACAACCATCCCTCGACCCACAAAACTCACCATTCACCACTCACCACTCACCTAACCAATCGCCATTTTTTTAGCTTACATAAACCTAATATGATATTTAAATTATTTTTTATTTTTAATAGTTTGAATTTTTTGTAATTCCTCTACATCCATTTTATCCTGTGGCCTACCAGTATTAAATTTGGAAATAACCAAATGGTGTAAATTAATAAATGGGATAGGAAGTCCTTCAATTTCAGCCATTTGTTTGCTTATCCACGCATCATCAAATTTTACACCTGAAACGTGCGTCATGAAATCTATTTTAAATGGTTTTTCTCCATCACTAAAAACAATGTGTTTTTCGAAGTCTAAATTTTTTAATTCTTGCAATGAAGTTTCGTCAACATATAAAGTTTTTAAAGCGTAGATGATTTTATCGCGATTTATATTATCAGGTTTAATCCAAAGGTCAATATCACCTGTTGTTCTATTGTATCCATAATAATTTACAGCATATCCACCGATTACTAAATACTCTACTGCATTTTTATTGAGAGTTTCAAGAACCAACTTTGAATAGTCATCGAAAATATTCATTCAATTTGTTTGTTATTTTTATAAAAAGTAAGCGTGTGTTTTACAGGCAAATTTTCAGGATCAAATCCGTGCATGCCATAGGCAATATTGATATAGCGTCGAAGATTTTGTAGCAATTCTATAGGTGTTAATTTAGCCATCTGTTCTCGCTCATAATTATTTTGGTCTTCAAAAGACTCGAATATACGTATCGTTTTTCCACCATATTCCGGAATCGGATCATCCACTTTATTTTCTTCGTTGTCCTGCATTTCTTTAAAAGATTTTCACTTTTCAATTTTCAATTTCCCATTTTCAAGTGTCAAACGTCATTAGCCAAGCGTCATTTGTCAAGAGTCAATTGTCAAGAGTCAATTGTCAAGCGTCAATTGTCAAGCGTCAATTGTCAAGCGTCATTTGTCAAGAGTCATTTGTCAAGAGTAAAAATACGCATCCGTCGACCTCACAAAACTCATTTCTCATCACTCATCACTCATTCACCGAAAGCATCCAATTGAACCCCCTCAAAAAATTGCCCATTACCAACCAACATTTGTGAAGCCTAAAAATCCCCAACTCTCGACCTCACAAAACTCACCACTCACCACTCACCACTCAC
>JBBRGZ010000158.1:0-6683 GCA_038223395.1 Chitinophagales bacterium
ATCGTCAGTATAATCCATGTAGTTTTGATACATGTCGCCATTTGGTCCGTTTGAACAAGAAATACGGATTGCACCATTTGGACAACCATAAGTTTCGTCAGCCTGGTTTGGAGTATCAGCACATAAGTCTGATCCACCACAACTAGTACCATCATCGCCCCAAATGTGATATAAATTCAACCAGTGACCAACTTCGTGCGTAGCAGAACGACCTAAATCGTAAGGTGCAGCACCTGCGCCACCAACACCAAAATATTGATAGTCGATTACAACACCATCTGTAGAAGCTGATCCTCCTGGAAACTGAGCATATCCCAATAAACCACCAGAAAGATCGCAAACCCAAAGGTTTAAATATTTGTTTCTATCCCAAATTGTATGACCATAAGTAGCAAACTTCATATCGTCAGCTGTGCTGAAAGAAGTTTTTGTAGTGCTTGTTCTAGTAATACCTGTTGTAGGATTTCCGCTTGGGTCAACAGTTGCAAGACAGAAATTAATTTCGCAGTCAGCTGCTACACCGGCAAAATAACCTGGAGTTTCACCAACATCAGAATTTAATCTTCTAAAGTCATCGTTTAATACATCTAACTGACTATAAACATAAGAGTCAGCAATGTTTTCCGATGCAATATTGTACACAATATGCACAACAACCGGAATGTTTACTACGGTTCTTTCGCCTGCACCGGCAGTGGCAATGTAGTTTTGGGTAAATTGTTCGATGGCTTCGCGATTTGCAGCGTAGTTAGCATCTTCTGTCCGCAATCTTGCATCAACATCCATGGTTGAGCAGCTGCGTTGAGGCGCCTGAGCAAACACTAAACCTCCCAACATAATGGAAAGCATTGTGAGTAGTGACGTTTTTTTCAACATTTGAATTTAATTTAGGGTTAAAATGATAAAATTTTTGAGTGTGTAATGTTCAAACGAGGTTTCACGGTTGTATCAAGCAGAGGAATGCTATACAGACGTATGAAATCAGTTTTTAGTTGCTTGGTTTTTTTAATACTTTAGGGTGGGAAAGCGCAGTATAGTCAAAGCGTCAATAAGGAGTATTGTTGGCCGATAATACTGCAGGGTTCGCCCTTTAAAAGGACTTGTTTTTGTGTTGTTATTTAATTATTGTTTCCTAGTCGTATTTTTTAGGTTGATTAAATATGCCCCAAAAGTAACAAATTTAATTAAAAAGGAAGCCAAACGAATTTGACTCAGTTGCAAAAAAGACCCTTTTTTAGCCCCAATCTCTTTTTAACTTTTACATCTACTTTCAATTTATCTGTATTAATGAAATAAATTCTACAGTAAAACCGCCTCTTTAATTATTGGTTGCGTAAAATTAACCATATTTTATAAAAACAAAGATAATTATGTAAACTTTATTTATTGGAGGTTTTATATCTGTCACGCAATTTAAGAAATTTTACAGAAACTTAGACAATCAGTATTTGAAAACTCAATAAATACGCCCTATTTTGACAAAAAAAATATTTTTTTGAATGTCATTAAAATACGCTTTTTTGACAAATTATATAGTATGCAACAGATTGATAGGATGTAAAAGTATTATTATCAAAAATTTAATAATTCGGGTTAAAATATGTGTTTTATTCAAAAGTACTTATCCTGCTCAATTTTATACGCGTTTGCTGTGGTAATTTTGCAAGGTGGAAAAAGAGATATCGAAGATATTGAAGCAAAGGATATTAATTCTGGATGGCGCAATGGGGACTATGATCCAGCAATACAAATTGTCGGAAGCTGATTTCAGGGGAGACCAATTTAAAAATCACAGTCACGATTTGAGGGGCAATAATGATATTCTTTCTATTACTCAGCCACACATTATTAAAGAAATACACGCCCAATACCTTGAAGCAGGGGCAGATATTATTGAAACAAATACTTTTAGTGGCACTCGAATTGCACAAGCGGATTATTTTTTGGAGGATATTATTTATCAGCTCAATTTCGAATCTGCAAAAATTGCGAAGGAAGTTGCTGCAAATTTCTCTGCAAAGAATCCTGACAAACCCCGTTTTGTTGCCGGCGCTCTTGGGCCTACAAATAAAACATTAAGTATATCGCCAGATGTAAATAATCCCGGGTACAGAGCAATTACTTTCAATATTTTGGCTGATGCGTATTACGAGCAAGTAAAAGGATTAGTGGATGGTGGTGTAGACATTTTATTAGTTGAAACAATTTTTGACACACTTAATGCGAAGGCGGCATTATATGCTATAGAACAATTTTTTGAGGATACCGGGAATAAAATTCCTGTAATGATTTCGGGAACAATTACTGATGCAAGTGGAAGAACTTTAAGCGGACAAACTGTTGAAGCATTTTTAATTTCTGTTTCGCATTTACCATTATTAAGTATCGGATTAAATTGTGCTTTAGGCGCCAAACAATTAAAAGAATATATTAAAACCTTATCAGCTAAAACAGATTATTTTGTTTCGGCATATCCCAACGCCGGTTTACCAAACGCTTTTGGTGAGTATGATGAAACTCCTGAAAGTAATGGAATAGATGTAGAAGAATATTTAAAAAATGGCTGGGTAAATATTATTGGGGGATGCTGCGGCACTACTCCCGACCACATTAAATTTATCTCCGAAATTGCAAAAAAATATCCCCCTCGTAAACCTGTTGTGCTTCCTAAACTACCATCCTATTCGGGACTTGAACATTTTGAAATTTATAAGGGAAGCAATTTTGTAAATGTTGGCGAGCGAACAAATATTACAGGAAGCAAACAATTTAAAAGATTAATTAAAGAGGAAAAATATGATGATGCATTAATTGTTGCCCGACAGCAGGTAGAAAATGGCGCGCAAATAATTGACATTAATATGGATGAAGGGATGATAGATTCCGTAAGTGTAATGCAGACCTTTTTAAATTTAATTGCCGCCGAACCTGATATTGCAAAAGTACCTGTGATGATAGATTCCAGTAAATGGGATGTAATTGAAGCAGGATTGAAATGTTTGCAAGGAAAGTGCATTGTTAATTCAATTTCTTTAAAAGAAGGCGAAGAAAAATTTTTATATCAAGCTAAAAAAGCAAAACAATTAGGTGCTGCAGTTATTATTATGGCATTTGATGAAGAGGGCCAGGCAACAACATATGAAAAAAGAATTGCTATATGTAAACGCGCATACAATTTATTGATTAATACATTACATTTTGAGCCTACTGATATTATTTTCGACCCTAATATTTTAACAATAGGAACCGGTATAGAGGAACATAATAATTATGCTGTTGATTACATCAATGCAACACGATGGATAAAAGGAAATTTGCCAGGTGCTTTAGTGAGTGGTGGTGTGAGTAATATTTCGTTTGCATTTCAAGGCAATAATACTGTAAGAGAAGCCATGCATTCTGCATTTCTATATCATGCAATACAAGCGGGTATGGATATGGGAATTGTAAATGCAGGTATGATAGATATTTATGCTGAAATTGATAAACATTTATTAGAAAAAATTGAGGATGTAATATTTAATCGCACACCTTTAGCCACTGAAAATCTTGTTGCATTTGCAGAAAATTTGAAACAGAAAGACAAAATTGAAACCGCTCCCGATTTATGGCGCAGTTTAAATATTGAAGAACGTATTAGTCACGCTTTAGTAAAAGGTATTACCGAATTTATTGAAATAGATATTGAAGAAGCAAGATTATTATATCTAAAACCTTTAGATGTAATTGAAGGTCCTTTAATGGCAGGGATGAATATAGTGGGAGATTTATTTGGAAGTGGAAAAATGTTTTTGCCTCAAGTAGTAAAAAGTGCGCGAGTAATGAAAAAGGCTGTAGCATATCTACAACCATATATTGAGCTTGAAAAAAAAGCTGGAGGTAAAAAAAGTGTTCAGCCAAAAGTATTAATGTAAAAATTAAAATGAGATTTAAACGATATTGGAAAAAATATTGTTGGAGTTGTTCTTGCATGTAATAATTATGAAATAATAGACCTTGGTGTAATGGTGTCGGCTGAGCGCATTTTAAATGCAGCTGTCGAACATGCAGTTGATATTATCGGACTGAGTGGATTGATTACACCATCCTTAGATGAGATGGCAAATGTTGCAGAAGAAATGGAAAAAAGAAAGTTTACCATTCCTTTATTAATTGGCGGCGCTACAACATCAAGAACGCATACTGCAGTAAAAATTGCACCGCTATATAATCAACCCGTTGTTCATGTAACAGATGCTTCGCGGAGTGTTACAATTGCCGGGAAATTATTAGGCAAAGATAAAACTGCATTTACAAAAGAAATAAAAGACGAATATGCAATCATTTTGCAAAACCACGCATATAAACAATCGTTTAAAGGATACATTTCTTTGGAGGAAGCAAGAAAAAATCCGTTTGTAATTAATTGGCAAAACTATAAAGCAATTCAGCCAAAATTTACCGGCATAAAGGTTTTTGAAAATTACGACCCTGCAGAATTATCTGAATATATTGACTGGACGCCCTTTTTTCAAACTTGGGAATTGCAAGGGAAATATCCCGAGATTTTTGAGGATGTTTATGTTGGTGTTGAAGCAAAAAAATTATTTGATGATGCGCAAGAAATGTTGAAAATAATTATCAAGGAAAAGTGGTTAACTGCAAAAGCTGTTTTTGGCATTTTTGCTTGCTATTCTGATGGAGATGATATTATTGTTGTAGACGATAATGGAAAAATATTAAAACGATTATTTAATCTGCGCCAGCAAAATAAAAAGGCTTCCAATCAACCGAATATTTGTTTGAGTGATTTTATTTGTCCGGGAGAAATTGGTAGCGATTTTATTGGTGCATTTTCGGTTAGTGCTGGATTTGGAATTGAAAAACATGTAGAAGCATTCGAAAAACAACACGACGATTATTCTGCTATTTTATTAAAGGCCTTGGCAGACCGATTGGCAGAAGCATTTGCCGAACGATTACACCAACGCATGCGCACAGAATTTTGGGGATATGCAACGGAAGAAAAATGTACAGTTGAAGATTTAATTACAGAAAAATATTCTGGAATTCGCCCTGCTCCGGGTTACCCTGCTTGTCCTGATCATACCGAAAAAACAAGCTTATTTGAGTTGTTGACAGTTGAAAAAAATACCGGCGTTATATTAACAGAAAGTATGGCAATGTATCCTGCGGCAAGTGTAAGTGGATGGTATTTTGCGCATCCTGAATCTAAATATTTTGGTGTTGGAAAAATCGGAAAAGATCAGGTTATTGATTTAGCAAAACGGAAAAATATCCCCTTTGCAGAAATGGAAAAATGGTTGCGCAGTAATGTTAATTATTGAGAATTGTGCTACTCAAATATTTTATTTGTAATTCTGCTAATTTTGCGTTGAGTTCTTCCGTAAGTCTTCTGCGTTTATTTTTTGCAATTGAATTTCTCTCAAATCAATAGAAGTAATGACTTCTAAATTAAATTTTTCTAACCCAAAATTAATCTTATTAATAACCTAATAGCCTAAAAAATTATAACCAATCTAAATTTCAAAGCTAATTCCATAGTTTAACTTCAGCAATTGGAGGTCTTCCACAAAATATTGTTTTGCCATCTGCCTCTCTTCATCTGTAATTTGTGTCTGAGCTATTTCTCTTTTATTTGCTTTGTATACTTTATCAATAATACCTGATTTTATGATTATTTTTCTGAAAGGCCTAAGAAAAAATGAGAGCACTTTTCGAAAACCATTTTTTCTGTTTAAAAGCAATTGTTGCAACCATTTACTTTTTACTCCGGATCGGGCATTAAATTTCGTTTTTGCTTCTTCAAAAGGAATATAATCAATTTCCAATTGTTGCGATAAATTTTTATAGAATTCTACAGGATTATTTTTCAAATCATCCAATTTAAAAATTAACATGTTTTCTTCAGGAAAAAATTGCGACCAATAACTGATATGCTTATAATATAAACTACCGTAACAATTACATAAATTATTTTTAATTACAATATCAGTTTCTGTTAATCTTTCTTTTTCTAATTGAATAGTTTTTAAAAAGGAAATATTCGCTTCTTCGTGCCCAAAATTTACTGAATAATTAAAATTTGAAAATGCCCTTGCCACTGGTTCGCGTAACATAATGATAATTTTCATATCCGGGTTGTAAGACTTCACTCTGCCGGGTGCTTTTTTATCTATTAATAAATAAGTGTCAGCAGTTGCATTTATTTTTTTGGCACTGCCTTCAAAAAGTGAATGAAAATATTTTTCGCCCCTTTTATATAAATCTTCCAAAGAAAAATAGTGCACTTCTTTAGTTATAGAAAAATTTACTTCGGGATGATGAGAAAGATATGCACATATGGAAGTAGTTCCACTTCTACCTGCGCCAATAATGAGTGTATTTACTTTCATTTTCTTCCTATTAGCTGTTTAAATAAATACCAACTGTATTCACTCTTAATAATTTGTTTTGCAGGAAAGTGATTTTTCTCCATAGGAATTCTTTCGATATGCTTCTCTCTTGCCATGTTTTGTAAGCCTGCTGTTCCAAATGAAAGACTAATATGAATTTCGGAAAACAATTTATCGAAGGTAGTTTGCTTTACGCCATCAGCAGTAAATGGGAAGGCAAAATACCTATTTTGAGAAGGAAATTTCTCAATAACAAATTGCATACTTGCTACTGTTTGTGCAATTTGA
>JBBRGZ010000159.1:0-6654 GCA_038223395.1 Chitinophagales bacterium
TACTCTGGTTTATTGTGGGTGGAATAGCATTATGTATTTGCGATAAAGCCGCATTTTCGCTTTGGGTAAACAAAAATACCTCCCCTACAAAAGATATATTTTTTAGATATGCCACATGGTTGGGAGATGGATTTACAATTATTTTCGCTTGTATTATTTTGTTTTTTGTTAAATATAGATTTGCAATAACTGCAACGCTCATTTCTTTTTTATCGGGATTTTTTATTTCCCTGCTCAAAAATTATTACAACGAACCACGTCCATCTATGTATTTTAAGGGTGGGGAAGTGCATTTTATGGAAGGTTTAAAATTATATCAGTGGCATAGTTTTCCGTCGGGACATACTGCTGCAGCATTTACTTTATATTGTTTGTTTGCCATTTTTGCTAAAAATAAAAATTGGGGATATCTGTTTTTTGCCTTGGCAATACTTACTGCTATTTCGCGCGTTTATCTTTTGCAACATTTTTTAATTGATGTGTACTTCGGGTCGCTTTTCGGATTGGCATTTACCCTCATATTATATCAAGGATTAATGATGACACCCTTATTTAAAAATAAAAACTGGCCAGAAGGTTCGTTAATAAGAAGGCCTTATTTAAGCGGCGTTAAATAAGCATATTTTGCTATTCCCCATTTTTGAATTCGGTATTGAATTGAAGTTCTTAATACACCTAATCCGTAAATTACACTGCGTTTAAAATTAATAGAAGATGCACCCTCAAAATATTTTGTTGGGCAAGTAACTTCAGCAATTTCAAATCCCGCAAAAAATATCTGAGCCAACATTTGATTGTCGAACACAAAATCATCGGAATTTGCTTCAAAATTAATTTTTTTAAGCACTTCGCCGGAAAAAGCGCGATAACCGGTATGATATTCGGAGAGTTTCTGACGCAATAATATATTTTGAGAAAGCGTAAGAAAGCGGTTAAAAAGATATTTATATAAGGGCATTCCACCGTTCAATGCGCCTCTACCTAAAATCCGCGAACCTAAAACAACGGGATATAAGTCCTGAGCAATAATATTTGCCATACTTAAAATCAGCTTTGGTGTATACTGATAATCAGGATGCAACATAATTACAATATCCCCATTAAGTGAAAGTGCTTTATTGTAACATGATTTTTGATTTCCACCGTAACCTTTATTTTTTTCGTGCTTTATAATATGATTGATGCCAATTCTATGCGCAACTTCAATAGTATCGTCCTTACTTGCATCATCTACTAAAACTACCTCATCTACAATATCCATAGGTATTTCGGCATAGGTTTGTTCCAGAGTTTTACCTGCATTATATGCCGGGAGTACGATTACAATTTTTTTGTTCAGGATCATAATGTGGCTGCAAAAATACATATTCAAGGCTGATTAAGGAATGCTTAAACACGGAATAAGCTTTGGAAGTAACAACAAATCGCAGTTTGTAAAAAAAAATAATGTTTCAGGTCATTAACCTGTCATTCCAAGTTGATTGCTATTCAGGTTAAACTTAACTAAATGCTGCTTTGTAAATGCCTATTGATTAAGTTGGATTAAATTTGCGGAAGTATATGCACGTGTTACTCTTAGCCAAAAAAAACCCGTGGCCACCAAAGGATGGTGAAGCTATTGCTATTTTGCAAATGGCAAAAGGATTAACTGCAAATGGCAATCGGGTTACCGTAATTTATATGAATACGCCAAAACATCATTTCGATGCTTGGGAAATTCCGCCAATATCTGAAGAGCCCATTTTTTTTGAAGGAATATGGGTGGACTCAACAATAAAACCTCTTGCGGCATTTTTAAATATTTTCAAAAAAACACCTTACCATGTAGAGCGATTTTTCAATCAAAATTATCTCAATAAAGTACTTGCATTAGTGCAAAGAGAACATTTTGATATTATACATGCCGAAGGATTATATCTTGTGCAATATTTGCCAATTATTAAAAAAAATACGACTGCAAAATCTGTTTACCGAAGTCATAACCGCGAATCTGAAATTTGGGCAAATTTAGCTGTTCATACTTCAAATACTTTTAAGAAATGGTATATGCAATTGCAAGCAAAAAAATTAAAACGCTACGAAAAAAATACTACAAAACAACTTGATGCAGTAGTTCCAATTTCATTAACGGATGCAATATATTATAAAGAATTTATAGCGGATGAAAAAGTATTTTATTCGCCAACAGGAATTGATCCGGATAATATTCCTGTAAATTTTCAGGAACCTGAATCTAACGATTTATATTTTATTGGAGGGTTGGACTGGTTGCCGAATACCGAAGGTTTAACATGGTTTATTAAATCTATTTTTCCGGCAATTAAAAAATTATTTCCCGAAATACAATTGCATATTGCAGGAAGAAATGCACCAATTTGGCTCGCGCAATTGCATAAACCCGGAATCGTGTTTCACGGTGAGGTGCAGGATGCAATATTATTTATTCGCAACAAATTCATCAATATAGTTCCTCTCTTATCTGGCAGTGGAATGAAGCTGAAAATTTTAGAAGCGATGGCAGCTGGAAAACAAGTGATTACAACACCAAAAGGCGCTGATGGCATGCCGGCAGGTATTTCCGAGCATATCGCAATTGCTGAAAGCGCAGAAGATTTTATTGAATTATTGGCACAATTAATTACCAATAAACAGCAAACATTAAAACACGCTAAAATTGCAAAAGAATTCGCAATTCAACATCTCAATAATACTGCATTAACTCACCAACTTACTCAATTTTATTCTACACTGTGATTGTTTTACAAATTGTATTTTGGTTTTGTGTTCTATGTTTAATACATAGTTATATTTTTTACCCTTTGATATTAAATATACTATCTGCAGGAAAAAAAATGATTGTGCCTGAAATAGATGCCTCTGCCCAACCTTTGGTAAGTGTAATCATGTCGGTATTTAATGAAGAAAAAGTTATTGAAAATAAAATTCGCAGTGTATTTAATTCTAATTATCCCACATCTCAACTCGAAATGGTTATTGGCTCAGATGGATCTACTGATGCGACGGATGCAATCATTGAAAAATTAATTGCTGAAGGTTTTAATATTCGATTTAAAAAATTTGGGGAAAGAAGTGGTAAGTCAAATATTGTAAATGCGCTCATTCCTGATGCACTTGGTGTGGTATATATTTTAACAGATGCAAATATCTTTTTCGAAAGGGATACAATTCCTTTTTTGCTAAGGCATTTTCAAAATTCTGAAGTGGGTTTAGTAGGTGCAAATGTGATGAATACCGGATTACAAAAAGAAGGTATTTCGCACCAGGAAGAAACCTATATAAAACGAGAAAATAAAATAAAATTTCAGGAAGGTTTAGTCTGGGGAACTATGATGGGCGCTTTTGGTGCTTGTTATGCAATAAGAGCAGAATTATTCAGCAAAATTCCGCAAAATTTTCTGATGGAAGACTTTTATATCACCTTAGGAGTGATAAAGGCTAAAAAATTGTCCATTAGCGACCCCGAAGCACGCGTTTTTGAGGATGTTTCTAATCTAGTTAAAGAAGAATTTAAACGGAAAATCCGCATTTCAGCAGGAAATTTTCAAAATTTAAGTGTGTTTTACGGATTGCTAAAAAATCCGTTTAGCGACGCAGGATTTAGCTTCTTATCCCACAAAGTGTTGCGCTGGAAAGGTCCCTTTTTTATTTTGGCAATGTTGATAATAAACGCATTTTTATTAGAGCAGAACTTATTTTATCAAATTCTGTTCTTTTTTCAAATACTTGGACTACTAACGCCTGTGTTTGATTATCTGTTAAGCAAAGTAAATATCCATAACTTTGCGCTGCGTTTAGTGGCCTATTTTTATATGATGAATTTTGCTTTGTTATTAGGGTTCATTAAATATACAGGTGGTATTAGATCCAATACTTGGAATCCCACACAACGCAATATTGAATAATTAGAATAAACGAAATGGAAGAAATAAAACTAAATACCATCCCTGAAGCAATAGAAGACATCAAAAATGGCAAATTAATTATAGTTGTAGATGATGAAAATAGGGAAAATGAGGGCGATTTTATTACTGCTGCCCGAAATGCAACACCTGAAATCATCAATTTTATGGCAACTCATGGCAGAGGTTTAATTTGTGCACCACTTGTAGAGGACCGTTGTGAAGAATTGGGTTTAAACCTGATGGTGGATGATAATACTGCATTGCATTCAACACAATTTACGGTTTCAATTGATTTGATTGGCCACGGCTGCACAACAGGAATTTCGAGTATTGATAGGTCTCTTACTGTAAAAGCATTGATTAACCCTGAAATTGAAGCCCGTGATTTGGCACGTCCGGGGCATATTTTTCCTTTGCGCGCTAAAAAAGGTGGCGTTTTAAGAAGAACAGGACATACAGAAGCCACAATTGACCTTGCGCGCTTTGCTGGATTTGAACCTGCAGGTGTTTTAGTTGAGATAATGAATGAAGACGGCACCATGGCACGACTTCCGGATTTGATAAAGGTTGCTGAAAAATTCGATTTAAAAATTATCTCAATTAAAGATTTGGTGGAATACCGTTTGCAAACGGAAACACTTATCACTAAAGAGGTTACAGTTAATCTACCAACAAAATTCGGTGATTTTGAACTGCACGCTTACACTCAAACTACGAGTGGTGAGGTGCATTTGGCATTGGTAAAAGGTAATTGGAAAGAAGACGAAGCAGTGATGGTACGCGTGCACTCCTCATGTGCAACCGGCGATATACTTGGTTCTTTGCGATGCGATTGCGGCGACCAACTGCATGCTGCTATGAAAATGATTGAAAAAAATGGAAGCGGTGTATTATTATATATGCAGCAAGAGGGAAGAGGAATTGGTTTATTAAACAAACTCAAAGCATATAAATTGCAAGAAACCGGAATGGATACTGTGGAAGCAAATTTAGAACTCGGTTTTACAATGGACCAGCGCGACTACGGTGTAGGAGCTCAAATCTTACGCGACCTTGGAATTCGCAAACTTAAACTAATAACGAATAACCCTAAAAAGCGGGTAGCTTTAAAGGGTTACGGGTTAGAAATTGTAGACAATATCCAGATAGAGATTGCCCCGAACTCGCACAATGAGTCCTACCTCCGAACCAAGAGGGATAAAATGGGCCACGAAATCCTTAAGGGTTAAATCAAGCAACAAGCTTTGGCTCCGTGGCCCTGAATTTTGCGTTAAGCAATTCGTTTACCGAAATGAGCTCAACGTCCGCTGGTGCGGAATCAAAAGTTACAGGGTTATCGAATATCAGAATTTTTTTAATGGGCGACTTACCTCCCTGGTGTAAACGCTTCGACAATTTTTGAAGATTGTCAAAATGGTGTCGTGTTACCCGGTTATCTAAGTTTACACTTACAATAACCCGTTCTACCCCGGTTTGCGATTCCTTCTGAAGTAAGAAATCAAAACATTTGTTTGTCCAGTTGTATTTGTTATACAATTTCCAACCGTCGTGTTGACAATACATGTGTTCTAGCGACGATTTGATCGGAATCAACATTTCGCTTTTCAAAGGCTCGTTTTTTAATAGCGTGTGAAGCATATACCCGTTTTTTTATGTTTGTTTCTGATAACGGATGCAAGGTCACTCGAAAAAAACGTGCCTACAAGGAAAAAACAGCGTATATTTAACAGACCATTTGGTACATAGCAATGCCATATCATCTTGATAATCAATAAAATATCAAAATAATACGTGATAAATATTAACACATACCAATTTAATCTCTTTTATATTTTAAAAGAGTGTCGGTGCTTAGTTGCACCTTTGTTTGGCGGAATTATCCTCCAATTTCAGTATCCCAATTACGATCACGAGCATTTACTGAAGAATTATGATGATTTTGCGCATCATTTATTTGGATATTACTATTGTGGTTAGAGTTGTTAGACATAAAACCAAAAGACATAAGGATTGAAAAGATGATTGCCATAACGTTTAATTTAGAAGGTGAATTAAGATTTAATTTGAATATTTTGCATGAATTAAGTACAATAAAGTGACATTTGTTTAAAGGGCAAACAAGTTTGATTAAAATGCCTTAAGGGAGGGAAACAATGTCAAAAGCTGTGTGTGCTAACTAGTAGATTGTAAATGCAAAGCTAATTTCTTTTATTTGTGACTCAAGTAACAAAAGTATGAAAAAAATAACGCAACTTATACAAACATTCTCACCAACTGAGGTGGCAAGCCTGCGCAAGTACTATGCAATAAACAGCAGACAGGAAAGCATATTAAGAAATAAACTATTTGAAATTTGCCTTAAAAATAACCCTAAAAGTGACAAGGAAGCAGCCGTATTTATGAATACAACTACCGGACCTGCCTTCTCAATGCTTAAAAAACGCTTATATGAAGACGCTGTTAAAATTCTCTTTTGGGGAGAAGGGTCGAAGCGTTTTAAATCAAAGTTTTATGCCAGTAGATATCAAGTGCGCATGATGATAATGGAGGCTGATATTTTATTGGATAGGCAATTAATTACTACTGCACGCGACGTATTAGTTAAAGCAGAACGAATTGCAAATAAATATGAATTAACCGAAGAATTATTAATTCTAAAAGATTTGAAGCAGACACGAAGAGGGTTGTCGCGTACATTGCCTAAATACCTCCAACTGTCAACGGATAAAAT
>JBBRGZ010000160.1:0-6644 GCA_038223395.1 Chitinophagales bacterium
GCAACTTCTTGTCCCGAATAAATTAACAACATTCCCGGAATTGTAGCCGAGGCAACTGCAAAGGTTTTTGCTCCATCACCCATGCGCTCGAATTCTGTTCCGTTCCAACTATTTTCGTCGTGGTTAGAAGTAAAATTCATATAATATCCATCTGCAGGATAAGCTGCTAAATCTTTTTTAATAAGCGAATCCAATAAAACTGGTTTTTGTTTTCCTTGTGCAATTTGATTCATTGCATGATGTCTATCCCAAGTATACACCATATTAAATCCGTCTTTAATAAATTGCGGACCTTCGCCTTCAACAAGCATAAAGATATCCGGTTTTATTTTTTTGAGTTCTGCAATTGCTTCCAACCAAAAATCGTCGGGAACCATCATGCCAACATCGCAACGAAAGCCATCCACATCAGTTTCTAAAATCCAAAAACGCATTGCATCAATCATTGCTCTCCGCATTGCCGGATTATCGTAATTCAAATCTGCAACATCTGCCCAATCGGCAACCGGCGAAACAACATTGCCATCTTTTCCAACTGTATAATAATCTTTGTGTTCTTTCATCCAAACATTATCCCAACTCGAATGGTTGGCAACCCAATCAAGAATAACATGCATATCTTTTTTATGCGCATCATTCACCAATTGTTTAAAATCTTTCATTTTTCCAAATTCAGGGTTTGTTGTTGTATAATCTGAAATAGAATAATAAGAACCCAAACTTCCTTTGCGGTTTAGCTTACCGATGGGCTGCACCGGCATGAGCCATAAAATTCCAACACCCATATCTTTCAAACGCGGAAGCTGTTCAGCAAATGCATCAAAGGTGCCTTCAGGTGTGTATTGGCGAATATTGACTTCGTATATCGTTTTGTCTTTACTCCATTCGGGTGCTTGTGCAATTACTTGTTGTATCGTGATACAGGCTATAAAGTATATAATTATTTTTTTCATATTGCTGTTTAATAATTTTAATTGATGTAATGCAAAAGTATTGTATTTATTTATTCTTATTAAAAGTAATTATCTCAAAACCATAGGGCGGAATAACAATTACAGGTTGCATTACCGGAACACTCCCAACACTTTCTGCTACAAATCCCATTGTGCCTTTAAAATGAAGTTGGGCATGGTTTATATCAAATTCTTTTTCAATCGGCAATTCAACTGCGTTACCTGAATTATTAAAATACACATAAACAACATCATTAAAATAAGTTCTTTTGTAAATAAAAGTAGCGCCTTGAGCTTGCAATATTTCAAAATTACCATATAATAATGCCATGTGATCGCAGCGTAAATGCGCCAATTTTGTAACAGTTTGTTTTACGTCTTGTTCAAAAGTATTTAGCGAATCAAATCGCATCATTCTTCTGTTATCGGGATCGTTTGCACCAGGCATTCCAATTTCATCGCCATAATATACAATCGGAATTCCCGGAATTGTCATATTAAACGCGTGTAACATTTTTAATTTTGCATATCCAACTGTATCGGTTACTGTTATCGTTTTATGCCAACCAATTTCTTTATCGTTATCGGTCCATTTTAAATCGCCGCTTGCATAAGAAATAAATCTTGCCATGTCGTGATTGCCGGTAATATTTCCCATTACATTATGATATCCGAAATAATTAAATGTTTCAAATAAACTTGCTCCCAATCTTTCAAAACCTACATCTTTATTTGCAAAAACGGAACGCGCATCAAAATATAAATTAAAATCAAACTGCGCATTTAATAATCCCGTACCCAAATAACTACCAATTAATTCTCTTGAACCAAATGTTTCGCCAATTTGATATACTTGTTTATTTTGAGGAATTTCTATTTCTGTTTTTATTTTTTGGGTAAGCAATCGCCAAAATTCTATCTCAATATGTTTTGTTGCATCGTGTCTAAACCCATCCAGATTAAATGTTTTTATCCAATACATCGCGCTGTCGGCACATGCTTCTGCTACGGCAGGCTGTGCGTGATCGAAACTCGGCATATAAGGTTCAAACCAAGTGGTAAGCCGTTGTTCATCCCATAAACGCAAATTTTGTCTGCCATCGGGTAAGGTTAAATTTGTAAACCAATCTGGATGTTGTTTCCACAAAGGATGTTCGGCGTGAATATGATTTGCAACATAATCGAGATACACACTCATATCGTTTTTATGTGCATCGTCAACCAACATCTTAAATCCGTCGTTTGTACCAAAACGCGTATCCACTTGCGATAACGAAATTGGCCAATAGCCGTGATATCCACTAAACCAACGATGTGGTTCCGGAAATTCTTGGTATGCACCGTAGGGATTTTGAAAAACAGGAGAAATCCAAAGTGAATTAAATCCCATTTCTGAAAAATATCCAGCATCTATTTTTTGTTGTATGCCAGCTAAATCGCCTCCATAATAATTTGCTTGCGGCAAAACTCTATCGTCTTTAACAGGATTATCGTTTGCTTTATCTCCATTGTTAAAGCGGTCAATCATCATAAAATACATTATAGTTTTTTCGAAATCGTCTTGTTCAAGAAGTTTAGAATCTGTAACTACTTTTCCGTATTCCAACGGAATAAGCACATCGTTTGATTCACCAAATGCGTTATAGCTAAATACGCGAATATGACTTCTTTTTATTGATTTCGCTTGTTCAGGAATGATGAAGTAAAATGCATTTACTTTTAATTGTGGTTCTATTTTTTTATTTTCCCAATAAACAAAGTAGGTATTGAAAGTAGTATTTGAGTTGATAAAAACAGTATCGCCGTTAATAGAATGAGTAGTTAATTGTGTTGTTTTTGAGTTATCAATTAAACCTGCTAAAAGCAAAGAGTTAAATCCGCCAATACCATTATCTATGGATGTGGGATTGTTTGGGTCTAAAAACCAATTGCCATCTGCAACAATTTGATATTGATACCTTCCTGGATTTAAAATTAAATCTGTTTGCCAAATACCATTGATATTTTCAAGAAAAATGACGTTGGGATTCCAGTTTGTCATTTCTCCTACAATAGAAACTTTGGAGTAAATATTACTATTCGGATTAAATTGAAATTTTATTTTTTCTTTTTTTGATTTACGCAGGAGTATTGTGTATTTGTTTGTACTTGTTTCAATATTTATTTCGCTTAAGTATGGAACTGAATCTTTAATATTGATGAGCGTTAATTGCTTTCTATCGTTACTTATTCCAAATTTCAAAAAACCGGGAGCATCTATAGTTTTTATAGCACTTACATCAGAAAAATAATCTTCGAGAAATACAACGGTAGTATCCATTCCTAAATTAATTGGCGACGCTAGACCAAATATTTCGGATTGAGAAAAGGCTGTATTGAGAGTGCATATAATAAATAAAAAACTGCAAATATTTTTCATAGTTTATATTTTTAGCCCTGAATGGGGTAATTTTAAACGGTAATTGTCTTTTTATTTTAATTTGCGACTGGCAATAAAATTAGTAATAAATCTTTAATTAGAAGGCCTCATTTTGAATGAAAATGCAAAAGCCTTAAAGACTTCGATTTTTTAGCCACTAAGACTCTAAGACTCAAAGATTTTACTAAGTAATTTACCACATTGGAAATAATATTTTCAAATTAGAAAAAGAAGTTTACGTTTAATACAAGCTTCTTTGTGCTTTACTTAGTGCCTTAGAGCCTTTGTGGCAATTTCAGATTATTCAATAAACTCGAAATAACTTCTATTTAATTTTCATACCAATTATAGTTTGAAAAATTTAAAAAGATTTCGATTTTTTAGGCCACAAAGACTCTAAGACACAAAGATTTCACTAAGTAATATACAACAATGGAAATAATATTTTCAAATTAGAAAAAGAAGTTAAAATTTAATATTAGCCTCTTTGTGCTTTACTTAGCGCCTTAGTGCCTTTGTGGCAATTTAAGATTATTCAATAAACTCTAAATCATTTTCTATTTAATTTTTTTTACCAATTTTACCTTGAAAAATTTTAAAAGACTCCGATTTTTTAGGCCACAAAGACTCTAAGACACAAAGATTTCACTAAGTAATATACAACAATGGAAATAATATTTTCAAATTAGAAAAAGAAGTTCAAATTTAATAATAGCCTCTTTGTGCTTTACTTAGCGCCTTAGTGCCTTTGTGGCAAAAGAAGAATATTAAATAATTAAAAATAAAATCACAAAATAAATCTTTTTATGCCATTCTTTATTAAGGGAACATTAAAGTTAATCAGAAACCCCAACCTTCTATTCGACATTTTTAATTGACTTAATACTTGTGCACTCCAAACAGCATTTATTTGATCTAATGCTTTTATCTCACAAATAACAAGATTGTCAACATACAAATCTACACGCAAACCTTCATCGAACTCAAGCTCTTGAAAAACAATCGGCATATTAACTTGGCGTTGAACTACAATGCCTTCTTTATGAAGCACATGAGTCATACATATTTCGTAAATTTTTTCTAACAATCCCGGGCCTAATTCTTTGTGTACTGTGTAGGCGGCATTTACAATTCGAGAGGCGAGAAATTCTTCTCGTTCGGATAATTGATTAGGTAACATATAAAATATATTTAAGGGTTAAACAATTTTTAATTATAATTATTCTTTCGCTATTCTGAATACAACCATCTATACAATTCAATAAACTGACTTCTCCAGAATGATTCGGAGTGAATGCCGGTGCTTTCAACAACAAGTCGCATATTGAGATTTTGTAAATTATTATCTAAAAGAACATCATACATTTTTTCCATATATTTCATCATATCAACATCATCACCTTCTCTTGCGCCGCAAATAAAATATAATTCAGTTGACAGAACGCTATTAAAATTATGAGCCGTTTCGAAATAATTTTCACTAATCCAAAAAGAAGGAGAAAAAATACCCCCTTTGCTAAATGCAGTATTATATTTTAAAACAATATAAAAACTTTCAGCCCCGGCTACAGAACTACCTGCAACTGCAGTAAATTCTCGCTGCGGTTTAGTTCTATAGAAACTATCAATTTTTGGTTTTAAGGTATGAACTAAAAATTGTGCAAAGGCATCACCTTCGCCACCACCGTATTCATTATTAATATACCAGGGTGTATATTCCGAAATACGCAAGTCGTTTGCATGGTCAATTCCAACAATTATACTTGTCTGTAACCCCATACTACAAATGGAATCCATATTTTCATCAACTCCCCACTCACCGGCGAATGAATATACATCATCAAATAAATTTTGCCCATCGAGCATATATAAAACAGGATAGCTTTTTGTTGAAGTAGCATAATCGCAAGGCAAATATATTCTGATATTTTTTTCTCTTTTTAATTCATCTGAATACACTTTAAACTGTAAAACATTCGCATTTGCAATCTTAATATCCGCAGGTTCTAAATCCTGAAAACTTTCAACATTTTCAATTAACACCATTTCGGGTAAATAAGAATAAACTCTATTCTGTTTGCTCTTTCCACCAAACAATACTTCACCTGTTTCCCAACTTCCTCGCGTAAATTTGAATTCTAATTGTTTCAAATTCTTATCAGGAAAAAAGGTAATAGAATAAATTCCGGAATCACTTTTGAGTTTAAAATTTTCATCACCGGGATTCCAGTCATTAAAATTTCCGGCTACATACAGATTATTTTTTATTTCATTTGAAAATTTATCAGCGTTGCCCAAAACTATCGTCACTTGCGCAAACGAAACGCCGGATAATAACAGGAATTGTATTACTAATACATATAAAAAATAATTTCTTTTTCCTGCAGAAAATAAAGATTTCATTACAAAATAATTTTGGATGAAATATTATTTTTGCCGTCAAATAAAGTTATTACATACATTCCGTGAATATAATTTTGTAGTGAAATCGGGTTTTGGTTAACAACATCCTTTTCTATCAATCTTCCTGTAATATCATAAATGGAATAACTCAATATATCCTCCGACAAAATTGTTATGGATTTATTATTAATATCGTAAAACATAACCGTTTCGGGTATTTCATTTTCTACTTGCAATGGAATCACGTCTTCAAATAACCATAAGTAAGCATCATCAAATTCGCGTTTCCAAAACCACTCACTATGTGCGCCGTCGCTTCTTACAATGGAAATCAATTCAGAGCTTGAAAGACCTGCTGTTGTTAAAGTGGTAACTACTTCATTAATATCAGGAACCATATCTTCATCCTCATACAAACCTGCTGTGATATAAATTTTTTCGCTGAATTCTTTTGTAAAATCTGCGGCAAAAACATCTACAGAATCGTCGAACCAAAAACTTGGAGAAAATAAAATTGCTTTTCCAAAAACCTCATCATATTGCAATACCATATAATAAGAAATTAAAGCGCCTAAACTACTTCCTCCAATAACGGTATTTTCTCTGTCGGGTAAACTGCGGTAATTTAAATCGATATAGGGTTTTAAATTATCTATTATAAAATGCGCATACAAATCGCCATCACCACCGCCATAAGTTGGGTTCGTCCAAGGTGAATATTCGTCAATACGCGTTGCTTCACCATTTGCAATCGCAACTATAATTGCAGCGGTATGTCCGTTATTAATTAAATTTTCTGTGATACCATCGGCATCCCATTCGCCGGCATAACTGGTTGCATAATCAAATACATTTTGTCCGTCGTTCAT
>JBBRGZ010000161.1:0-6613 GCA_038223395.1 Chitinophagales bacterium
AACTACCATTCCCCTTATATCGCTAAGCCTTGAAGGTTGTGCGTTATTATCAAACCTCTTAAAAATTTGTTATGAAAAATTTCTTAGTGTATTTTCTGCCTTCAGTTCTATTTGTAATGGGACACAATATTTCCTTTGCACAGGAAAATATTGAAACAACAATCAGAAATCTTGAAAATGCCGAAGGGCAGGCTTGGGTAAATAAAGATACTGTAGCTTTATTTAAATTGTTTTCTCAACAACT
Source organism: Chitinophagales bacterium (assembly GCA_038223395.1). Lineage (GTDB taxonomy): Bacteria > Bacteroidota > Bacteroidia > Chitinophagales > BACL12 > UBA7236. The sequence goes on from JBBRGZ010000161.1 coordinate 245, forward strand.
TGTCGTAAATACGCCATTAAATAGAGTTGCGACACTTGATATGCTCAAAAAACTTATGCGAGCTGGTGCAATCGATGTATCCTATAGTGAGAAAATAATTGAAAAAATAACATTTATTAATGATATGGCGGTGGTGATGGGGCACGATATTGTTAAGCCTCAAGGCGCAATGGACAATGCTGGTAAAACTGTTACAAGACAGTATACGGATGTTTGGATAAAAGATGAATCGGGCTGGCATTTAACGATTAGACAAGCAACGATTATTTCAATTATTTAACCCGATTTGTTAAAATATCTCAAAGCAACGCACAACAAGGGGTTTGGCAATAGTAGCCGTTCAGTGCTATGCATATTAACCGCGACTGATGGTTAATCAAACATTGGTTCTCCGCATCAACATTTGTGGTAAAAATCGCCACCTTCGCCAAGCCCGCAAATCGCTATCTGTAATACGCCTGAAACTGAAAACAAAAAATAAAACGATATGACATTAACTGAAATTTTACTTATCCTTGGACTAATATTTATTGTCATAAATCTATTAGTAACACTTTTGAGAAAAAGCACTTTCAATACAGATGATTTGAAAAATGAAATTGTCAAGACAAACCTCGGCGTTTCAAAAATTGACCCTTTAATTAGAACTGAATTTTCAAATAATAGAGAAGAAATTCAAAAAACTTCAAAAGATAATAGACAAGAATTAGGCGAAACTTTAAAAATTTTTACCGAGCAATTTTCTACAAGTTCAAAAGACAATAGAAAAGAACTTACAGATAGTTTAAAATCTTTTGAAGAGAAATTCACAACGAGCATAAAAGACTTTAATGAATTTCAAAGAAATAAATTTAATGATTTATTGCAAAAACAAGAACAAACAAAAAATGATACAGAAAGTAAACTTGATAAAATCAGAGAAACTGTTGAACAAAAAATCAAATCTTTACAAGAAGACAATAACAGAAAGTTAGAGGAAATGAGAGTTACAGTAGATGAAAAATTACAAACAACTCTTGAAAAAAGATTTAATGATTCATTTACTCTTATTAGCGACAGATTAGAATTAGTTCATAAAGGATTAGGTGAAATGCAAACACTTGCAATTAGTGTTGGCGATATTAAAAAAGTAATGACAAATGTAAAATCAAGGGGAATTATGGGCGAATACCAATTAGCCAATATCCTCGAAGATTTGCTAACAAACGAACAATACGAAAAGAATGTTAAAACCAAAGTTGGAAGCGGTGTAGTTGTTGAATTTGCAATTAAGCTACCTAATAATAATAGTTTAGATAAAACATTATGGTTGCCAATAGATTCAAAATTTCCAAAAGAAGACTATGAAAACCTTGTAGATGCTTATGACGATGGCGACCCAATAAAATTAGAAACATTAAGAAAAATGTTCAAAAACTCAATAATTAAAAATGCAAAAGACATCAAGGAAAAATACATTGACCCACCAAATACAACCGAATATGGAATCATGTTTTTACCCTTTGAAAGTTTATATGCAGAAGTTTTGAGAACCCCTGGACTTTTTGAACTGTTACAAAAAGACTATAAAATTACAATAACAGGACCAACAACATTAAGTGCATTGCTCAATAGTTTACAAATGGGTTTCAGAACTTTGGCAATCGAAAAACGAAGTAGTGAAGTTTGGGATATATTAGGAGTAGTTAAAACTGAATTTGGTAAATTTGGAACAGTTTTGGAAAAAACAAAGAAGAAATTACAAGAAGCGACAAACACTATTGACAATGCAAGTGTAAGGACGAGAGCAATTGAAAGACAATTAAAAAATGTGCAAGAATTACCAACAAGCGACAGGCAATTAAAAATTGAAAGCGAAATTAACGCAGACTCAATAGAATTGGAAGACGAAGTAGAAAATATATTATTTAACGAAACAGACACCGAATAAATGCAATATATCTAATATGGGTTTTGCAAAGGTGGGGCATTTGTACTAAATATGACCATTTGTGCTTCGATTTCCCCACCTTTGAAAAGCCCAAAACCTCTGTGCGACATATTACAACAACCTTACCGATAGTATTTACATCAATTAATATTTCAAAACAAAACGAATTCAAATGAAATTAGCAGAAAGGCTATTAGCAGGAAAAGGTGACGCTTTATATACGGAGGTACTTATAAGGGGTAAAAATATTTCTGTAAGGGAGATTATTCGTTTGCTGGCAAATGGAAGCACTGAAACAGAAATTCTTGAGAAATTCCCAAATCTTACAAAAGAAGATATTTTACTTTGCTATGAATACGCTTTTGAATTAATTGGAGCAATCGAATATAAAAATGCAATTTCATTAATTGAGAAAGTTGTTATAAAACGTAATGCTATGGTTGCTAGGCTACGTTCATTAAAAGGTTCTGATTTGTTCAATAAATATTCCACTAATTCGGAGGAAGCTGAATAATTCTTTATGAAATTCATACTTAAAATTACGATGGCACAACATGCGCTAAGTTTGATTGCCAAATTTGTAAAAGTTGGAACATTTATTTTCATGAAAATATTTTATCTTTTCGAAAGCATACAAGCCGCTTTCATTGGCAACGGACGCCTAGGGACGTTAGTAGCAACCCTATGAAGACGATACTAACCATATTAACATTAGGACTTTTGACAACATTCGTTTCGTGCGGACAACCAAACGATAGAGAAAATATTGCTGTAATAACAACTGACACTTTGCAGACAGGCTTTAATAAAAATGAACAAGAACGTTTAGAGAAAAGAAGAAAAATTGAAGAAAAAGACTATGCAGACAGCATAAGGCTTGACAAAATTTTGCAAGATGCTTTAGAAATTGCAAATCAAAATATTAAAAGTGAAAGGTATATTAAGAAATATATCGTTTCGACTGATAGTATTCCTGTAAGTATTGAAATTAATTTAGACTATCACTTTACAAAAGCAAGTACTCACTTAATAATACGAAGAATCGACCCAAGTGCAATTTATATTGACATATATACAAAGAATGAAAACACTTTTGAAAAAGTGCTTTCTCACAAACAATGGTCAATGGAATATTTAAATGATACAATTCGTGACATTAACGGTGATGGACTTAATGACTTTGTTGTAAACTGTAATGGTTTCAACGGCTGTTGTTTAAAAGTATTTAATACCATCTATTTACTCCGAGCCGACAAAAAAGAATTCTCAAAAAAAATTACATTTATGAATCCAACTTTTGCACCAAAAGAGAAAATGATAAGAGGGGTTTGTTATGGACATCTAGGCGAAACGGAAATGTATAAATACAAATGGAATGGGGAAAAAGTGGATACTTTGGAATATGTTTTCTATGAAAAAGACAACAAAGGTGTTAAGACAGGAAGGATTGTGATTTCAAAAAACCTACACTATGGAGATAAAAGCAAAACATTGGAGGTTTTAAATTCAGTCCCAAAAGAATTCAGAAAAATTGAAGGCTATGATTGGTTTACAGGAAAGGGATACGAATAAACAATCAAACAAAATCATAAGGCGTTTACCCTGCACTTTTACAATTAAACTGACAAGAAATTCAATGTTTAAAAATCATCTTTATTCAACTTATTCAATATACTTAACAACACTGGATTTGAAATGCGATTATTGTAAGTTTTATTATAAATCAACTTGCCATTTACAGACTTTATTATCGCCTCAATTCGCTCAGCCAAATCTTCATTCTCTTCCATGACTAGCGTAAATCCTTGATTATTGAGACTTGTAAATTCCTCATTTTCAGTTAGCTCATAGATATTTTTCAAAATCGTTTGTGGACTATCATCGTGTTCGACGCCTAAATTTATAGCGAATTTACTGTACGCATCCACTGCTAAAAACATATATGCAAAACCTTCTACGATATTCATCTTGACATGACAAAATGCAACATATTCAAGCGGGCGATTTGCCTTTAATATTTCTCCCATAAACACAATATTAAATATTTTTGTGGAGAAATCAAATAGAATAGTCTTGCGGAAAGCTTCATCCTATAACAACAATCTTGCTCAACTGCATTTAAAACCCTAAAATTCTGAATTTCGTTTTCGTATTCAAATCTATTTTTGTTGTCAGATTAACCTTCACAATTGGCAACTATGATAGGTGGCGAAACAGCAGGTTGAGAAAAAACTCCATCGTCCAATTTAAATAATAAATAATAATTTTCAGACTGACATATTAATTAATTACATTCATTTAAGTGAGAGCCATTTTTAAGTAGCAACTTTTAATGACCTATACAATCAATCCTGATCCACATTCCATATCTTTACTATCCCGTTAAAAGGAAGAGCATGGCAAATATGCAAACCACTATCACGCTACTGCAATAATTCAAATATCAGGCATAAGAATGATGTTGAATAGTTTTTAACCAGCTCAAAGCATACTATTGGTTATTTAAATATCAAATACATATCTTCGACACTTAATTTGGCCAAATTAACCGGTATGAAGCTAAAATGTTTACGCATAATTGTATGCTTTTTTCTAGCCCTTGTAATGTTTATCAATAAAGGGAACTCCCAAACCATAGATTCAATTTCTACACCTGCTCCACAATTCAAAATAAGCGGCTATGTGGATGCTTATTATGCTTATTATACTGATTCTGTTGGTTCGGGTGAGTTTCAGAAATGGCCCACAATCTCTTCCAGAAGTAATCAGTTTGGGCTAAATACCATGATGTTGACAGCGCAATACGATGCCGAAAAGGTTCGGGGTATTGTTTCAATACATTATGGAGATATAGCCAAAAGCACCTGGTCAGCCACATATAATCCAATATTAGAAGCGCATGTGGGTGTTAGATTGTCGAAGAAAATATGGCTGGATGGCGGTTTTTTTCGCACCCATATTGGTACAGAAGGACTGTTTCCTAAAGAAAACATAACAAGTTCGGTAACAATAGGTACTTTTAATGAACCCTACTATCAAAGTGGAGCCCGTTTAAACTATAAATCGAATAAGCTCGAAGTCAATTTGTTTGCATTAAATGGATATAATATATTTGAAGAAACAAATAAAAAAAAGTCGTTGGGACTGCTTGTTAATTATGCAGTAAAGGATAATGCCGCCATAGGTTATAGTAATTATATTGGCGATGATTCACCGGATAGTATATCGCAATCACATTTGCGGATATATCAGAACCTATTTTTCAATTACGACGCGAAGAAATTTAAACTGCAGATTGGGGGTGATTATGGTACGCAGAAAAACTCAGACTTGCGCGATACTATTATTACAAAAAATGCGAGCATGTTTAGCGCACTAATCTCGGCGAAATATAAAATGAACGATTCCCACGGCATATATGGCAGGTATGAAATATTCAACGACCCCAGCGGTTTTTTAGGAGGAATTTTTACAGATAATACCGGAAAACAAACTGGTTACATTCTTTCGGGACTTACTCTAGGAGGAGAATATAAACCTACGGATAATTCTTATTTACGCATTGAAGGACGGCAAATACAATTACAAAAGAACCAAGAATTTTTCTATTCCAATGGTAAGAACACCAATACCCGCATGGAAATACTTGTGAACCTCGGCATTTCATTTTAATAAAACTAAATTTAACAGTTATTTCACCTATAAACCCAACTTAAAATTATGTTTGATTCAGGAACTACAGGCTTTATGCTATTGGCTACAAGTCTCGTCATGTTAATGACACCAGGGCTCGCTTTCTTTTATGGAGGACTTGCCGGAAAACGAAACATTCTCGGAATTATGATACAGAGTTTTGTTTCTATGGGCATCTCCACAATTATGTGGTTTATATGTGGTTATTCATTATGTTTTAGTGGAGATCTGGCGTCTGGCACAGATATGTTTGGTGGCATAATTGGTAACCTTGATAAGGCATTTATGCACGGTGTTAATCTCAATACACCTTTTGCAGGAAATACAAAACTTCCGGAGTTTGTGTTCATGGCATATCAAATGATGTTTGCTATAATCACCCCCGCTCTTATTACGGGTGCATTTGTAAATCGCGTGAGGTTCAAATCCTATATTCTTTTTCTGATAGTTTGGCAGGTTTTAGTGTATTATCCTTTTGCACACATGGTATGGGGCGGTGGATTTTTATATGCTCATGGAGTGCTCGATTTCGCTGGTGGAATTGTGGTACATGCTACTGCTGGGTTTGCAGCCTTAGCTTCTGTAATATATGTTGGAAAACGAAGGGATTCCAAATCACCTCCAAATAGCATCCCATTAATAGCTATTGGCACTGGTCTCCTTTGGTTTGGCTGGTATGGTTTTAATGCAGGTAGCGCGTTGGATGTGAATGCTATTACCGGACTTGCATTTTTGAATACAGATGT
>JBBRGZ010000162.1:0-6613 GCA_038223395.1 Chitinophagales bacterium
GGAATCGTGTGCAAAACAAACTTCACCCCATTGTTTAAAATAAGGGTATGCCCTGCGTTTGGACCACCTTGAAAGCGCGCCACCACATCATATTGTGCCGCTAAATAGTCAACAATTTTGCCCTTGCCTTCGTCGCCCCACTGCAGGCCTAATAAAACATCTACATGCATAACTGGAATTAAGACGCAAAAAAAACGAAGATTGAGTTCATTTTAGAATTTAGTTTTCCACGAGGGGGACTTGGGACTTGGGATTTGGGGTAGGAGATGTGCGTTTCAGAAAAATTTGGGCGTGCCCCTTCGGGTCGCGCTTTACGCTGCAACTCCTCGCCTCTCCCGATAAAAATCGGGATCGGCTGTGGGGTTTCCGCTGCAATCGCTCACGCGGGATAAGGTGGGATTGATAATACACGATAAAAAAATGGAATTGGGAGATATTTCGAAAATCGCTGACTGAGTTTGGGAGTTAATGCGATGAATTGTTTCGTAGACGATTTTAAACCTAATGATTCTCAGTTAATCGGAATTCCAAAAAAATTAACATTATGGCAGTTTTTAAATTGAAAATTAAGTAGGTATATAATTTTAGTAGAAAATATAAAGTGTTGTATATTTGGAAATATGTTTTTTCCCGTTAATATAAAAGCCATCGTGCTAAAATAAAAAAAATACAAAACTCAAATCTGACAACTTGAAAATTATCAATTAATATGACATACAACATAAATAATTTCAATTCGGATTTTGAAGATTTTACACCACACTTAAAATCATTTATTTTAAGGATGACTGCAAGTTTAGAAGACACAGAAGATTTGACACAAGACACTTTTATTCAAGCAACCCAAAATTTACAATCTTTTAAAAATGAATCTTCGATAAAAACTTGGGTATTTTCTATTGCAACTAATTTGACAAAAAACTTCATGCGTTCAAAAAACCGTTGGCCTGATAATGTAACTGACATTGGTAAAGCGACTGCAATGGCATCCCCTGACTTTATGCAAAAAATAATGGAAGTTCATCTAACATCTTCACAAGGTGCTTTTGAACTTAATGAACATATCAATTTTTGCTTTAAATGTATTGGAAAAACCTTACCAATCGAACAACAAATTGCGTTGCTCTTAAAAGAAATTTATGATTTTAAAGTTGTAGAAGTTGCAGAAATTTTACAAGTAACAGAAGGAGTGGTTAAACATTTATTATTCAACGGAAGGCAAACAATGATTAAAATTTTTGAAAAGCGATGCTCATTAATAAGTAAAGAAGGCATTTGTCATCAATGTAGTGAACTCAATGGGATTTTTAATCCACAACATGAAACGCAAAAAGAACTCATGAAAATTGAAATGGTTAAACATGCAAATAAGTCAAATAATGAAGAACTTTTAGATTTAAGAACAAAAATTGTAAAATCAATCGACCCCTATAATACTTCAGGCGCTGAACTTCAATTTTTTCATTTGAAACATACCAAAACTGAAATTGAGAATCTTATAGGCGAAAAATAATTCTTAATTTCCGACCGTTTTCTTTGGCAAATGTGTCTAAAATAAATCAAGGGAGTATTTCCTTTGAATAACAATTTTAAAAAAATAATTATAATGACAACTCAAGAAGTAGCAAACCGCTTGGTAGAACTTTGCCGTATGGGACAAGTTGATGTGTGCCAAGCAGAATTATTTGCGGACAATGCTCAAAGCATTGAGCCCAATGAAAATTTTGGACCTAAATTAGCTGATGGATTAATTGCTATCAAAGCAAAATCAGTATATTTTCAATCTTTGGTTGAAGAGTTTCACTCAGCAACCATTTCTGAACCTATTGTTGCAGGAAACTGTTTCGCAATAACTTGGGTGTTTGATGCAACCATGAAAGGACAAGGAAGAATGAACTTAACAGAGGTTTGCGTTTACAAGGTAGAAGATGGAAAAATTGTTTTAGAACAATTTATTTATTAGTTTAAAACTCCGAAAAGGCTGACTGCAATTTTATATTGCTGTCGGTCTTTTCATTTGAAAAATAATTGTAGGGAAAACATTTAAAACTATTCCACAATCCCATATTAAAATAAATTTCATCTTAAAAATCTAAAAAATGCAATGCTCTAGGGCGTTTTAGCTAATTGGTAATTCGAAATTTTTATTTACATTCAGAATTTGTCAAATAAATTTCAAATATTTCTTTAAATATTGCGCCAAACTTCCATTTCTTTACATCAGTTCAAAGCCAGATATTTTTTCGACCACTATCTACACTTTTAAGCTATTAAACCTGATTTGAAACCTATTTTGCAGTTGAATATAATTTAGATTAAAATGTTTTAATCAGCAACGCCTAATTTTGAATTTAATTGGTAGTTTTGGATATTGTTTTAACAGCAGATTTTTTTCACGCAAATCTATTAATATTAATCATAAGCCAAATCCATAAAATAACCCAAATAAAATGCCAATCAACACCCCCACTCCATTCCCCATACTCAAAACCGAAAGGCTCATACTAAGACAACTCGCTCCTACTGACGACTATGAAATATTTGCATTGCGTTCCAATGAAGAGGTAAATAAATACCTCGAAAGACAACCAAGCAAATCGATTGAAGATGCACAATCTTTTATTCAGACTATTATTGAAAACGGCAAAAAAAATGATGCGTTCTATTGGGCAATTTCATTGGACGACAAATTAATTGGTACAATCTGCTTATTTGAAATTAAAGATGATAAGTCGCAAGCAGAAATTGGGTATGAGTTATTACCTCCTTACCAAGGGAACGGTTACATGCAGGAAGCGATATCAAAAGTACTAGAATTTGGATTTCAAAATTTGGGGATGAATTCTATAGCAGCATATACGCATGCTGAAAATAAAGGCTCAATTAACCTATTGGAAAAATTTAATTTTTCAAAGAAATCAACTACAGACAATAATGCTGATAACAATTTTATTGTTTTTAGGTTATCGAAAAGTTAATATTAAACCTACAAATCGCTAATATGGGTATTGTATTATAGGGTTGTAAGTGAGTATTGTAACATTTCAATAATACACTTTAGTGCAGTTTAGCTCATCCGAACCCAATGAATTTTCAATATTCAAAATTTCTACAAAATTGGGTTGATATATTAGCAGCGCATTTGAATTGAGTGAAAACCTATACATGTTATCATTGACATGGATCTTGCATACCCGTATTTTTAAAATGAAATTATTTTTTAAAGCGCAATAAATATATACTGTATGAAAAAAATAACAATCCTAATTCTGTTGTTTTACATAACCGATAAAATTGCAATTTGCCAAAATGAATACCATGGTAGTATAAGTGGATTTGTTTTAAATGCTCAAACTAAACAACCTGTTGCACTTGCGAATGTGTTCTTAAAAAACACGCAAATTGGAGCAATTTCTGACGAAAATGGAAAATTTATTATTACCAATATTAAGGATAGCATTTACACAATCAGCATTACTTCTTTAGGTTATGAAAATTTTAATACTAGTGATATTAAAGTAGAGAACGCAGCAAATGTTGATCTAGGAAATATGTATTTAACTACTGAAACTTTTACATTAAATGAAGTAACTGTCAGTCCGGGTTCTTATTCTATAATGGAAACAATCGCTTCTACCGGAGCACTTGCGTTGACCGAAGAAAATATCAAAAACATGGCTTGGGCAGAGGATGTTACAAGAGCAGTTTCAAGGCTTCCCGGTATTTCGTCGAGCGATTACAGTAGTCGTTTTTCTATAAGAGGTGGCGAAGCAAATCAAGTAATGATATCATTGGATGGAATGGAACTTTATGAGCCTTTTCATCAACGTGATATTGGTGGTGGATTATTTAGTATAGTTGATATCGAAAGTGTAAGAGGCATTGATTTAATGACAGGAGGTTTTTCTGCAGAATTTGGAAATAGATTGAGTGGTGTTTTTGGAATGAAAACTAAAAACCCTAAACCTGATGAATGGAATACTTCTGTGGGCTTAAGTTTAATGTATGCAAGCGTATATACTGAAGGAAAATTTGCAAAAAATAAAGGCTCATACTTATTTTCTGCACGAAGAGGAATGCTGGATGTAACATTAAAGGCGATTGGAAATGTAGAGTATTTTCCTAAATTTTACGATGGCAGTTTTAAAGTGGAATATCAGTTGAATAAAAAACACAACTTGTCGTATCATTTACTCCATGCAGGCGACAAGGCCTTCTCAAACAATTCGCCGGAAGGAGATGCATTGGAACTCTTTAATTCAAATTATAACAGTACTTATACTTGGCTGACGCTTAATTCATATCTTACTTCGAGAATTAGCGCACGTACTATAGTTTATTTTAGTGATATTAATCATTTGCGCACGGGAGTTGTCGAAAAATATGAAGACACGGATAAGGGTAATATTATGTTGAATGACAGCAATGATTATAAAAATACAGGTATAAAACAGGATTGGGTATGGGAAATAAATAAAGGAGTACATTTAAAATGGGGAGCAGAATTAAAATTATTAAGTGCAGATTATAAATACACTAGTTCAATATACGAATTGCGGGTTGATTCTAATGAACAATTATATTATTATGATAGAAATATTGATATTAATTTAAACCCTAGCGGCGAACAATATACCGGTTATATATCTACAAAATTTAAAATAACAAAAAGACTTATTGGAGAAACAGGCTTACGTTATGACCAAACCACTTACACAAACGACAAAAATTGGAGCCCAAGAGCGAGTTTAGTTTATGGCTTTAATAAAACAACATTTTTAAGAGCAGGTTGGGGACATTATTATCAATCAGAATTTATAAATGGCCTCCTGGTAAGTTATGGAGAAACCGAATTTTATAAAGCGTCGCATGCAATTCATTATGTACTCGGATTTGAACATCAATTTATTAAAGGCATCAATTTGAGAGCGGAAATGTATTATAAGGATGTAAAAAACTTATCTCCAATACTTACAAATTTAAGAGATCATCTCGAAAGTTATCCAGAAGCACGAAACGATCTAGTTAAAATAGATTTTAATGGCTCAAAATCAAAAGGTGTAGAATTATTTTTAAGATATGACGAAGGCAAAAAAATATCGTGGTGGTTAAGTTATGCTCTCGCAAAAGCAACCGATGATATTAAAAACATTGAATATAATGGCCTTTTAATTACTCGCACAGGTGAAGTACCGCGACTCAATAACCAAACACACACCGTTTACGCAGACATCAATTATAAACCAACAAAATCATGGTATTTTAATATGTCGTGGCAATTGTATTATGGTTGGCCTAGAACAAATTATACTTATAGATACCAAACATTAGATAATGGTGATTTACATTTTTATGCTGTGCACGATGAATATAATGGGACAACTTACCCACCTTACCATAGATTAGATTTGCGCATTAACAGAGCATTTGAAACTGAAAAGTCTGGCACCATAACAGCGTTTCTCCATATTATTAATGTTTATAATAGGAAAAATTTGAAAAAATATGATCTTGATGCTCGCAATGATCAAGGAGAGTTATCGCTTGATATAAATGGTAATTACGTTCCGTTTGGAGACAATAAATATTGGTTAGGAATACTTCCGGTAGTTGGTGTAAAATGGGATTTTTCTGTGAAATAATTGTAATAATATAATATTTTACTTAGTTTAGTTCTAAGAATTCTTTAGGGCAAGCAATTAGTAAAAATTTGTGCTTATACCCATGTTCCACAAGGTTTTCACTACGGGATAATGAGTAGTTGAACCTGGAATATTGCCTAAATAAACACATATTAGAGGCCCTTTAAACGCAATTCATCTAATAACACTGCCAAAACTCTCAAATTTAAAATATTAACCTAATGATATCCTTTTGAAATAAAATTGTGCTTACTTTCGTCATTAATATTACATTTTTAACCCTTTGTAAGAGCTATAGAAATTCATGCACGAAACGCTTCCCTTTTTAATTGGTATTATTATACTGATTGTGCTGGTCGAAATGCTGGCAAAAAAAGTTAAAATTGCTTACCCTATTTTGCTGGTTGTTGCCGGATTGTTGATTAGTATTATCCCATCGCTGCCTCCAATTACAATCGATCCTGATTGGATATTTTTTATTTTTTTGCCGCCTTTATTATTTGAAGCGGCGTGGTCGATTTCGTTTAAAGATTTAAAAAGGTGGTGGCGTATTATTACAAGTTTTTCCTTTTTGGTTGTATTTTTTACTGCTACTTCGGTTGCCTTATTTTCAAATAATTTTATTCCGGGTTTTTCGCTTGCACTGGGATTTTTATTGGGTGGCATCGTATCGCCACCTGATGCTGTAAGCGCAGGTGCAATTTTAAAATTTGTAAAAGTGCCTAAAACAACTGCTACAGTTTTAGAAGGCGAAAGTCTTTTTAATGATGCATCCTCTTTAATCATTTTTCGTTTTGCATTAATAGCGGTTGGAACAGGACAATTTATTTGGAGCGATGCAATTTTAAGTTTCAGTTGGATGGTTTTTGGTGGCATTGCTATAGGTTTACTTTTAGGATGGATATTTACGCAAGCACACAAACGATTACCGACCGATGCACCTTCAGATATTGTTTTTACCTTGTTAGAAC
>JBBRGZ010000163.1:0-6511 GCA_038223395.1 Chitinophagales bacterium
GTTTTTACAATTGCTTCTCTAAATGCAGCTTGGTGCGTTCCGCCTTGTGTTGTGTATTGTCCGTTTACAAAACTGTAATATTCTTCGCCGTATTCGTTGCTATGCGATAAAGCTAATTCAATATCCTCCCCTTTTAAATGAATAATTGGATAACGTAAATCTTCTTCATTGGTTTTGCGGCGCAATAAATCGAGCAACCCATTTTGCGAGTAATATTTATTGTTATTAAAATTAATTGTAAGTCCTGCATTCAAATACACATAATTCCATAATAAATTATCTAAATATTCGGGAATAAAATGGTAATTTTTAAAGATGGCATTATCGGGAATAAAAGTCACCAACGTACCGTCTCTTTCCGTTGTTTTTATTAATGCATTGTCTTTTTGTAGAAGTCCCTTTTCAAATTCCGCCATCTTCGTTTTTCCTTCGCGAAAGGCTTGTACTCTAAAATATTGACTTAATGCGTTTACTGCTTTGGTTCCTACTCCGTTTAATCCCACAGATTTCTGAAAAGCGGCGGTATCGTATTTTGCACCGGTGTTCATAACGCTCACACAATCAATCACTTTTCCGAGTGGAATTCCTCGACCGAAATCGCGCACAGTTACGGTATTATTTTTTATATCAATGTCTATTTTTTTGCCGTAACCCATCATATATTCATCAATGGAGTTATCAATTACTTCTTTTACTAGCACATAAATGCCATCATCAGCCGCAGAACCATCGCCCAATTTGCCGATGTACATACCAGGGCGCATACGCATATGTTCAATCCAGTCAAGGGTTCTAACATGTTCTTCTGAATAATTGTAATTGGTATTTGCCATGTTGCGAAAGTAATTGAATTTAAGTTTGATAAACTATTCAGATATGCACAATTATAAACTGAAAAAGGTTGGCACAGAGCCAACCCTTAAAGTAAAACATATGTATTTATAAAAGTTCGTTGGCCAAATTTGCCAATTCACTTCTTTCTCCTTTTTGTAGGGTAATAACCGAACACATCGAGTGATTTTTGATTTTATCTATCAAATAACTTAAACCATTACTGTGCGAATCGAGATATGGTGTGTCAATCTGATTAATATCTCCCGTAAAAATAATTTTTGTGTTCTCTCCTGCTCTGGTTATAATTGTTTTTACTTCCAGCGGCGTTAAATTTTGCGCTTCATCAACAATAAAAAAGATATTCGAAATACTTCTTCCTCTAATATAAGCAAGTGGCTGAATAACAAGTTTTTCCTGTTCAATCATGCCGGCAATTGCTTTATATTCCGGATCATTTACATCAAATTGATTTTGAATCATCTTTAAATTATCCCAAAGCGGTTCCATATAAGGATTCAACTTCGATTTAATATCTCCCGGCAAATAACCGATATCTTTATTATTTAAAGGAACAATAGGTCTTGCCAAAAATATTTGTTTATAATTTCTGCGCTGCTCCAATGCACTTGCTAATGCGAGCAATGTTTTACCCGTTCCGCTTTGTCCTTGTAATGCTACTAATTTTATTTGCGGATTGAGCAAAACGTTCAAAGCAAATACCTGCTCTGCATTGCGCGGTTTAATGCCGTAAGCTGTTGATTTATTAATCCGTTCAAACACCTGATCAACAGAATTATAACTTGCTAAAACTGAACTACTTCCATTTTTTAAAATAAAACACTGATTAGAAAAGGGTTCTTGTTTTAATATTTTTTTAAACCCGATTGCACCTTCACTATATATTTTATCAATATCTTCATGCGCAATGCCTTCAATAGTTTCTATTGGTTCTTTTAAAAATTCAGGGTCTTCAATTTTATCATTTTTATAATCTTCTGCTAATAATCCGAGCGATTTTGCCTTTAAACGCAGATTAATATCTTTGGTAACAAGTATTACTTTACTCTCGGGATATTTCTTTTTAACAACGAGCGCTGTATTTAATATTTTATGATCCGGCTTTTCCTCGCCGAAAATCTTTTCTGCATTTACACCATTGTGTTCATACATCATCACTATCATTCTTCCGCTGCTTCTGTCGTTAATTTGGCGCCATTCCTGCAGTGTAACTTCCTTCGATTTTGCATCCAGAAAACGTATGAACTCCCTAGCTTCAAAATTGATGGTTTCGTTTCCCTTTTTAAAATTGTCGAGCTCCTCGAGAACCGTAATGGGGATTACTACGTCATGTTCTTCAAAATTGTTAACTGAATTGTGGTCGTGTAAGATCACTGAGGTGTCGAGAATGAAAATCTTTTTTTCTTTCCGCACAGATACCTTTTTTTTCACCGCCATAGTCAAATATTGTGTCGAAAATACAGCCATCTCAATTATCTACAATGTACTGATGCTAACAAATTTGTGGATAATTGTACCAATTAGCGTACAGCCAAGAAAAACATGAGCGGTTTAGCTGATTAAAATTTTACTTCGTGAAATCTTCGTGCCTCCGTGTCTTCGTGGCAGAAAAAACATAAGCATCAATTTAAACGAAAATTATAAGAGTTTGTATTGTTTAATTCTTATTTGCCACAAAGGCACTAAGGCACAAAGAAAAAACACTAAGAGATTTCGGGTAATATGATATAGGTAGGCTTTTTTTAAAGCTAAGTTGTTCAGGTGTTTGCACAATTACTTCGTGAAATCTTCGTGCCTCCGTGCCTTCGTGGCAGAAAAAACATAAGCATCAATTAAAACGAAAATAATTGGTGTTTTTATTGTTTAAATTCGTGTTTGCCACAAAGGCTCAAAGGCACAAAGAAAAGCACTAAGAGCTTTCGTGTGGCAAAAAAAGAATTCCGAATAGAAATCCTAATTTACATTTTCAAACGCAGCGCTCCTCCTTAATACTTCCTCAAAAAATAATAGATTATCGTTTTTTTGTGAAGAGGACTCATTTAATATTGTAGAAATAATATCATGCATTTTTTTATAATTGTTTTCAAGTTGCCGCTTATCAAAATATAAACGTCCTGTTCTTCTAATTGCAAAGTCAGAAATATTATTTGTCATTTCATATTCAACAGAATATTGCAATTCAGCGCGCACAAGGCTTTCGGTTTTATTTTCCAGCTTATTAAAATTGGCATACCCAATCTCAATTATCTTTTCTGTATCAGAGCCATACGTATTTACTAAATAAAAAACATCTTCCAATGTGAAATTAATTTGTGAAGCCTCCCCTGCCCTACGCTGAATATATTCTTCAATTGGAATTTCAATTGCAGACCCATGTAATTGTATGCTTGCTGTCCTGCATTTTGAATACGATTTTTGATTTGTTTTTTCTATTACTTTTACGATTTTATTTACCACCTTTTCAGCCATCTTTCTATACCCCGTCAGTTTACCACCGGCAATTGAAACTAATCCCGAATCAGCAATAAATATTTCATCTTTGCGCGATAGTTCTGAAGGCGATTTACCTTCCTCGTGAATAAGCGGTCGCAATCCCGCCCAGCTGGAAAGAATATCCTGCTGCGATATTTGAACTCCTGAAAACACAGCATTAATTGCATCTATTAAATAAGAAACATCCTCAGAAGTAACATCTATCAAATCTTTATTTCCGAAATAATTTGTATCTGTAGTCCCAACATAAACCATGTTGCCACGTGGAATTGCAAATATCATTCTATTATCGCCAGGCACATCAAAATAAATTGCATGTTGAATTGGAAATTTATTTTTATCAATTACAACATGCACTCCCTTTGTTAAATGCAAACTTTTTTTATCCGGAGCAGGATCTTTTAACCGAATTTCATCAACCCAGGGACCGGCAGCATTTATTATTTTGGTTGCAGTAGCAGAATACATTTTATTTTGAATGGTATCTCGAAATTCCACTCCAATTATTTTAACAGTATTCTTCTTATCATAAATAAAATTTTCGCAAAGTGCATAATTTAAACTTAAAGCATCGAAGGTGGCAGCAGTTTTCAAAACCTCTATCGTAAGACGCGCATCATCGGTTTGATATTCCTTATATAAAGCAGAACCAATTAATCCGTTTGTGTTTAAAAAGGGTTCCATTTTTTTGGTTTCAGATAAATTAAACATCTTAAACCTGTCCTCCTTTTTTACGCCGGCAAGAAAATCATAAATCCTTAATGCCAACGCAGTAGAATATTTTCCAAGCGACCCATTTTTATAAATCGGCAGCAACATATCCACCGGTTTAACAATTTGTTTTGCAAGTTTATGTATAACGGCGCGTTCTCGCCCAACCGAATGCACCAAACCAAATTCCAATTGTTTTAAATACCTTAATCCGCCATGAATCAATTTTGTAGATTTTGAAGATGTGCCGCTTGAAAAATCATTTTTCTCCAACAACAATACCTTTAATCCCCGCGATGCAGCATCCAAAGCAATTCCTGCTCCCGTAATTCCGCCGCCAATAATCAAAACATCGAAATGTTCCGAGCTTGCCTTCACGAGGTTTTCATTACGATTTAAAGCAGAAAAATTTTGCATGGTTTAAATTCATTACAAATAAGAGGAATAAATAATTTTATTTATAGTTAACTTGCTAACAAGGCGTATGTGGTTATAATTTACGAAAGAAATGCAGGGCCACAAAGGCACGAAGTCACAAGGGTTTCACAAAGAATTGCTTTTAATTACAACTTAACGTAGGTCTGTAATTTAAATTACAAAATTGGAAATTTCCAAATTGACGATTACCCAATTACCTAATTGAAAATCCATACCCTATCTTTGCCGCATGACATTAGAACACTTAAACGATTTAAGAGACAAATTGCTTGTTTTGAGGAGGTTTCTTTAACGTAGATGATAAAATAATTCAGGTTAGCGAGGACGAACAAATTACCCATCAACCCGGTTTCTGGGACATTCCTAAAAATGCAGAGGGTATTTTAAAAAGAATCAAGACCAACAACATTTGGATAAAAGCATACAATGATGCACAACTCGCAGTTGATGATTTAACTGTGTTATTTGAGTTTTGGCAAGCCGGAGAAACCGAAGAAGAAGAGGTGGACGAGCAGCTTACAAAATCGAGAGAAACATTAGACGAACTCGAGTTTAAATCTACCCTAACCGAATCGGAGGATCAGTTGCCTGCCATTTTAACCATTAATTCAGGAGCAGGTGGCACCGAAAGTTGCGACTGGGCGAGCATGATTTATCGCATGTATAATATGTATGCCAACAAAAAAGGATTTAAGGTTACTGAATTAGATTTTCAGTCGGGCGATGTTGCCGGAATAAAAAGTGCATCCCTACAAATTGACGGCGAGTTTGCCTATGGTTTGCTCAAAAGCGAAAATGGCGTGCATCGTTTAGTGCGCATTTCTCCCTTCGATTCCAATGCAAAACGCCATACTTCCTTTGCTTCCGTTTTTGTTTCCCCACTCATTGACGATACCATAGAAATTAATATTTCGCCTAGCGATTTGGAGTGGGATACATTTAGAAGTGGCGGTGCCGGCGGACAAAATGTAAATAAAGTAGAAACTGCAGTCCGCGTTACCCATAAACCCACAGGCATCGTTGTAGCATGTCAAGTAAACCGCACCCAAGGCCTCAACCGTGCAATGGCAATGCAAATGCTCCGCAGCAAGCTTTACGACCTCGAAATGCAAAAACAACAAGCCGTAAAAGACAAGATAGAAGGCACCAAGAAAAAAATAGAATGGGGCAGCCAAATTCGCAACTACGTTCTACATCCCTACAAATTAGTAAAAGACGCCAGAACCGGTTATGAAGTTGGCAATGCCGATGCGGTATTGAATGGTGGGCTTGATGAGTTTATTAAGGCGTATCTTTTGATGGATTGAGGGACGAAGGACGTAGGACAAAGGATTTGGGATGTGGGATTTGGGATTTGGGAATTGCTTTATATTGTTTCTATGTGGAGGGTATATGAGATGGGGAAAATTCCAATTTGGGCGTTTCCCGCTAGGGTGCTTTTTATATGCAAAATATTCTGAAAACTTAATCTCAATAATTCTAATCTTTAAATAGGATTAAGCGGGTCGGGCTATACGCTGCAACTCCTCGCTCGTGCCTCGCTGTGGGCCTGCCTGGCGCAGGCGCAGCCGGCAGACAGGGTTTCCGCTGCTATCCATTACGCGGTATTCGAGAGGCTTATTGGATTTTTTTTCTAATTTTAAGTTGTTCAATCGAACAACTTAACCATCTATAAAAAACAATATGAAAAATAAAAATAATATAAAATCACTTGATCAATTTATTGAAGAACAATATGGTAAAATTGGGTCGGCAAAACGTGATAAATATGAGAAAGGATTTAAAATGTTTAAACTTGGTGTATTAATTCAACAAGCCCGTATTAAAAAAGGAATGACTCAAGAACAACTTGCTCTTAAATGTGGAACAAATAAAGGATATATTTCTAAAATAGAAAATAATATTAAAGAGGTTCGTATTTCAACGCTTCAAAAAATAGTAGAATTTGGTTTGGGAGGACACTTGGAGCTTTCAATTAAATTGTAAATTTTTTTTTACCGATATTTCATCCACCATT
>JBBRGZ010000164.1:0-6498 GCA_038223395.1 Chitinophagales bacterium
TAATGCTTGTAAAACCTGTCACACTCCGTTAGTAAACTATTGCACCGAAACAGAGGTAATTCGTTTAGCACAAGATGATAATTGCAGTGGATGTCATATTCCAAAATCGGGCGCTATTGATATACCACATGTCTCAATATCTGACCATAAAATTCAAATACCAAACAAAGAAAAAACAAGTTCAAGCGGTAATTTTTTAGGTTTAAAATGCATGACAGATCAAAATCCTACGCCGCTTACAATGGCAAAAGGCTATTTACATTATTACGAAGCATTTAATAATGAAAAGATGCTATTAGATAGCGTAAAATGGTATTTAAATAAAGTAAAAACAAAAGACGACGATTATAATAAAACATTAATACATTTATATTTTATACAAGCAAAGTATAGCGACATTATTGCTACTTCTAAAAACTTAAAAAATTCTGCATCCGACGACATGTGGGCGTCTTATCGCATTGGTGAAGCGTATTTAAATACAGAACAATATCCGCAGGCTGTTGAATATTTTGCAAAAGCTGTTAAATTGCAACCATTTAATCTCGATAACAATTTTAAATTGGCAACAGCCCAATTATTTTCCGGCAATCTTGATTTGGCAGAAAAGGGGTATCAATTTGTGTTAAAAGAAAATCCTGAATACTATTTAGCTTGGAATAATTTGGGAGTATTACAAATGAATTCAGGAAAATTGAAAGAAGCCGAGAATTCCTTTTTAAAAACTATTGCATTAGATCCTGATTATTTGAATGCTAAAATTAAATTAGCTGAATTGTATATCAGCACCCGACAAAAAAATAAGGCGACACAAATAATTGAACAATTGAAGCAAAATTATCCGGACGAACCCGCAGTAAATCAGCTATTATTGAAAGTGAGGTCAATTTAGTGGTATATTTACGCCGAAATTATTGAATGAATGAATCTGATACCTGATAAATTTAAAAAATCCGCTGCCAACAGGTATACGCTTTTTATTGAAAAATCGAAGCATACCAGTATACCGGGTTTTGATAATATTCCGGTGTATGATGTTGTTACCTTTTTCCGTGAAGAGATACGGCGCGATCAGTTGCCGGTGCGGGCTTCGGCAATTTCTTTTAATTTTTTGTTAGCCGTTTTCCCTTCTATTATCTTTTTATTTACACTCATACCCTATATTCCAATTGCAGGTTTAGATGTACTTATTCATAAATTTTTTGAAGATATTCTACCAGATAGTGGATACACATTTCTTGAATCCACTATTACAGGTATAACAAGTATTAAACGCAGTGGGTTATTATCCCTAGGTTTTATTTTCGCATTTTATTTTTCAACTAATGGTGTTCGTATGCTCATGCTTACCTTTAATAAGGAACATACCATTTATGCACGCAGAGGTTTTTGGCGCAGAAGAATTGCTTCTGTACGTTTAACCTTTTACCTATTTATTTTATTTTTAACATCGCTTATTCTAATTATTACAGGCGATAATTTGGTGGGTTTGGTGGGAGGTTTAATCCATTGGGAAGATGATACAGGCACAGTTATTTTAACAATTTTACAGTATTTCATTTTATTATTGTTGTTTTTTTCAGGCATTTCGCTCATTTATTATTATGGCCCTTCTGTTAAACATAGGTGGCGTTTTATAACTCCTGGTGCTACTTTTGCAACAATCTTTTCTATCCTAACCTCACTAATTTTCGGATACCTCGCCAACAATTTTCTTTCTTACAATGAAGTGTATGGCTCTATTGGAACATTGATAGTTTTAATGATTTGGATAAATTTGAATTCATTGGTACTATTGGTAGGATTTGAAATTAATAATAGCATTGATGTTAATAGAGTATTGCGTCAAAAGATTAAACTCGACGATAACAATACTTCATTCTAAAAAAATTTACGAATAACCATAACACAATTTAACATCGAAATGACAAAAAAGCAATTGCTTTCACTTATCATTGAAGTGTGATAGCAATTGAACCACATTTTGACTCCTGGACAATTATATTTTTAATTTCTGCCGTTCATGGTTTTGTATTGGCAGCAATGCTCCTGCTAAATCGCAAGGGTAATTTACGTGCAAACAAAATTTTGGCAACTGTAATCAGTCTTTTTGCTGTATCAATGGTATATTATGTAGCATTTTGGACAGGCTATACAGCTAAATATCATTGGCTGGATGGTTGGGTAGCGCCTATCCCCTTTTTATATGGGCCACTTATTTATTTATATATTAAGGTGTTAAACGAAAACCAAACGAAAGCCAATTTTAATTTACATTATTTGCCTTTTTGGTTGCATAGCGTTTTTATGGTTCCTTTAATATTACGCAATTTGTTTGGCGTAATTCCCATTTTGCGAGATAATTATTTCAAACCTTTTGGCAACTTAATTACACCAATCAATTATACTTTCATAGCATTGCAATGTATCAGTTTACTTGTTTATGCTTGCTTTATTTTTATTGAAATCAGAAAAGAAAAGAATAAACTCAATTCCTTCGCCATTCCGGGCGAACTTTTAAAATATCATTGGTTAAAGCAGGTAGCTTGGTTTTATCTCATTTTTGGAGTAGTTAATATTAGTTATTGGGTATTGGTTGTTTTGAAATTACTGCAATTGGAATACGATTATGCAATTTCAATTACAATCAGCATTTTTATTTATATGGTAGGTTATATGGGATTTAAACAACCCGCTGTATTCAACGAACGTTTAATTAATGATGAACAGGAAGACACTCCCGTTAATTTCGACATTACACATATTAAAGCAGCTGTGCGATATGAAAATTCTACACTCAAAACCGAAGAAGCCGAACACATCTATAAAGATTTAATAACCCTTTTGGATAAAGAAAAACCCTATTTGAAAAATGACCTTAAAATTCAGCATCTTGCAACGCAACTCGGCATTTCTACACATCATATGTCGCAGGCCATAAATGCCATTGGAGGACAAAATTATGCCGAATTAATTAATAATTATCGCATTCAAGAAGCACAACGCTTGCTGTCCGATCCCCATAATACCGAAAAAATTTTATCCGTAGCCTTCGATGTGGGATATAATAATAAAGCAACCTTTAATTCTACTTTCAAAAAAATTACCGGTATGTCGCCTTCCGATTTCAGAAAAAATGCCGATAAACAAATTGTTGCCTAAAAATGAGGTAAGATATTATCGGATAGAACCCTTTTTTGTAAAATATGCCACAAGTTTGCATTCAAATTATAGTTTATGAAAAAATTACTACTCTTATGTTTGTCTATTGCACCAATACTAGTGCATGGTCAAATTTTTACAGAAAATAATAATGGCGATAATGCAGTAGTCGCAGCTGGTGGTGCTGTTTCAAACTCGTACTCAGGTTGTGCTTTTATCGATTACAATAATGATGGCTGGCTCGATTTATATTGGGTGCGCAGCGGATTATTTTTAAATACCGGAACCGGAAGTTTTATTAAAATAGATAACAGTCATTTAAAAACTGATGCCGGTTATGGCTGCACTTGGGGCGATTATGATAATGATGGATTTATAGATTGTTTTATTTCAGGCGCAAATACCAGGGGTTCTTCATTACATAAAAATAATGGAGATGGCACCTTTACAAAAGTTACCGATGGTTTAATGGGCGATAGCCTCGCTTTAAAAGGATGGGGTTCTTCCTGGGGAGATATTAATAATGATACCTGGCTGGATTTAATTATAGCTGCTCCGTTGGGTTTTGGTGGAATTACCGACAGCAATAAATTATTAACCTATGATGGTTTTTCATTTACGCGCATTGACACTGCCATAATTTGTCGCGGAGCTGCTCCTTATACAGTTCCAACTTGGAGCGATTATGACCAGGATGGCGATATTGATTGTTTTATTGGAAGTGGTCCTGCAAACGGAACAGTGCATACTGATTATTTATATAATAATACTTTAATTGATACTTGGGAAACAGGATATTTTACAAAAATTACTACTGCTCCAATTGCAACTGATGGTGTTGATGGCCAAGTTTGGAATTGGATTGATTATGATAATGATGGCGATTTAGATGCTTACCTCACAAATTATATTGGTACATCTGCAGGTATAGGAATGAAAAATAATTTATATCGAAATAATGGCGCAACATTTTCAAAAATGTCGGAGGGAGCAGTTGGTGCAATAGTAGGTGATCAGGGATTAAGTCTTGCTTCTGTTTGGGAGGATTTTGATAACGAGGGCGACTTAGATTGTTTTGTGACTAACGATGGATCTAATTGCAAATATTATCAAAATAATAACGATGGAACATTTACTTCTATAACTGATGAAGCACCTGTAACACATAATGGTTCATATTACGGAGCAACTGCAGGCGATTATGATAAGGATGGCGATATTGATTTATTTGTTTCCGGCGTTGGCACCGGCAAAGCATTGTATAATAATAATTCTTCAACGAATGGAAACCATTGGGTCAATTTTGAATTACACGGCAACGGTCCGGGATTATTAATAGGCTCAAATCGTTCTGGTCTTGGTGCTCAAGTACATATTAAAGCAAAAATAAATGGCGTTGATGTTTGGCAAATGCGCGAAGTATCTGCTCAAAATTCTTTTAATAGTATGAATTCTCTCAATGTTGAATTTGGTTTGGGAGATGCTACAATTATTGATTCTTTAATTATTCATTGGCCATCCGGCGTATTAGATATATGTGTTAATATCGCAACTAATACTTTTTACGATGTTCAAGAAACCTTTTGTCCCGAACAAGTAAATATTGAAGATGGAAATAATACTTTCGATTTACATGTTTTTCCAAATCCATCAAATGATGTTTTTAATTTACAATATCAAATTACACATCCACTTGAAGTTGAAATATATATTATTGATAATACCGGAAAGAGAATTGATACAGTATTTAAAGGCAATGCAAATACTGGAAATAATACAACACTATGGAATTCACAAAATGCAGCCGCCGGAATATATTATTGCGTAATCAAAACATCAGAAGGAGAATCTGATATAAAATTACAGGTTATTAAATAGGGGTGAAGGTAAAATTTGTTTAAAAAAAATGTTGTAGTTCCCCAAAAAAATATTCCTATAAAAATTGTTCTGTCATTAAAACAGAAACGTTTGCAATTTGTTGTAAATTAAAATAGTGACCAAAATAATTGTCTATTGCAAGATCATCTTGAATTTCGAAAATTGCATTTAAAATATCATCCGTTTTATCTTCACAATCAAATTGAAGACAGCGATTATCTTGCATTTGGTGAATCATAAGTCGCAATATATTTTCTGCTGAATAAAAGCGCAATGTGAGCTTGTTTTTATATCCATAAAATGCAGTAACTCCTGAATTGAGTTTATTGGCATCAAGATATTCGAGACTTTGTACTATCCAACCCTTGCTAAGTAAATTTAGATGTTGCGTTGCTGATAACATAACCTTTCAATTAATATTGTTAATATAATAAATGAGTGTTGTTGTAAAACAAATAACAGCAAAAACAAATGACACAATTATTTGATTTGTAGGTCTTATTATTTTCATTGATACACCATCCTGTGTTAAAGTTTTCAGCAATTTAGATGTATTTCCGGTAATGAGGTTGCGCAGTGAGAAATATTGTGATATTGCAGTTACCGGAATCAGCGTTGTAAGCAGCATTTCAAAAATCATAAGCCCGTATCCAAATATACTTAAAAATATTAGCCAATCAATTTGAAATATTATTCCAATGAGCGGAATAGAAGATTCAATCAGTTTATAGATTTGATTGCTTTTTGAACCGGAATCGGCAGAGAAATTATAATACAAAAAGAACAAGGCTTGCGATATGAGGGCTGCATAGAACATATGTAAATGTATAAAAAATCGGATTATTAGAAAAATAAAATAGGCTGCTATCGCTAGTTCGGATGTTGCCTTTTTGTATAAAAGGAGAGCCATTCGGAGCAAAAGAAAAATTAAAAATGGTTAGAAACTACCTGCAAAGCTTCGTTTTAATCTACAATGGCCGTTCTTTTTGAGTTGAGGATAAAAAAAAATCCCGCAAAACGCGGGATATCAAATTGAGCGGAGAGTCAGGGATTCGAACCCCGGGAGGCTTACACCTCAACAGTTTTCAAGACTGCCGCAATCGACCGCTCTGCCAACTCTCCGGCGCAAAGATATATTAAGCGTTTCATGTTTTAAAATATTTCAAAAAAAATAGTAACTTGCATAAACGTTCTGTTCATTTCACCTCTAAACTTTCTTGTATGCCAACTGTCCACAAAATCCTTGAAAAAAAGAGAAACAACCCATTAACAATTCACCCCGAGTTTACGGTTTACGATGCGCTCAAAAAAATGGTAGATAACAATGTGGGAGCACTTATTGTTATGCGCGGAGAAACATTTGTCGGACTTTTTACCGAGCGCGCTTATGCTCGAAAAATTGTTTTGAAAGACCGCACCTCCAAGGACACTCTCATAAACGAAATTATGGATGAAAAT
>JBBRGZ010000165.1:0-6395 GCA_038223395.1 Chitinophagales bacterium
CAATTCTATTCCAATGACCTGTAGGAGTTGAGGTTCCAAAACCATCGGACCAAAAATATGCAGATTCCTTTTCTTCGGTAGTGCAATGATCTGTATAATCCAATAATTCTTTTTCTGCCTCATTGTATTCTGCAGAACCTATTGCTGGTGGCGGACCAGGACGCACAGTTTCTACGTTTGGAATCCACCATTCAGAAACGCGACCAAATTGAGGTGTTATACCAACCGGACGTTGCGGAACTTCAAGATTTTCCCAATGCGGCCATTGGTCGCCCCATAGCGCATCGGCATTGGTTTCATAAGCTGCATAAGCTGCAACATTTACCTGTGCAAATTTCATAGAATCGTTAGCAGCGCGCACTTTATATTGTCTGAAAACATAACCACCAATATCGCTTCCTGCGGTTAAATCGCTTTCAACATTTAACCCAGCCCACTTACGCGATTCGCGACATTCGTCGGCCATTTGATTGAGATAATCTACTTCTAACGGGAATAAAAATTTCAACATTTCTGATGAAACTTCTGCTATTGCAGCATCTTCAGATGGATAAGAAGGGAGATTATTATCAGGATAATATAATTGAATGGAGCCGTCCACTTTGTTAGGAGCCGGACGATTGTAGGTATATTTATAATGCCAAGCAGTTAAGATTGCATCATATTGTGCTGCTGCAAGATAGGCATACGCTCTGCAAGTATACGTTGGATGTGCGAAGGGCACATTTGGATAATTTCCGGGATTTAATGGGTCGGGAGCTGAATATGTATCATCAGCGTTTGGTGACGGCGCCAAGTTGTATTTTGCAACAAGTTCCTGAGCAATTTCTTGCCAGCGAATGACAGTGTTATTTCCCCAATAGTCCAAAATTTCTTCCTCATCAGCACTTAAGGCGCCTGAGTAACTTTTAACTTCAGCTAATTCGGCAAGGTAAGCTGCAGATGTAATATCATCAGGGGCTGCAATTGCAGTATCAGATGTTGTAGATAAAAAAATTGGTTCCCAGTTTCCGGCAGCGGTATCCAACCCTGAGTAAGTATACGCTTCAAAATTATTAAAGCGCGGCAGGTCTTTTTCGCAAGATTGCATAATAAATAATCCTGTGCCTACGGCTGTTAATGCAAGTATCGTTTGTTTTAAATTTTTCATGTTAGTTTTCTTTTGGAGTTTCTACAGTTGTTTTTTCTTTCGCTTTCCAAACAGGGAATTGATAACTTAATCCTCCCCCTATCATAGTTGATTTGCCAACATTTCTGCCATCTAAAACGTAATTAGAATATAGATGCACGGCAAAACCTTTTACAAATAGATCATAATAATCTGCATTTATTCCGATGCGCATTACTTCCATATTATTTGATGGAAATCCGCCATCTTGACGGCGAATATCAAAACCACCAAACGTTGTTAAACCGCTTAAAACGGCTTCAGCTTTTATATGTTTATTTTTTGTGATATAACCTGCAGTTGCATTATAATCCAATGCATTGGGCATATCAATTTCTGATGTGAGATAACCTTGTGTTGTATAATAATAATTGCGGACAATTTCAGAACTACCTCGCAAATGATATACGGCGTCAACACGCGCATAAATACCATTATTTACATCGTAATGCACTATTCCTCTAAAAATGCCATCCGGACAACCAAGACCGATGGCAAAAGGATTTTCGGCAATATAACTTCCAAGTGGGATAGCAATACCTGCGCTTGCAAGTAATTTTAAGTTACCGGGTCCAACTGTTTTTTCGAGGGCGTTAACCTTTAAAAAGAGTGAGATATCCTGCAATCCTTTATCGCCGGCAACTACGCCTGCGCTTGGGTTAGTGGCAACATAAGGCAACATGGCAAGAATGTTTACTCTATCCATAATACCCAACATAAAACCGGCAGTTACCGCTTGAGTTGTAAGGGTCCCGATATTTTCGTTTGTGCGCAAAGAATCGCCTTCCCAATATTCGTCCCATGCACTGTGGTTGTAATTAACGCCAACACAAATTTCTCCGGCCTCCATCATTACAGCGTCGGAAGGAGTTTGTGCAATAATACTTCCGGCACAGAGTGGTGCAATTATGCAACCGGTTGAAATAAATTTAAGTAGTGATTTTGATATCATATATTACAATTTAGACGCAAATCTATTAGGGGAAAATTATCCCCAAAGGCCATTTACAAATATTTTAAGCAATTTGCACTACATTTACTATTGGTTGATTTAGTAGATATGAATACATTAACACATGTAATAAATCTTAATATTAATACTGATTTTTACAAAATTTTTTTGTAGTGTAATTAAAACATCCTATTCTTGTTGTTCGGAATTTTAGAAAAATGTTTTAATTATCTATTTATTAAATTAAGAGAAAGGGTTTATACATTTCATAATAATAATTTTGATTTATGTCGCGACTGCCTGGAGAAGACGTATTACCCTTTTTATTGCTCGTGGCGGTGCTTTTGTTATCGGCGCGCCTATTGGGGGAGTTGTTTCGCAAGCTAAAATTGCCGCAAGTAATGGGCGAACTCATGGCGGGCATTTTATTAGGTCCTTCATGTTTAAAAAGTCTTGCCCCAGACTTTTATCATAATTTTTTTGAAAAATCTGTAGGTGCCGGAATTGCTTTTGATGGCTTAGCCCGAATCGGAATCTTGTTATTGCTGTTTGTTGCAGGAATGGAAATTAACCTTAAAACCATTCGTGAAAAGGCAAATGCCGCTGCTGCAATCAGTTTGTCAGGTATATTTTTTCCTTTTATCTGCGGATTTGCAGGAACTTGGTATTTTTTTCATTACATGTTTCCGGCTGGTATGGACGATAAATTAGCAACGTCTCTTTTTATGGGGACAGCGCTTTCAATTACGGCCCTTTCGGTACTTGCTAAAATTCTTATCGATATTGATATGATAAAAAGCAAGTTTGGCAATTTGATGATGACCGCGGCTATGATTGACGATTTTATTGGTTGGATGTTGTTTTCGCTTGTAATTAGTGTTGCCAACTTAAGCAACGAAGGCGAATTTGATGCTTGGCAGGTAATGTTTATGGTTGTTGGGTTTGCCACTTTTGTGCTTACAATTGGAAAACGGCTTTTGCATATTGCATTCATTTTGTCAAACAAATACCTTTCGCGGGGTGGTGGAACATTGTCGATTGGTATTGTTTTTTGTTTATTAGGCGCAATTTTTACCGAATGGCTCGGGCTACACGCAATTTTCGGGGCATTTATGGCAGGTATTGCAGTTGGCGATTCGGAGCATTTTAGTCACAGAACCCGCGAAATGCTCCACGATATTGTAACCTACATTTTTGCTCCACTCTTTTTTGTCTCCATTGGATTTAGAGTGAATTTTCTTGAAAACTTCGATTGGAGCATAATTGCATTTATTTTGGTGATTTCTATTTTCGGCAAAATTGGCGGTGGATATATTGGCGCTAGAATGGGTAAGTTTAGCAAAAATGAAGCAATGGCAATCGGATTTGCTATGAATGCCAGAGGCTCGCAGGAGATTGTTTTGGGATTAATTGCGCTCAATGCCGGAATTATTACCGACCAAGTTTTTGTGGGACTAGTTGTTATGACCTTTGTTACCATTATGATGGCCGGCCCGCTTATGAAGTATTTTCTAGAACGCCATAGGAAGGAAATGTTGCTCCAAGAGGAGGTTTCGCCGGAGGAAACTGAGGGTGGGTAATTTGAGCAATTATTGACGAGGGATGCGGTTGTAGACTTGAAATTAGATTATTTTTTCGCTTTTCAACACATTAGGGGGTTAAGGGAAATCATTCAGTTTATGAACTTTTAGAAGACTCTTTTAGGAAGGTTGAACACCAAAAATAGCCTGGATAGTAGCGGAAACCGCGCTGGGCGCATTTTCGCGACCGAGCAGTTGGAGTGGATAGCCAGTGTATGATTAGGAGAACCGAAATTTTGCTGCTCCAAAATTTTAATTCTCAATTAGACCAGTTTATAATTAAAAAATGAGTGTTGAAAAAGCGATAATCTCATTTTTTATCTCTACAAACTATTGAAATCCTATTATATACAAGGTTTAACTCATGTATCACTTCATATAATTTATTAGTCTTTATCATCAAATACTTTATAAGAATACCAAGTTCTTTTGTCTTTGTTATATAAAAACACGCGGTTATTAGCGTATGAAAAAGCAAATGCATCATAGCCTGGTGTACCTTCAGGCAATGGCCTAGTGGCGGTCAACTTTCCTTTTGTATCGAAGAACATTAGTTTATTTAAATTATAATCAAGTAAAACATATTCGTAATGTTTTACCCCGGTATATCCGATTGATGTATGGTTAATATTGAGGGTAGAAATATCGCCCCATTGGAGGTCAATTTTTTTGACTTTAGTCGGTTTCTCGCGCGAATAAAGGTAAATTGTTGAGCAATCGGGAGAAATAAAAACAACTTGTTTTTTTGAGGAATTGTAGGCCCCTACGGATTGCATATCAGGTTGATTCTGTGCTACAAATAAGGGTTTATAATTTGTTTCGGGTGTATTATTGGCATTTAATTTAAAGGAAGTCCAACCTGCATCTGCTGCGCCATTGCCTTCCATTTGGTCTTTTGAGGTATTGTACCACATACCTCGCCAATCGTAACCTGCTTCAGCAGAAAAAACTAATTTTCCGCTTGTGTTAAAGCCTTCCAAAGGAAAAATTGCGTTGCCTGCGATTACGGTAATGTATATCTTTTGTTTTGAATTCCAAGCAACAGCACTGGCGTTTGTACCGGCATTTTGACTAAAAGTGTATTGAATGTCCTTAACTGGCGCTCCCATTGGCGCTTGCGCCTGCAAAAGGTTAACAATGAGGGACAATACCAAAGTGAAGGTAATTGTTTTCAAAAATTTGCTAGTTGTGTGCATAATCGTTTCGTTTGTGGTTGAATAATAAGTATTTGAGTACTAAAATAAACATTTTAATTATTTTATCAAGATTTAAAAAAATTAGGAAACTTGTATTTGTAAACACTAAATCAGGCAATTAATAATCGAAAAAAAACGAGAAATGAACTATTTTCGGAAATTAAGATTTAGTAAGCCATTAAAGGAATCCCCGGTAATAAATAATAGTCTTTTAATAAATCTATTATATTTGCTTTATTATAATTCAATAAATAAATAATGTATTCAAAAACTGCTGTTGTAATTTTTACCCGCACTGCTGAAGAGGAGTCGCGCAACAAGCAGTTTACAGTTGCAAATAAAGCCAACAATATTGCTATTGCAGCCGCCTTTATACAGCATACAGTTGCCATAGTTAAAAAATCGGGATTACCATATTATATTGCTTTTGATAAGGATCAGCATGGCGAAACGTTTGGGCAGCGACTTACAAATTCAATTGAAGAAGTTTATAACAAAGGCTATAGCCGCGTAATTGCTATTGGAAACGATTGTCCAAATCTTACCTCAGGAATGTTATTGGATGCTGCACATCGATTAGAAACGGTATCCGTTGTTAGCGGGCCTGCTCACGACGGTGGAGCCTATTTAATTGGATTGGATGTTTCAGTGTTTGATAAAAAAAACTTGTCGGAACTTGCTTGGAAATCTTCTCATTTATTTAATTCTTTAATGGAATGGGCTGAGGAGAATGAGTTAAGTTATTCTAAAATGCGTATGCTTTTTGATATTGATAGTGTATTTGATTTTGCATTATTATGTCGATATACCCATTTGCATAGTTCGCTTTCAATGTACATTCAGGGTTTAGTTAAAAAATTGCAAGATATTTTTAATATCTATAAATTAAGATTGCTTTCTCTTACCTATTTTTCTTTCCGCAGTTTGCGCGCGCCTACTTGTTAGTTTTTTAATAATTCATATTTACACATTTTCAAATTTTATTTATTAATTAATTAACTCATTCGTAATTGAATTTTATGAAGAAAATTATATATACTTTTCTATTTATTATAACCGGAATTACAGCATTTTCTCAAGTAGATATGCATGTTTCGGTGAGCGATAAAACAAGCTCAAATGCCATAGCAAATGTTGAAGTGATGCTTGAAAACTCTGCCATTGGATATTCCGGTGCGATGACAACAACAGACGATGGTTCAGTAAATTTCAGAAGTTTATCTGTATCTGGTGTTTATTCTATTATTATTAAAGAAACTGAAATGTATTATCAATATACAATTTCAGGAATTGAATTGAGAAGTAATTTCAATCCTGAAATTGCCGTTACACTTCAAAAAAAGGATGACATTAATTTGAAGGAAGTTCAAATTTCCGCAAATCGCAGTACGCAAATAAATACTGTAAATGCAGAAGTTTCGGGTGAGCTTAAATTAGCGGAAATAAAACAACTTCCGGTTGAAGGAAGAGATATTACACGCGTTTTATATCGTTTGCCA
>JBBRGZ010000166.1:0-6386 GCA_038223395.1 Chitinophagales bacterium
GTCCTTTTCCTTATCCTTTTTCCTGAAAAAGCCCCTTAGAAGAAAGTTATGCTGCAATGCATCCATGCTTTCGTTGAGTTTTTGGGTGCTGCTTTCAAGATTGTTTATGCTGGATTTAAGACTGGCAGCTGTTGATTCATCATTTAACAATACACCGGCGGGTGTGTTTGTGTTGGTATTTAATTTTGTTGTGGTAGCATTCAAATTATTTGCAACCTCTTGAGCAGTTTGTGTAATTGCATTTAATTGCTCAACCGATGCTTGAATATTTTTAAAGATTAAAGTATCAGTCACAAGGTCATTTGCCAATGCTCCTTCGGTATTTAATTTAGCAGCGTACGCATTAATTGCATTAGTTAAAGTTACTGTATTATTTGACGCTGTTTTTAAAGTTTGAATTGTTGCGTTAATATTATTGTAAACCTCGTCATCTGTCATTAATTTCCCGAGACTTCCTTCACCATCTGCAATGCGTTTTGAAATTACTTTAAAATCGTTTGTAATAGCCAAAACATTTTTGTTATTTTCCTGAAGCATTGTAATCATGTCTTCAGTTTTTGTTGTTTCCTCAACTGCAAAAATAGCCCCATTTTCCAAATGTCCTTTTGCTACTGAACCGCCATAAATTACAATAAGTTTACTTCCGATAAGGCCATCAGAACTCACTTTGGCAAAGGCAGTTGCCGGTATAAAATTTTGTGATTTTGACTCTATTTTCATAGTGACTTCTACATCAGAATTGTCTAAAAAACGCATTTCTTTAACCGTTCCTACTTTTACGCCTGAAAACCAAACATTATCTCCCGGTTGAAGGCCATTCACCTCTTCAAAAATTGCAGTTGCCTGCACTGTTTTCGTAAATGTTTTATTGATGTTGCCTATGGCTAGAACACCGACAACAAAAAATACAAGGCCTACAAAAATGAAGATGCCTAATTTTACTCCGCGTTTATTTTGTTCTTCCATATTAATTTATAAAGTTGTAATCAAAAAACATTTTAATTGTTTCCTCTTCGCTACTGAAAACTTCGTTAAAGCTTCCTTGTTTCAGAAATTTACCATCTATCAAAAGTGCTACTTTATCGGACGTGGCTTTTGCACAGGTTAAATCGTGTGTTATTATAATTGCACTCGTTTTATATCTCTCTTGAACTTCTTTTATTAGGTTATTTATTTCTATACAAGTAATTGGATCGAGCCCTGAGGTGGGTTCGTCATATAACATAAGTTCAGGTTTTAAAATTAATGTTCGAGCAATACCAATTCTTTTGCGTTGCCCACCCGAAAGTTCGGAGGGCATTTGATTCATTGTTTGTAATAAACCCACAGCATCTAAAACTTCCTCAACCATCATCAATTTTTCTTTAGTTGTTTTCTGGTTTTTATCAGAGCGCAGTGGAAATTCAATATTTTCTCTCACAGTCATACTATCATACAATGCGCTATTTTGAAACGAAAATCCAATCTTTAATCTTAAAGCTCTCAATTCTATTTCCGATATTTTAGGAACTTCAACTCCTAATACAAATACAGAACCACTATCTGGTGTCAACAAGCCTGCAATAATTTTAATTAATACCGATTTGCCAGTTCCCGAGCGACCTAGAACTGCAATATTTTCACCCCTGTGTAAAGTTAAATTCACATCCGTTAAAACATGTAAATTACCAAACGATTTGTATAAATTATTGATATCTATAATTTTTTCATCTGTAATAATATGTTTTGTATTTTTCTCCATAAAATTATCTTAACCAGCCACTTAACTGCACTATAATTACTTCCTCTACAAATATGAGAAACATTGAAATTACAACCGATAAATTTGCCGCTTTACCAACACCTTCTGTTCCGCGTGTTGCATTATATCCTTTATAAGAACCAACTAAACCTATAGTTAATCCATACATAATTGATTTAAAAAGTCCGGTAAGTACATCCAAAAAAGATATTGGAGAAAAAGCCTCTTGGAAATAAGAAATAAAACTTGTATTTTCTCCTATACTTACATTTAAAAAAGATCCAATTAATCCCACAAATGCAAAATACATCATCAAAATTGGAATCATTAAGGTTGTTGCAGAAACTCTTGTTACTACCAGATATTTAAAAGCATTTACACCTGAAACATCAATAGCATCAATTTGTTCTGTAACGCGCATGGACCCTAATTGAGCTCCAATATTTGAGCCTATTTTTCCGGCTGAAATTAACGCAGTAATTAATGGGGCAAGTGCACGAATAAGCGCAATTGCAATGAGTGATGGTAACCAAGATACGGCTCCAAGTTCTTGAAGTGAAGGTCGCGATTGTTTTGTAAAAACAACGCCTGTTACAAATCCGGTTAAAGTTATTAGAGGTAATGATTTTACACCAATGGCATAACATTGTTTCCTTAACTCAGAAAATTCAAACGGAGCTTTAAAAACCTCTCGAAAATATCGCCCAACAAATGCAAAAGCAGAATAGATGCCCAGAAAAAAAGAATCCATATTTTTAGAGACCACAAAAGTTTTATGTTTTGATTTCATAAGATTTGAGGATTCAATTGATAGGTTTCAGTTTTTCTGGGCATATTTTTACTGCCAATTTTGTTTATAAAAGAATTATAAGTAAAATAACAATTATAATTAATGCTGCACCACTTGAAATATAAATGCCGGCATTATCGCGTGCTTGCATATCAGTTCTCGTTGTGGAATCTTCGTTTAAAGATACAACTTCATCAGAAGAATCTGTAATTGTAACCTCAGATGATGTTGAAGCATTTGTTGTAATTGTGTTAGAAATCGGACTTACAGGTAACATTTCTGTAGTTGATGCATTTAATGCGCTTGTACTTAGAGCAAACAGCATAACAAATGTTGCTGGAATTAGCTTTTTCATTTTTTTTTAGATTTAGATTAGTTAAAAGAATTGGTTTTTAATTTGGGATAAATATATTATTTAACTGAGATATCTGCGTAATATCCAAGCCTGAGTTTCGTGTTTTTCCATTAGGCCGGTTAAAAAATCAGCAGTTCCGGCATCTTTGTATTTTTCACCACAATCATCAACTTTATTTCTCAAATCCTTGATTACTGTTTCATGATCATGGAGTAGCTCGGTCATCATTCCCTTTTGTTCAGGATATTTTCCGGGTGTTTCTTTAAGAGTAGCGTGCTCACTAAATTCTTTAAAAGTACCTATTGTCTTACCACCTAATTTATTGATTCGCTCTGCTACTTCATCAACTATAAGTGCCAGTTCGTTATATTGCGCTTCAAATAATTTATGTAATTCCATAAAACTAGGACCCGAAACATTCCAGTGAAATTTTCTAGTTTTGGTATATAAGACCATTTCATCTGACAACACTTCTGAAAGTGATTTAACTATCTGGGTCAAATTTTTTTCTGTTATGCCTATATTCGGTTTCATTTTAATTAATGCTTTGTTTGGCATATTAAATTCAAACATTATTCCATGCTTTTTAACACAGATGCACGGGTTGCCTAAAAGGTATTGATAACGCAGTGCAATGTGAAAGTTTACCCTTGATTTTACTTAAAAGGGCTGATATGAGCATGGTAAAGTCCAAAATACTTATTGGTTTAGGGTTTTTAGGTTTCTTATTAATAGTTAAATTTGAGGATTAAAATCAACATCTGTTATAATCGGTTTGGGGAATAAATTACTCAACTGTGTATAGTATACGCTCTTACGGGAAACATCTTTGATAGTTGATAATTGGATTTAGTTTTCCCATAAATTATTAAAGCGATTATTTATCCTTTTTATGAAAAAGAAGTGGGAGTATTTTTATTTTACCGTCTTGAGTTGTGGCTTTTAAATTTATACTCATTCCTACTTTGTCGTCCTTTTGTTTATTCTCTGCTATATATTCGTCCTGCGACTTCAAACTTTTAATTGGAATTTGAATATACAGCTCAGTTTTATCTTGGAAACTATAAACACCATCTACGTATAGCGTTAATACATTACTTTGTATTTCCATGCGGCTGATATTAAATTCGCTACCATCAATTTCTGTCTCCATATTTAACTCTGCAAATTGAATATCGGAGAAGTCTTTTTTCTTAAATACGTTTTTTGAAATCTGATTGAGCGCATCCATATTTATGAGTTCACCACCTTTAACAGTCATAGAAATATTACCTTTCATTGATTCGGGTTTTACTTTAAATTCAGAAGTTAAATTCATATTAATATTAACATTGGCATCTAATTTACCCTTTATATTTTTGGAGGTAATTGCAGTTTGATTAAAATTATCTAAGGAAGAAAATATTTCGCGAATATTTGCATCTCCAACATTCGTGTTGAGATTGACAGATGTTTTTTCACTTCCTATTCCCGTTATATCTCCACTTATTTTAATATTGCCTTCTGCTACTCTTGCAGTCAATTCTTTACAAGATATGTATGTGTTGCCAATTGTAATATTACCCTTAACATTGTTCGCTTTAAATTTATGAAAGGTAATTTCTTTTGCGTCTACCTTTAAATTGCCCTTCAAATTTTCTAAAACACTGTTTACTGCATTCGAAATTTTCTTTTCAGGTTTTTGAGTTTGTTTTTTAGCAAGGCCCGGTTTTTTGAAATTGTCGAGATTAAATTTATTGGTAGTAACAACTGCATTTGCCTGTAATTTTGCATTTGGAAAGAAAAACAAATAAATAAAATCAGAAACATCAGCCGTAAGAGATAATGCATTTTTATTTACAACAATATCCATTGCTGTGATATACAACGATTTTTCATTAAATGCAATATTGCCATTCATGTTTTCCATGGTATATTTTTTCTGTGGGAAACGACAAGAAACATTTTTAATTTGTGCAGTGCCTTTAATCTCTGCATCCATCGAATCCTTTTCTTTTTCTAAATATCCGTACACTTTCCCTTTAAAGTTGACATCCAATATCAGGCTTCCCCCTGTAAAAATAATAGTGGTTGTATCAATTGCACTGTTAGTCTCAGGCATACGTACATCGCTATTAATGTGCAATGCCATATAAGGATTGGTTAAATCGGTAACACGCATATCCATTAAAAATGGAATGCCTTCATAGCTGCCCGCAAAATCTGTAAATGATATTCCACTGTTTGCTTCATTATTTATGAGTGTGTCAACTAAATGATTATAGTAATGACCTACTAAGGAATCTACAGCTATAGTTTTTGTTTTTGTAGTAAAGGTATTTTCTTTAACATTGAAATAAATATCAATATCCATAGGTAGTCCCGGGTTAAATGGACCTTCAATATGCAAATTTGCAGGAAATCCCTCAGCAAAGTTAAATCCATCAAGTTTTTCGCGCGAATAATCGCTGACAAGCGTAGTAGCATAATCCATTCTAATTTCTTTTGTCGCAACATCAAGATTAAGATAAGGTGTTAATCCCGGAGAGATTGAACCTTCTAAAGAAAAATCCTTTTTATCCATTTCTGCGTTAGAGGGCTTAATATAAACAACGTGATCGGCTCTATTCCATTCTAAATTGAGTTTTGTATGAATAGTTTTATCCGTTAAACATGAACCGCGATCGGGTTTAAAAGTAAGTCCGTGAACAAATATTTTATCTTTGGTTGTTATTGTACTTACATCACCACTATGATTTAATCTGCCATAACTATCTTCTATTTCTAGATTATAATCTTTGCCAAAAAGTGTATCTCTATATTGAATATGTACATCTTTTAAATACAACTTACTTATTAAAATTGCATCCGGATTCGCTTCAGAATTATCGGTATTATTTGGAATAATTAAACTTTTTGAATTAAGAATTCCGTCAGAAAGTCTGATAATATTCAAGTTTGCATGAGTTACCGTAATAGCGCGTAATTCTATTTTCTTTTTTAGAAGCGATAAAATTCTTATTTGAACGTAAACTCTATCCGCAGTAAATATTTGTAAATGGTGTTCATCAATTCTTGGATCTTCTACAACTATATCGTTTAACTCTAATGAAAAATGTGGAAAATGATTAAAAATTGTAATGTCAATATCTTTAAAAGTTACTTCTCCGGCAAGTTTTTCTTTTAGAGTTTCATCAATATAGGATTTTAAAGTTCCCATATTAGCCTTTACAATAAAGTAGCCCGATACTAGAAGAATAATAAATATTGATAAAGCACCTAGTCCAAATCGAATAAGGCGTTTTTTGCGTGATTTTGATAGTGTGGTTTTAATTTGCAAAATAAGAAAGAGTTAATTTAAGATTTAATACGCTCTAATAAAGATAATATGAAATTCAATAATAAAGTGCCGAGTATTTTTTATCCTTAAGCCAAATACCTAAGTTTATAGAAGAATTTTCGTGCCGAACTCAAAATGCCTGAGGATAGGCACTTTCAGGAAGTAAAATCATTAATTGCTG
>JBBRGZ010000167.1:0-6375 GCA_038223395.1 Chitinophagales bacterium
AATCCATGGGTTTTTGGTCTTATTTTATTACTCATAGTTATTAGCGCAAGTCAGCTTGCAATTTCTATAGTCAATTTTATTTCAACTTTATTTGTAAATCCGTTGCTTTTGCCTCGCATGGATTTTTCTAAAAAAATAAATCCAAATTATAGTACTTTAGTTATTATTCCTGTAATAATAAATTCAGAAGTAGAAATAGAAAATTTAGTAGAAGCGCTTGAAGTGAGATATTTAGCAAATAGAAAAGAGAATTTATTTTTTGGATTATTAACTGATTTTGCAGACGCAAATACACAAACTTTACCTAGCGATAAACATTTACTCGCTTTAGTGGAAACTACAATTAAAGACCTCAATAAAAAATACAACCGCGAAAAAAATGATTTGTTTTTCTTATTTCATCGTCCAAGAAAATTCGCTCCCTCAGAAAATAAATGGATTGGATACGAAAGGAAACGCGGTAAAATAGAAGCTTTAAATGCATTGCTTCGTGGAGGTTCAGGCGATGAGTTTTCATTAATTGTTGCAGATGCTTCTTTATTTTCAAAAATAAAATATGTAATTACCTTGGATGGAGATACCCAACTTCCATTGGATACCGCATGGAAACTCATAGGAACAATGGCGCATCCTTTAAATCACCCTTGGTTCGATAAAATAAAAAAACGTGTAACAAAAGGATATGGCATTATGCAGCCACGCGTGAGTATCAGTTTGCCAGATGAAACAAGTTCAACATATACACGCATGCATGGTAACGAACCCGGTATAGACCCATATACTAGAGCCTCATCTGACGTATATCAGGATTTATTTATGGAAGGCTCTTTTATTGGTAAAGGAATTTATGATGTTGACATGTTTCAAACTGTTTTGAAAGAGCGTTTTGCAGAAAATACTATTTTAAGTCACGATTTAATTGAAGGCTGTTATTTGCGTTCTGGATTATTAAGCGATGTGCAATTGTTTGAAAAATATCCCTCAAATTATCGCGCCGACATGAAAAGGATTGAGCGTTGGACAAGAGGCGATTGGCAAATATTTGCATGGTTTTTACCTTGGGCTCCAGATGCGCAACGCAAATGGAAAAAAAATACCCTTTCTGCACTTTCAAAATGGAAAATATTTGATAATATCAGAAGAAGCTTAGTGCCAATTGCCCTTACAGTATTAATTATTTTAGGATGGACAATTTTGCCATCTTCCTTATTTTGGACAATCGCAGTTTCTGCTATTATTGTTTTTCCAATTGCAATTACTTCGCTTTGGAATGTAATTAATAAACCTGATGATGTAGTAATTACCCATCATATTAGAAATACTGAAAAGAATTTATCCGAAATAATAAGTAAAACCATCTTTCAATTAATTTGTCTTCCTTATGAAGCGTATTTAAATCTAATTTCAATATGCAAAACAATTTGGCGTACTGTAATAAGCAGAAAAAATTTATTAGAATGGAACCCTTCTCAAAAAGAAGAAAAAACAATAAAACATACGTTGATTGCTTCTTATTCTGCAATGTGGATAGAACCCGTTTTGGCAATTTTGACTGCAATATATTTACTATACTTTGCAACCTATAAATTAAATGTCGCAGGTCCTATTTTACTACTTTGGGTAATTACTCCTATTGTTACATGGTGGATTAGTTCGCCGGGTTCAACTAAGGTTTCTCAACTTACACCTAATCAACATCAATTTCTGCATAAACTTGCACGAAAAACTTACGGTTATTTCGAACGTTTTGTATCAGAAGCTGAAAGCTGGCTGCCACCGGATAATTATCAAGAACAACCTACAGCACAAATTGCCCACCGAACATCACCAACCAATATTGGAATTTATTTACTTTCAAATATTGCAGCAAACGATTTCGGTTTTATTACTACCGGACAACTGCTTGATAAATCGTCAAAAACAATTTCCACCTTGCAAAAAATGGAAAAATATAAGGGCCATTTTTTTAATTGGTACGATACTGAAAATGCAGCTGTTTTAATGCCTAAATATATTTCAACCGTTGACAGCGGAAACCTTGCAGGACATCTCATGATACTTAAACAAGGATTGCTGAAAATTCCTTATAAGGAAATTATTGATGAAAATATATTTAAAGGCATTAGAGATACATTCCTTGTATTATTAAGTACTTTAGAAAATTCGGAAAGCATAGATAAATCGTTGATTGAAAATTTAACTACAAATATTAACAATGTAATTGTTTCCGATCTTTCTGATGTAATAGTAGCCAAGCAATTAATTGATTCTATTTCTGAAGCATTGTTTACATTTTTCGCACTGTTGGGAAA
Source organism: Chitinophagales bacterium (assembly GCA_038223395.1). GTDB lineage: Bacteria > Bacteroidota > Bacteroidia > Chitinophagales > BACL12 > UBA7236. The sequence continues at coordinate 2,313 of JBBRGZ010000167.1, forward strand.
TGATTCTGAAACTGAAATGTATTTCTGGAAAAAATTACTTGAACAATTTTTATCGGATATTCAACCAGAATTGAAATTCTTGGACCCTTGGATTTTAAATCATGAAATGCCTGATATATATCATGATTTATTTAAAATTACAACAAAGCTTACTTTGTCGGAATTATTAATTAAAGCAAATGAAATTAATGCAACAATCAATAAATTAAAATTTGAAGCTGAAACTACACATAAAGAATGGTTGCTGAATTTTCAATCGCAAATAATCTCTACTATCCGATTAATAGTAGATAGAATTTACGAATGCGAAAACCTTGCACAACAATGTAACAATCTTGCTGATATGGAATGGGAATTTCTTTATAACAGAAATACACATTTATTTACAATTGGATATAATGTGCAGGAACATTTACAAGACGTTAGTTATTACGACCTGTTGGCATCTGAAGCGCGCTTGGGTATTTTTGTTGGCATTGCCCAAGGAAAATTACCGGTAGAAAGTTGGTTTGCTTTAGGGCGTTCTCTTACAAATGTAGATGGTGCACCTATTTTATTATCGTGGAGTGGATCAATGTTCGAATATTTAATGCCATTATTGGTTATGCCTACTTATGAAAAAACATTACTCAATCAAACATATCATGCTGCCGTAAAGTGGCAAATCGATTATGCCGAAAAAAGAAATTTACCATGGGGTATTTCTGAGTCGGGATTTAATATGATAAATGCAAATTCGCAATATCAATATCGCGCTTTCGGTGCTCCCGGTCTAGGCTTAAAACGTGGTTTAGAAGAAGATTCGGTTATCGCACCATATGCATCTGCACTTGCGTTAATGGTAGTTCCGGCTAAGGCAACAAAAAATTTGGAAATCTTATCACAAGATGGTTTTGAGGGCAAATATGGCATGTACGAAGCTATTGATTATACTCCGGATCGGTTACAAAGGGGACAAGCAAATGCAATTATCTATTCTTTTATGGCGCATCATCAAGGAATGAGTATTTTATCTTTTGCATATCTATTATTAGATAAACCAATGCAAAAATTATTTGAAGCTGAGGCACAATTTAAAGCAACACAATTATTATTACAAGAAAGAATTCCGAGAGCTACTACTTTCTTTACACATACCACAGATATTTCTGATATTAATTATGTAGCAGCAGGTTCTGAAATTAGAATTATTAAAACGCCTCACACAACTTTACCTGAAGTTCAAATATTATCAAACGGAAGATATCATGTTATGGTATCCAATGCCGGAGGAGGATATAGCAACTGGAAAAATATTGCAGTAACACGCTGGCGCGAAGACGGAACTCGCGATAACTGGGGTAGTTTTTTATATATTCAGGATATAAAAACCGAAAAATTCTGGTCTAATACTTATCAGCCTACTTTGCAAAATGCAGAAATTTATGAAGTTGCTTTTTCACAAGGCAGAGCAGATTTTAATTCTGTTATAAATGATATTGCAACGCACACAGAAATTGTAGTTTCTCCGGAAGATGATATCGAAATGCGTAGATACCGTATTACAAATAATTCATCTCATAAAAGAACCATAGAAATTACAAGTTATGCAGAAGTTATAATTGCTTCTTCAGCATCCGATATGGCTCATCCTGCTTTTAGTAATTTATTTGTACAAACTGAAATCATACAAGCTAGTAATGCGATAATATGTACGCGTCGTCCTCGTGCAGCAGATGAAAATCCGCCGTATATGTTTCATCTATTAACCCTTCAAGGAAAGGAAGCAGACGCAATTTCTTTTGAAACAGATCGCTCAAAATTTATTGGCCGTGGAAATACAACATTGAATCCGATTGTGATGCAAAAACCCGGACCTTTAAGTGGAAGTGACGGTTCTGTTTTAGATCCAATTGTTGCAATTAGATATAAAATTACTCTTGAAGCTGATGAAGTTATCAATTTAGATATGATTACTGGAATTGCAGACACAAAAGAATTTTGTCAAAGCCTGATTGCAAAATATCAAGATAAACATCATAAAGACAGAGTATTCGAATTAGCGTGGACTCATAGTCAGGTTGTTCTTCGTCAGCTAAATGCATCTGAATCTGATGCGCAATTATATAGTAGATTAGCAAGCTCAATTTTATATGAAAATTCGATATTTAGAGCCGATGCATCAATTTTAATTAGTAACCACAGACAACAATCCGGTTTATGGGGATATTCTATTTCGGGTGATTTGCCAATTGTATTATTAAAAGTTGAAAAACAGGCAAACATGCAAATGGTGCGGCATCTCGTGCAAGCACATAGTTATTGGCGATTAAAAGGTTTATCAGTTGACCTTGTTATTTGGAATGAAGCACACGACGGGTATCGACAAGAATTTCAACGTGAAATTGAAGCCATAATACCGCCGGATTTTAAGGATAAGCCGGGTGGTATTTTTGTTAGAGCATCAGATTCTATTTCGAATGAAGACCGCATACTTTTTCAAACTGTAGCGCGCATAAATATTTCGGATAATGGTGGCACCTTATCTGATCAAATTAAACGTAAACAAGTCTCGAAAATTAATATCCCTTATTTAGTGCCTGAAACAACTCATGAATTAAATGAATCCACATTGGAATTGCCCGGAAATTTAAATTTCCCAAATGGTTTAGGCGGATTTTCTTTTGATGGATCTGAATATGTTATTAAAACTGATAAACATAATCATACTCCGGCTCCATGGGTAAATGTTTTAGCAAATCCTACCTTTGGAACAATTATTTCAGAAAGCGGAACAGCATATACCTGGACAGAAAATGCACATGAATTTAGATTAACGCCATGGAATAACGATCCGGTAAGCGATACCGGTGGCGAAGTAATTTATATCAGAGATTATGAAAGTGGGCAATTCTGGTCAACAACATTATTACCGCGTCCGGGCGAAAATGCATATATCACTACACATGGTTTTGGATATTCAAAATTCGAACATATTGAAGCAGGTATTTATACCGAATTAACTGTTTTTGTAGATATAAAATCAGCAGTAAAATTTAATATATTAAAAATTCGAAATCAATCAGGAACTTCTCGAAAATTATCAGCAACCGGATATGTAGAATGGGTGTTAGAAAGCGACAGATCCAAATCGCTGATGCATATACATACAGAAATTGATCCTGGAACTGGTGCATTATTTGCAAAAAATCCATACAATACAATTTTTCACGATAGAGTAGCATTTTTAGATGTTGATGATTTTAAAAAGACATTTACTGCGGATAGAAATGAATTTATTGGCCGCAACGGATCGTTAAAAAATCCGGATGCAATGTCGCGCATGAAACTTTCAGGAAAAATTGGATTGGCATTAGATCCTTGCGGTGCTTTTCAAGTACCATTTGATATTGAAGATGGCGAAGAATATGAAATAATTTTCAGACTCGGTGCAGGTCAAAATGCGCAAGAAGCAATTGCATTGGTAAAACAATTTAGGGGAAAAGATGTTGCTCACCAAGCGCTTGAAAAAGTAAAAGATTATTGGAAAAAAACGTTAGGAACAATTAAAATAAATACGCCTGATCCTGCAATTAATTTAATTTCTAATGGCTGGCTAACGTACCAAACAATTTCTTCAAGAATATGGGGTAGAAGTGGCTTCTATCAATCTGGCGGCGCTTTTGGATTTAGAGATCAGTTGCAAGATGTTTTGTCATTATTGCATGCAGCTCCGCAAATTGCAAAAGAACAAATAATTTTAAGTGCTTCTCATCAATTTATTGAGGGTGACGTTCAACATTGGTGGCACCCTCCAACCGGAAACGGAATCAGAAGCAAATGTTCCGACGACTATTTATGGTTGCCTTATGTAGCTTCTATTTATGTATCGCAAACCGGAGATAATTCTATTCTTGATGTTGCTACTCCTTTTTTAACAGGAAGAAAGTTAAATGAAAATGAGGATTCTTATTATGATAATCCAGTAGTTTCTCATGTTTCAGGCTCTATTTATCAGCATTGTGTAAAAGCAATTGTACATGGATTCCATTTTGGTGAACATGGGTTGCCATTAATTGGCACT
>JBBRGZ010000168.1:0-6331 GCA_038223395.1 Chitinophagales bacterium
AAATGTGTTTTGCAAAACGGAATAAATATTCCGTTAGAAGCAGCTACAAATCCCCAAAAGAAAAAAACAGTAACAAGAGAGGAGAGTGCACTGTAATTTGTTTTAATTGCATTTTGACTCATAGATTGGCGGTTTTAGGTAGACTTTAATACTAACTATTAATATGCAAATAAGACGATAATTTCTGAATTAATCAAATGAGTTGTGAACCTTACAAATGTATAATGGTGCAACAAAGCATATTTACAGACTTTAGTCTGCGTTTAAAGTACCATGGAGAAAACCTACTCTTTCGTCCAAACAGCTTCACCTGTTAACGAACCTTCCATTTTAAGAGATTTACTTACTTCTAGGCGATAGGCATTTGTAGATGTTACTGCGTCAACTCCGCCAACCAATAAACTGACATCATACGATTTGAAGGTATTGCCGTTTACTTGGTAACAATAGGTATAATAATCGGCTTCGGTGTCTGCTGCTGCGCGTAAATAGATAAATTTTTTGCCGTCAAGTTCAGTAAACCAACCAATAAATGTATCGGCATCTTCTGCATAAATTCCACCTTTTTCTGCTACAACTAATTTAACGCTATAATTGTCAATTTTGGTGATTTCCATTTTAAGCACTTCTTTATCTGTATCTGTTTGTATCCATTTACCAATCATATCCTTATCTATTTTTTCGGTGCCTGGAGTTCCTAATGGAAAGTCAACACTTACCGGACAACCGGTTATAACGAACATCGTGCAGATAATTAAAACGGGAATAAAGAATGTTTTCATAAAAAATATTTAAGTAATAGAAATTATTATCCTATTATTCTTGAACACGCATACGATACACCGACAATTTGGTGTTTTCTTTCATTAAATAAATGCCATTATAAATTAACACCAAACTGAACATCATTATAACGTGACTTATATCTTTATAATCGAACCAAGCATTAATCGAAATTTTATTTGAATGTATAAATACGGTAAGAAACGAGAGTAACATCCCCAAAACAATTGAACCGCTACCAACGTGACTTTTAAATGTTGCAATGGTGTGCGTAATAAAAATTAAACTCAATGCAATTGCACAATGAATTTTAAAAATTTCGAAATCATTATTTATGATAGTGAGGCCTGTAAAAATAAACAGCGAAATAATATTGAGCGCTTGTAATAGTGTATGGACCGTATCCTCTGGTCTGCTGAATTTAATGGTAGCTTTTAAGGCAAAAAATACAGAAATGCTGCTGCAAATATTCATACACATCCAAAGAAAATTAAATATCCCCGAAGGCAACATGAGTTCAAAACCATGGCAAATTGAACCAAGCGAAGTGGAGAGCCCTGTAAAAAGAAAAAACAAGCGCCAAGCATTATTAAAGAAACTTTCGTTAAAATTATTTTTTATGCGGGCAACTAAAATAAAGCAAATAGTGGCCAACACAATGTCTGTAATACTCGTAGCCGGTTCGCTAAAAGTAATTCCCGAGAAACTCACTGATACAATTTCCAAGTTTTATATTCCGGTTTTGCTGTTATTAATTTGTGAGGCTGAAGTAATGCAAAAATCAACAAAGGATACAAAGATAAACTATCAGATTGAAATAATTTGTGACTCAACAGATTTCTGATAATCTTACCAATTTCAACCTAAAACTCAATGATAAGTGCACTTTCCACTTTCTAAACGCAGTTTATTTGAGTTTGTGTATCCAATCTGCAATGATAATCATTGCGTTTTCATTAAAAGTTTCTTTATTGGAAGCGTATTCTGAAGGAGACCCAGTTTGGGAGGTTTGTAACAAATGATTGAGGCCTGCCATTGGAATGGTTTTATAGTTTTTAGACCCACTCATGCGCAATGCTTTATCAATTGCATCCAGATTTTCTTTGTAAGGAACTTGTAAATCGTGAGTTCCATTAATTGCAAGCACTGGAATTTGCAATTTTTTAAGTGTAGGACCCGGATTGTAGGTTAAGAAATAATGCATCCAAACCGAGGCATAAAAAGCAACTGCAAAAGCAGAATCTTCTCGTGCTAATCCCAATTCTGCCAGCATATCAGCAGGTGTTGTATCAATAAAGTGATTTGTTGTAAGGATAATTTTTTTCTCCATTTCTACCACATCCGTTTCGTATTTTACTACATCAATTATTTGATGGCGCAGCATACTATTATAATTAATCATATCTGAGCTCATGCCACTTGCTTCGGCAATTAAATCGCCTTGTAAATTCAAAAGCGAATCTCCCGCAATGCCCGGACCGGCAAGTAAAACAATAAAATCTACATGCGCATTATTTACTGCTACCAATGGCGCTATCAAACCGCCTTCGCTATGTCCGGCAAGTCCTATTTTAGCAATTGGTAAATCTTTTCTTGACATCATATATTCCACAGCAGCATTTGCATCACGGGCAAAATCTTCTGAAGTTGCAGATTTAAAATCTCCGGTCGATTCTCCAAAACCTCTATCATCATATCGCAAAACAATATTGCCTTGTCGCGTTAAAAAATCGCTGAGTACTAAAAAAGGGGAGTGACCTAATATAAATTCATCTCTGTTTTGTGGGCCACTACCTGTTATTAAAATCACTGTATTAAAAGGTCCTTTTCCTGGAGGAATTGTTATTGTTCCGGCAAGTGTAACATCATCTTTAACATTTTTAAAAACAATATTTTCTTCGCGATAAGGATAAGGTTTAACAGGGTCTTGTAATTTTTTATTGAGCTCTACTTTATCTGTCTTAGTTAATACTAATGGAAATACATTTCCCGATTGTATCCAATTGCCGCGAATAAGCATACTGTCTTCAACAAAAATACCTTCAAAGCCTCCGCCAATAAGCGGAATATTAATATTTACTTCTAAATTTTTAAATGTAGTGCTTTCAGTTTTTATACCTGCAACGCCTTGATCGGGACTATCCAATAATGTAGTTAAAGTGTTGTTATTATTGGTGATATTAAATACAATTCTTAATTCAACACCGGCATTTAATGTGCCTATCCATTTTCCTGCAAGAGATTCAGGAATTGTTTGTGCAAAAAGTAAACTCTGTAAACTCAAAAAACAACAGAATAAAAAAATAATTTTTCTCATTTGTTTTTAATATTTAAGCATTTAAAAATTATTCATTATCAGCTTCAGCATTCACTGTTTTTTCAACTCTACCGGGATAAACTTTTAATGCAGCTTCTAAACAATCCATTGCTTTATTAATATCTGCTTTATTTAAAACATAGGCAATGCGCACTTCATCTTTTCCTAAACCCGGAGTAGAATAAAATCCGGTGGCAGGAGCCAACATGACTGTTTCTTTATTGAGTTCAAAAGATTCGAGTAACCACTGACAAAAAATATCTGAATCGTCAATTGGCAAACGCGCCATTGCATAAAATGCACCACGCGGAGTTGGACATAAAACACCATCCATTGCATTGAGTCTTTCAACACATAAATTTCTGCGTTCTACGTATTCTTTTTCTACTTCAGTAAAATAGGTATCAGGAACATCTAAAAATGCTTCAGCTAAAATTTGCTCTAATGTTGGCGGCGATAATCTTGCTTGGGCAAATTTGAGCGCAGTTTCCATCACTTTATTATTGCGCGAAATTAATGCGCCAATGCGCGCTCCACATGCGCTGTATCGTTTAGAAATAGAATCCATCAACACTACATTGTCGTCAATGCCATCCATATTTAAAACAGAAAAAGATTCATTGCCATCGTAAACAAATTCGCGATAAACTTCATCTGCAAATAAAAATAAATCGTGTTTTTTTACAAGGTCGCGTAACTTATATAAATCTTCTTTCGAATATAAATTTCCGGTAGGATTATTCGGATTACAAATTAATATTGCCTTTGTTTTTGGTGTAATTAATTTTTCGAATTCAGCAATGGATGGCAATGCAAATCCGGTTTCAATATAACTGGTAATTGGTTTAACAACAATATTTGCCGCCGTAGTAAATCCATTATAATTTGCATATAAGGGTTCAGGAATAATAATTTCGTCGCCTGCATCTAAACAACTCAAAACACCAAACATAATGGCTTCACTTCCACCCGTTGTAATGAGTATTTGGTGATGGTTTAATTCTATTCCGTAAGTTGCATAATATTGCACCAACTTGCGTCTATAACTTTCGTTGCCGGCGCTATGCGAATATTCCAAAACTTTAATATCTACATTTTTTACCGCATCCATCATTTGATGCGGTGTTTCTATATCGGGCTGACCAATATTCAAATGATAAATTTTGATACCTCTCAATTTTGCATTTTCTGCAAAGGGTACCAATTTTCGAATTGGTGAAGCAGGCATTCTTTGTCCGCGGGAAGATACATTTGGCATGCCTCAAAGGTACATAAAAAACTCCGTGCTATTTACAGCACGGAGTTGTCGCAGAATATATTCAAGTATTAATTACTGATTAAATATGTTCGATTGTTCAGGAACACTGCCACCGGCATCCTTTACAACTGTGCCTTTAAAAGTGAGTTTTAACGCAGGCGTATTCGTATTTGACATTACTGTAATTGCTTTAGTAAACGCGCCTTCATTTGCAGCATTATATTCAGCCATTACCCAACCTTTTTGTCCGGGTGCAATTGGTTCTTTACTCCAATCGGTACTAGTACAACCACAAGTTCTTTGCACATCTGTAATAATTAATGTTTCTTTTCCAACATTGGTAAATTCGTAACGTGCTTTAGCAGGTATTCCTTGTGGAATATTGCCAAAATCATAGACATCACTCACCCATTGAAATTCAGGACTGTTAGGATTTGTAGCTACCACTTCTGATGCAGTTTGAGCTGAAAGCATGGCAGTAGTTGCCAAACAAAAAATTATCGTGAATACTTTTTTCATGCGTTTATTTTTATAAAAATGAATTAATTACCACCTGAATTAAAAATTGTGTTTTGCTCAGGAACTCCACCTGTTTGCTCAGTTTTTTGAACTGTGCCTTTAAAATACAGTTTTACTGACGGCGTTTTTGCATCCGATTGAACAGTGATAGCTTTTGTAAAAGGACCTTCTTTTGCAGCATTAAATTCTGCAGTTACAAATCCAACCTGACCAGGCATAACGGGTTCTTTTGTCCAATCTGTAACTGTGCAACCACAAGTTTTTTGAACATTTGATACAATAATTGGCTCTTTTCCTGTGTTTGTAAATTCAAATTTATTTTTTACAGGTGTGCCTTGTGGAATAGTTCCAAAATCATGAGTTTCTTCTGACCACTTAAACTCACCGGCGTGTGGGTTTACAACGGGTGTAGTTTCAGTATTGCCATTCGGGTTAACCGAACTTTGTGCAAATGATGCAGCAGAAATCAATAAAATCAATGTGAGTGTGGAAAAAACTTTTTTCATAATGTAGTTATTTAGTTGTTAAAATATTTAACGGATACAAATGTAAACCTGAATCCTTTAATTTAAAAATCGATTTCTCTGCTAGACACAACAATTATACCACGTAGGGTTAAACGGAATATATTTTTTACGAATAGAAATTTACACACTTGTCTCCGGCTTCAATTTCTTATTTTTGCCTTATAACAAGTATATATGTCAGATTTAACTCAAAATACTAATATCACCTTCGAAAATTTTAAAAAGGATGTTATAAACGACTACAAAATTGCATGTTTGAGTCGCGAAACCAGCCTGTTAGGAAGAAAGGAAGTGCTTACCGGAAAGGCAAAATTCGGCATTTTTGGCGATGGGAAAGAGGTAGCACAACTCGCTATGGCGAAAACCTTTAAACAAGGCGATTTCAGGTCAGGCTACTACCGCGACCAAACTCTTATGTTTTCGGCGGGTATTACTAATGTAGAGCAGTTTTTTGCGCAATTATATGCAATTCCTGATATTAGTGAAGACCCTGCTTCAGGTGGAAGGCAGATGAATGCCCACTTTGCAACCCGCAGTTTAGACCAACAAGGTGCTTGGAAAGATTTGGTTAACATGAAAAATTCTTCATCCGATACTTCGCCTACCGCTTCGCAAATGTTGCGTGCTGTGGGTTTGGCGTTGGCGTCGAAAGTGTTTCGCCAAAATCAGAATATTAGTCAGTCGGGGTTTTCTAATAATGGAAATGAAGTAGTTTTTGCTACCATTGGCGATGCGAGCACTTCGGAAGGTATATTTTGGGAATCGGTTAATGCAGCAGGCGTGCTTAAAATTCCTTTGGCGTTTTTTGTGTGGGATGATGGATATGGAATTTCCGTTCCTCAAAAATATCAAACTACAAAACAGAATATTTCTGAGGTGTTATCCGGATTTCAATTGGATGAAGAGGGCAACGGCATTAGAATTTAT
>JBBRGZ010000169.1:0-6329 GCA_038223395.1 Chitinophagales bacterium
GTAAACGTCGCGACATGCTTATAATCGCGCCGAAATCTTTCCATAAAATGTGGATGGAAAAACATCCGCCCGAAGAATAGAATATCTACAGATGCAATAATTAAATGAAGTTCGGCGTTTTGGAAGAAACATATACAAATGCGAAAACTACTTTTACCCTTTGCATTACTTGTTACAGTTTTAGTTTCTGCGCAATCACAACCTACAGCATTATCTCTCTTTTTTGAAAAGGCTGATTATAATTTAACGCGTCAACAACAAATGCAAATTGATGAATTTACAGAATTTGTTGCGGACTCTGGATATAATGCCATTTTTATAAAGGGGTATGCAGATATTGACGGCAGCGATAAATCTAATCTCGAGCTATCGGAATTCAGAGTAGAGGCTGTTAAACAATATATTAATACTGCAAAATATAACATTGAATATAAATGTTACGGCGAAAAAGCAGCAATAAATAATAATAAAAATGAAGATGAAAAATCTTTAAATAGAAGAGTGGATTTAATTTTCTGGACGAATTATAATCTCATACAAAAAAATAAAAAACCACAAGTATTTATATTTGCTCCAAATAAAACAATTGCATTTACTGCTGCTGAAGGAACAAAAATTAAAATTCCTGCAAATTCTCTAGTGTATTCGGATGGGAGCGCGCCATATGGCGATATTACGATTGCAATTACCGAATATTATTCTATGTTAGATATTATTCAAAATAAACTGGAAACTACGTCTAACAATAATATTTTAATTTCTGACGGTATGATAAATATCAATGCAAACAGAAATGATAAAACATTGCGATTAAAAGGTGGAACAACAATGGAAGTGGAATTTGCAGAACGAGAAAATAATGATGGGTTCAGCTTGTTTTATGGAGCCGGAAATGCAAATACAGATATTGTAAATTGGGTACCGGCTATTAACCCTACATCAATAGACAAAAATTGGTCAATGTCGGGATATAAAATGTTTGCATCCGATACAATTTCAACTTGGAAAAGTAAATTTGATTATAATTTTTTCGGTCAACGCATTAAAGTAACTGAGCATTGGGAAGAGCATAAAGATATTTGGCACGATACAATTATTGTAGATAAAACAATTAATGCCAATAAAATAATTCTGCAATCCACACAAATGGGATGGATTAATTGTGATCAATTTTATAATTCTAAATCAGAAAATATTAATATTATTGTCGATTTAAATAAAGATATTAATCCGGAGCTTGTATTAATTTTTAGCGATTTAAAGGCAATGATTTCTCTTGCAAAAATTGACGGTGCTTGGGGTTTTTATAATGTGCCAAAAGGAGAAAAGGTAACCATAGCCGGTGTAGGTTCTGGAGAGGGAAAATTATATTTTGCAAAGAAAGAATTTGTAGTTTTAGAACCAAAGGTTACGCTAGATTTTAAGGAAACCGGTATTAAAAAAATACAGGAGGAGTTTGCGGCGTTTAATTAGGGGATTGGGGACAAAGGACATAGGACATAGGACTAAATGTGGTGAGTGAATTTTGAGTAAGCAAAGAACGTTGTATTAGACACTTGTAATTATATTAATAAAAAGAATTTCAAATTAAAATTTTACTCCGATGTAAACTCATTGCTCATTACTCATTACTAGTTGTACGTTTTCAATTGGTTGACTTCGGAGAATGAGTAATGAGAAATGAGTAATGAGTGGAATCTGTGTAAGCAAAGAACTACAGATCTAACACGGATATTTAAATGTAATAAAAAGGATTTCAATTTTAAATTCCACTCCCGAACAAAACTCATTGCTCATCACTCATTACTAGTTTTACGTTTTCAATTGGTTGACTTCGGAGAATGAATAATGAGCCTGCCAAACTTTTGATGGGTAATGAGTGGATTAAAAGTAAGTATGGAACTTTGTATTTCACTCGGCTATTTAATTGGAAAAAAAATAACTTATATAATACTATTAATAAAAAATGGGACTGTCTCGAATTGAAACAGTCCCATTCAATATTATTAATAATTATTTATTGTAAATAACGCGTTCGTTCATTGAATTTGAGCCGGACGTTAATTTAATAAAATACATTCCGTTTGCAATTTGATAATCGTTAAGATTAATTGTAACACTGTGGTTACCTTGGCTGCCTGATATATTTTGCTGATTATTTATATCGGCAATTAATTGTCCGGTTACCGAATACAATGTAAGTGTTAATCCATCCTGGGGAACATCTAATTGATAGTTGATTGAAATTGTTCCATTAGTAATTGATGGTGCAACTTGCAATGCCATATTTACATTTTGGTCTTCTATACTATTAGCAATTCTGAAATGCGCGGTTGCATTTTCAAAATCAGCAAGCGAGAAATAAATATCAGTTGAAAATGGATCAGGATTAGCTGTATGATTTTCGAGCGACCAATAATCAAATGCATAACCTGCATTTGGAGTTGCTGACATATCTACAGTTGTGCCGCTAATAAAAGTTGTAGAATATGGAAACGAACCCGGAGAAAATCCTTCAACTATAGCAGTTCCAGCTAAAGCGGGAACAACATTTAAAGTAAAATTATATAGTGGTAATTCAGTACCAATAAACCAAGCAGTAACAGTATCCGAAGTAGTTAAAGAAACAGTAACAGAATCGTCAGTAATGCCAGGAGCTGGTGTGTGATTTAAAAATTCCCAATGGTCGAAGGTCCAACCTGCATCGGGTAAAGCTTTAAAACCTAAATTAGTACCACTAAAATATGTTGCAGGATACGGATATGATGCAGGAATAATTAAATTAACTTGCACATTATTTGGGCTTCCTACCGGTTCGATTTGAACAACTAAAGGCTGCGCAACAACATCAAAACAATCTTCAATTCCTGAAGGCATGAATGCACAACGTTCAGCAATAAAATCACGCAATTCGTCATAATTATTATTCCAACCGGTATATGTTCCGCCCCATCTTCCAACGTGACGAGTCATTTCAGGATCCATAACTGCGCGCATACTATCCAAACGCCCTAAGATAATTTCGCAGTCGAAAGTTGTATTAATCAAATCGGCAAAACGGTTAATATAATCGGAATGAAAATCTGCATTATTTAATAATGCGTTTGCAATATCAATATGTCCGTTGGGGTCAACACCACCTAAACCAAGTGGATCGCAAGGGTCTGCAGTTGGCGAATCGTCGGGAATTCCGGTATAATTAATATAATGTCCGAAGGTGGCATCTTCATCCCACAAAATATATCTCCAAGTTTTTGCATCGCCTGCGGGATTGTAACCTCTCCACCAAGCTGTGTTCCAATTTAACCAATCGCTCGTAACAGCAAATGTATTTATTAAAATATAATCAATTAAGCTGAGGGTATTTAAATTATCTTTTACGTAAGCATAATTTGCAGGTATAGTCATGTCGTTTGTTGTAACATATGTTACAAATGGATTCCATGGTGCTAAAGTGCCATATTCGGCCCAAGTACCTCCCCAGCATTTAATAAAGTCCATATCGTATTCACCTTGTCCGTAATAATAATCAGTATAATCGGCATCGTCTACCTTCTCGCGTGTATCGTAAACTCCCCAATAAGCGCCATTTAGAAACATGATATTAAAAAATGTAGAACGTTCGTCCAATTCTAAGTTATCTAATTGAGAAATATGATGAACAAATGCATCGCGCACATGGGCACCGCCATCTGAAGATGGATAATTATCGTTTGCACCAGCTTTTGAAATTAAGCGCTGGTAACCTGTTCTATCTGTTACGTCGCTAAAAAAATCTTGATCAATATCATTGTCATAACCAAATTGATCGCGTATAATAAAGTCGTAACCGCGTTGATCGTAAGCCCATGAATCGTTTCCGTGTTTGTTAAAAGTGCCAATGGCTTCATCTATCAGGTTAAAATCTTTATCAAATAACTCAAATGAACCAACTGGAACAATTCCCCAGCCTGTTGCATTTAGTAAATCGTCAATTTCTTCTCCGGCGAGTGAAATAACAGGCATTTCGGAGGTTTCATCAATAAAGTAGGTATTTGTTGAGCAAAAACTTGCCAGTGTATCTGTAGAAATTGGATAGGCAACAGTTCTCAAAACCTTTGTTGAAGTAACATTTATTGGGGCAGTATAAATAGCTGCTGCTGCAGTTGGAAAACTACCATCTGTTGTATAACGAATGGTCATATTGGGCTCTTCAACAGTAATTGTAATTAAGACCGAACCTGCATAATTTCCGGAGTTTGGATCCATATTCGGCTTGTGTGCGTATGCAAATTTTGTAGGTGTTGTATTTGAGGCATTGGGAGTTGGATCAGTAAAAATCTTCCAAGTTGCTGCTCCATTTGGCGAACGCCCCCAACTGTGGTTCGTTTGGTTCGGATTATTAAGTGGTTGAATATCGAGAATTGTTCCCGCAGCATCAGCAAAAACTACGTCCTCAGCTCCAGTGGTTTGTGTTAATTTAAAGTTTGTGTGATAATTTGTTCCTGCAAAAGTATTTCTGTTAGAACACCAAAAACGCAAAAATCCACCTGCGGGAATCGAAACTCCAGCGGGAATTGCATATTTAGTTGGACTCGATTCACGGTCGCTCAAATGGTATCCAGATAAATCTACAGATGAAACACCTGCATTATAAAGTTCTATCCAGTCTTCATATTCACCGTAATTGTCGGCAATATCGGAGTAATTTGCTGCTGAATACTCGTTAATAACGACTTGAGCTGAAGTGGTAAAAATGCTGAAAACAAAGGCTGAAACGCCGAGGAGTAAATTTTTTTTCATGTTGCAATTAATTGGTTTAAGTGCTTTCTGAGCTTAGTTTTGAACTGATAAATTTACGATAATTTTTGATTATCAGCCTGTTTTGTGTAGTACAAATTTAAAAAAAATGTCATAATTTGGTTACACAGTATTAAAATGTGTCACAATATTTGGTTTTACTATTAAAAAGTAAGGCCTAACTTAGCTGCTCAATTAAAAAAATGAAAGCAATTATACCCGTAGCCGGGGTAGGCACCCGACTTAGACCCCATACCTATTCGCAACCTAAACCATTGATTCCGGTTGCAGGAAAACCGATACTTGGATTTATTATAGACCGCATGGTAAAGGCAGGATTTACCGAATTTATATTTGTAATAGGTTATTTGGGCGAAAAAATTGAAGCCTTTGTTAAAGAAAATTACCCTCACTTAACTACACATTTTGTAATACAAAACAAACGCGAAGGTTTAGGTCATGCCATCTATCTTACAAAAGAAATTATTGCTCCAAACGAAGAAATATTTATTGTTTTAGGGGATACCATTTTTGAGGCTGATATAGAATCCGTTTTACAAATGCCTACCTCTGCTTTAGGTTTAAAAAAAGTAGATGATCCACGCGAATTTGGTGTTGCCGAAGTAGATGAAGAGTATAATATTTTGCGCGTAATTGAAAAACCGGCTATTCCGAAATCGAATTTAGCATTAGTTGGTTTATATAAAATTATTGAAAGCGAAAAATTATTTGCAGCGCTTGAACAAATTATTAAACACGCATTTAAAACACAAGGCGAATATCATTTAACTGATGCAATTATGTTGATGATTCAACAAGGAATTGAATTTAAAGGATTTAAAATTCAGAATTGGTACGACTGCGGAAAAAAAGATATTTTGCTTGAAACAAATGCAATATTATTAAAGAAATTAAATTCGCCAAATAAAAGAGAAAACCCTTATCAAAATACCATTATCATTGAGCCGGTCAGCATTCCGGAAAATTGTATTATTAAAAATTCTATCATCGGACCCAACGTAACTTTGGGAGAAAATACAATGGTTAATTATTCAATAGTTCGTAATTCAATAATTGGAAATGAAGCAACAATTGATGATGTAGTTTTACATGATTCCGTAATTGGAAGCGATACTTTTATTAAAGGATTAAGCCAGAGTTTAAATATCGGCGATAATACTGAAATTGATTTGAGTCAGAGTTTTGATTGAAGGCAATAAAAATTAAAATCATGTTTTTATAACAATATGGAGACAGCAATTACCAAATTATTCAACATTAAATATCCCATTATTCAAGCTGGCATGATATGGTGTAGTGGATGGCGTTTGGCGAGTGCTGTTAGTAATGCAGGTGCGCTCGGAATAATAGGAAGTGGAAGTATGTATCCAGAAGTTTTAAGAGAACATATTCAAAAATGCAAGGCAGCAACACAATTTCCATTTGGTGTTAATGTGCCTTTATTATATCCTGATATTGATAAACATATTCAGGTAATAATTGAGGAAGGCGTAAAGATAGTTTTTACGAGTGCCGGAAATCCTAACACG
>JBBRGZ010000170.1:0-6300 GCA_038223395.1 Chitinophagales bacterium
CATCCTCCACCAAGAGTAAGTCCATGTGGTGCAACTGCAACCGGAATTCCCGAGTATCTTACGCGCATTATCGTATTTTGAAAATAAGAAATTGCCATATTTAATTCGTCGTATTCCTGATCAATGGCAAGCATTAGCATCATTGCTAAATTAGCCCCTGCAGAAAAATTTGCAGCATCATTTCCTATCACGAGTCCGCGATAATTATTTTCAGCAATTTCAATAGATTTATTAATGCCTTCTAAAATTTCACTTCCTATCACATTCATTTTCGTATGAAATTCAAGATTTACAATGCCATCTCCAATATCATGTAAAGTTGCGCCGGTATTTTTCCAAACGGGTTTATTACTGCGATAATTTTCAAGAATAATAAATCCATCTGTTCCGGGAACTGCAATGTAATTTCCTGTAGTTATATCATAATATTTACGTTTGCCATTTTCTATTTTGTAAAAAGCGGTATTTCCTTTTGCAAGCATATCGTAAACCCATTGCGCGGGTTTTAAGCTTGCGTTTTCCATTGCAGTAATTGTTTGCTGCACACCTAGAATATCCCAAATTTCAAAAGGACCCAATTCCCATCCAAATCCTGCGCGCATGGCATCATCAATTTTAAATAATTCGCTGGCTGTTTCAGGAATGCGGTTACTGATATAAGCATTTATTTTATGAGTGACAGCTCTATAAAATTCGCCGGCCTTGTCTTTTCCTGCATGTAATATTTTAATGCGTTCTTTTAAATCATCAATTGGTTTTGCTGCATCTACTGTTGCAAATTTTGGCTTTGATGTTGCTGTATATTCAAATGTTTTTAAATTAAGCACTTGAATTTCACTTTTTCCATCAGCACCTTTTGTTTTCTTAAAAAATCCCTGACCTGTTTTGTCGCCAAGCCAATTATTTGAAATTAAAGTATTAATATATTCCGGCACTTGAAACATATCTCTGCTTTCGTCATGTGGTGCATCTGTATAAATATTTTTGGCAACTTTTATTAATGTGTCTATACCAACTACATCCGCTGTGCGAAACGTAGCAGACTTTGGGCGACCTGATATTGGTCCGGTTAAAGCATCTACTTCTTCAATGGAGAGCTGTAATAAATCCATAATTTTTAATACAGTTACAATACTAAAAACACCAATTCTGTTTGCAATAAAAGCGGGAGTGTCATTACATAATACAGTGGTTTTACCTAAATATCTATCGCCATAATCCATTAAAAATTCTGTAACTGTAGGATCTGTTTTAGGAGTAGGAATTATTTCAAGTAATTTAAGATAGCGTGGAGGATTAAAAAAATGTGTTCCACAAAAGTGTTTAACAAAATCTTCGCTTCGTGATTCTGTCATTAAATGAATTGGTATTCCGGATGTATTAGAAGTGATAAGTGTTCCGAGCGAGCGATATTTTTCTACCTTTTCGAATAATTGTTTTTTGATATCTAGGTTTTCAATAACCACCTCAATAATCCAATCGCAATCTTTTATTTTTTGCAAATCGTCATCAAAATTTCCTGTGGTGATATACGATAGCACATTTTTTGAATAAACAGGAGAGGGGTTTTGTTTTACTGCCATTTGCAGACTGTCGTTTACAATTTTATTGCGTACTTTTTTATCGGTAGTTGCTGCATCAGCTTGGGGATTTACAATATCCAACAATAACGTTTTAACACCAATATTTGCAAAATGACATGCAATGCGACTTCCCATTACACCGCTTCCGAGAACTGCTACTTGTTTAATAATTCTGTTCATTATTTTATAACTGTGTTTTTATTTAACTAATGAGTGCTTGTTTACTTGCTTTTTCAAATTTTTCTAAAATCATTTCGTGCGCTTTTATTAAATACGATTCGTCGTTATAAATACGCATCATCATAGCAGCACCTTCAATTGCGCAAATGGTTTCTTTTGCAAAAATGAGGGCAGCTTCGTTGCTATATCTTTCCTGATAAATTTCTGTAAGTGCCTTAATCCAGTCGTCGAAAAAATCTTTAATCGGTTTTCTAAATTCCGGAACAACATTGTTTGTTTCCATAGCAATATTTGCCATCAAACAAGCGCCTTCTCCATTTGTAAAAACGGCAATACTTTTTTCGCCAAGCAATTTTAATTTTAAAGAAGCTGTTAGAGTTGTATCAAATGCATGAAGAAATACTTTATCCCGATAATGATCACGCAAAACTTCAAGAACCACTTTCATGAGTTCTTCCTTAGATGTAAAATAGTAGTAAATGCTGCCTTTTAAAAGTCCACATGCATCACCAATATTTGCCATTGTTGTTTTGTGATAACCCTGAGTTCGGAAAAGAATAAGGGCTTCTTTTATGATTGTAAATTTTTCGACTTTTTTAATCGGCATAGAGCAAAGGTAAAGAGTCAAAATTTATTTACCAAACGTTTGTTTGAATAAAAACACTAAAAAAATGACCGACCACGAAAGTAGCCGGCCATTTCTGCTTATTAGTAGATTTTTTTAAATTTTTACAAAGTGGATTTCTCCTACAGCTGCTTCATCTGCAAGCTGCAATGTCACATCTGTTACCTCTACAACCATCCATTCATAATTCAACGCGTCAACTTCGGGACTTCCTTCAATTGCAATGGATACCTGCTTGTCGTAAGTTTCATTTGCAATACTCTGAATAACCCAAGTGCCTGAAAATGTTTCAGCTACGTTGCTTACTGTGAGGGTTCCATTGCTGTTAAATTCAAAAGTGTAGCCGCTTAAAGGACCACCATCACCAAAGGTGTCACCATAATAATTTACCTTATATGTACCGGGTATAACACCTTGTGCGTCTGCAATTGATAAAGTGCTGATTTCGTTCTTAGAACATGCAGTGAAGGAGAGTGCAACTACTATAGTCGCAATAATCATTCTTAAATTCCTCATAATTAATGTTTTTAGCTTGTTTGATTAGTTAAACTGTTTTTTTTACTCTTGCGTTGCATCTTCTTACGAGGGAGTGTGTGTCACAAATTTTGTGTATTTAGAAAGCAGAACGGAAACTTTTTCCTATTTATGATACAATATGAAATAATTTATAATAATTTACCTGTTGATAACCTTGTCATTTTATCTAATTCGTTGAAAACTATAGCTTTATGCGTTTTTTTAAATTTATTTTTTATAATATTTAATTTTTTTGAAACTGTATTTCTTCAGAAGGTGTGTCATCCTTAAGGTTCATGCTTGTTTCAGTAATTTCAACAACTAGCCATTTGCAATTTAATTTATCCATTTGAGTGTCGCCGGAAACTGTAAATTCTATCTCGTTATTATATTGTGGGTCGTCGTCACTATTTTTTACTAACCATAAACCGTTAAAGGATACTCCACCCATATTTGCAATAAATGTGCCGTCGGAACTTATATCGAAAGTATAGCCGTCAAAATCATTGCTCACACCATTGCTATTATCATAATAATAGGAAACCTTCCAACTACCTATAGCCAAATTTTCGGTTTCGGTAATTGTAAGATCAGAAATTTTGTCTTGTTTTTTACAGGCAGTAAACACTAATCCGAGGAGTGCTATTGCCAAAATGCTGTTCATTTTTTTCATAGTACCGTTTGTTTTTAATTAAAAATTTGTTTTTCGTTAAACAAAGAAACGGCACAAAAAAATGAAATGTTGCATGAAAAGGCTGACATATATTTGCCATTTCCAAGTGTAAAATATTGGCGAAATTGATTTAGCATGGGCGAAAAACGCCATAGTTGCTGTAATTAGTATGTATACACATTCTTATCCTTTTCAGAATATGAAGTATCAATTAATTACAAATTAAGCATCCCAGCCAATGTCGCGTCTGAAATATCTTGTTTGGTAATAAATGCGTCCGGCATTAATATAACAGGAGCGAAGTGCTTCAAAAATATCAGTTCCATAAGCAGAAACAGCCATTACTCTTCCTCCATTGGTTACTAGAATATTATTTTCATCTAGCAAAGTGCCGGCCTGAAAAACGATGGCTCCTTCAATATTTTCTAAACCGGAAATAGGTTTACCTTTTTCAAATTGTTCAGGGTACCCATCGCTTGCAAGAATAACAGTTGCGCAAGCCCGCGAATCAATTTGTAGAATATGTTTTCCAAGATTTTCTTCACGCACTGCAATAAATAAATCAAGAATATCATTCTGTATTCTTGGCAGTATAACCTGAGTTTCAGGGTCGCCTAGACGCGCATTGTATTCAATTAAATAAGGCTCGTCGTTACAATTAAATAAACCGAAATATAAAAATCCTTTGTATTGAATTTCATCCTTTTTTAATCCCATAAGTGTTGGTTCAATTATTTTGTCAACTACCTTTTGCATAAAAACATCTGTCACAAAAGGAGGAGGAGATATAGCACCCATACCTCCGGTATTTAAACCTGTATCTCCATCGCCAACTTTTTTATAATCCTTTGATGTAGGAAGAATCAAATATTTATTTCCGTCGGTTAAAATAATTACTGTTAATTCTTTGCCATGCAAAAAGTCTTCAATTACAACCCTGTTTCCTGCAGCACCAAATTTTCCATTAAGCATTAATTCTAATTCGGCAATTGCATCTGCCAGCCCATTGCAAATTATTACACCTTTACCTGCAGCTAATCCATCGGCTTTTAAAACGAGAGGAAATGTTTTTTCTTTTAGATAGGATTTTGCATCTTCCATTTGATTAGAAGAGAATTGTTGATATGATGGAGTTTGCACATTATTGCGCAGCATAAAGGCTTTTGAAAATACTTTGGAACCTTCCAATTGTGCAGCATTTTTATCCGGACCAATAACAGGTAAATCCTGTAATAAAGGATGGGTCTTAAAAAAATCGACCACGCCATTTACCAATGGGTCTTCGGGTCCAACTACTATCATATCAATTTTTTGATCTAGACAAAAATTTGCTAGAGCTTCGAAATCATTCGGGTTAATAGGGATATTTGTTCCCATACTTGCAGTGCCGGGATTGCCGGGAGCAATAAAAAGCGCATCACATTTTGGTGATTGTTTAATCTTCCATGCTAGTGCATGTTCTCTTCCTCCTGAACCCAATAATAAGACTTTCATCTAACAAAGGTAAGCATGCTATTTGAAATTGACTTTAATAGATTACAAGAAAAATTCAATTGGCACTGGATATTTATGCAGATAGCATAAAGAGGTACTTGATTGAACTGTATATTTGCATCTCTTTGAATAAGATTACCCCGAATAGCAATATAAGACATGAAAGTTACTGAACATTTAAAAAGTGCAAATAAAACATTACTATCTTTTGAGATTTTACCTCCTTTAAAGGGAAAAAGTATACATAATATTTATGAAGTGCTAGATCAGTTAATTGAATTTAATCCGGCATTTATTAATGTAACATATCATCGCAGCGAATACATTTACAAAAAACGTGGTGATGAGCGTTTTGACAAAGTATTTATTCGAAAAAGACCGGGAACGGTGGGCATATGTGCTGCAATACAATTTAAATATAAAGTTGATGCAGTTGCTCATATTATTTGCGGGGGATTTACAAAGGAAGAAACAGAAGATGCATTAATAGATTTAAGTTATTTGAGCATAGATAATGTATTGTTGTTGCGCGGTGATGCTTCAAAAAACGAACGTGATTTTATTCCAGAATCCGGTGGGCATAAATTTGCCGATGAACTAGTTTCGCAGGTTGTGGATATGAACAAGGGTATTTATTTGGAAGAAGATTCAATTCAAGGATATAAAACCGATTTTAATATAGGCGTAGCGGGATATCCCGAAAAACATTTTGAAAGCCCCAATTTAAAAAGCGATCTAAAATATTTAAAACACAAAGTAGATTCCGGTGCAGATTATATCGTAACACAAATGTTTTACGACAATAAAAAATATTTTGAATTTGTTGATAAATGTAGGGCAGAGGGGATTTTAGTTCCCATCATTCCGGGCATAAAACCAATTACTGCTGCATCACAAATTAATACAATTCCACGCACGTTTCATGTTGATATTCCGGAAAAATTGAATGACATTATTGATGATTGTAAAACTCCCGAGCAAGTAAAAAATGCAGGTGTAAAATGGTGTATCGAACAGTCGGCTGAACTTGTAAGTTCAGGTGTTCCATGCATACATTATTACACAATGGGTAATGTAGAAGCAATGCGCAATATTATTCAAGAAGTGTTTCCAAAAGGATAATCTATTGCCAATTTCAGCCCCGATACAATCGAACATGATGTACATATTAAATAAAATAAAGCCATTGTTGTTTGTAAAGGATAATAAATAGTATTTTCAACACAATG
>JBBRGZ010000171.1:0-6258 GCA_038223395.1 Chitinophagales bacterium
TATGATAAAAAAATATTTGAAACTTTACCGTTAATTTATCGCGAACAGGGCTCAGGGACAAGGCATGTGATGGAAAAGTTTATCCTTAAAAATAAATTGCCCGTGCACAAAAAAATGGAACTCACTTCAAACGAAGCGGTAAAACAAGCTGTAATAGCAGGCATGGGTTATTCTATCATGCCCCTCATTGGGATTAAAAACGAATTAAATGTTGGCGAGCTTCAAATAATTCCCGTAAAAGGTTTCCCAATAAAATCAGTATGGAATTTAATTTGGTTAAAAGATAAAGGTTTTTCAAGAGTCGCTTCTTTCTTTTTGGAATACCTTAAAATTGAAAAACAAAATATTATTAATAAAGAATTTAGCTGGTTTGAGGAAAATAAATTTTGACAATTAATCTTGAGGAAGAATAATTTAGCATTATTATTAATATAATTTTATTACATTAATTCTCTTACCAAATTTTAAAATTATTCCAGAAGCTTCTCTTGCTATACTTTTTCCTTATTCGAATTCCTCGTTAATGCAACGAGCAACATCAAAAACCCAATATACATAATTCCACCGCGTATCCAACTCAAGTGCTGCCATGTTTGACCTTGCTGATAGAGTTGATCTGCCGAATCTGAACCTGGAGTAGCTTTTGCAAATTCCATTAAGGCCGGAACAAAATAGATAGCAGTTACTATAAGTGCCAATACGTAAATACCGAGTGCAATTAATATTGATTTGCGACGCGATTTAAGTTTCCAATTTAATACTAATGTAATTATTGTTGCAAGTAGTGTTATAGGATGAATAAGCATCCAAAAACTGCCATCTTTAATTCCATAATCACCCGTAATTAAACTGTTGGATTCGGGTAAATGAGAGAGATATGGAGGAAAAAAAGCAATGTGCGTGTATAACACAGCGCCCGTAATAATTGCCCATAAAGTAATGGCAATAAAAAGTGAAATTTGTCTTGCGTTTTGCATGTGAATTAAATTTTAGGTTGAGTTAATAAACTAATTATTAAGCTTTTTTCAATTATGATATCGGTTCGGGTGCACCCTTAAAATGTTTGTATTTACCCAAAATATTGCCAATTAATACTGTC
This sequence comes from Chitinophagales bacterium, assembly GCA_038223395.1. GTDB lineage: Bacteria > Bacteroidota > Bacteroidia > Chitinophagales > BACL12 > UBA7236. The sequence continues at coordinate 1,100 of JBBRGZ010000171.1, forward strand.
ACCGGAAAAATTACCTTTTTAACAAAACCCGGTATTTCCGGCACATCATATTCCTTCGCATACTTCGTAATTAAATATGCTCCATCAAATGTTTCAGGCCTAGAGGTCGCCGATTTTTTCTGTGCTGCGTAAATTGCCGATAGATAAAAGAGGATGGTATTTGCAGGTTGGATGTTCCCTTTTATATGCAAAATTTCATTTCCCTCCGCCCAAAATTTGTGAGGACTGCCTCTTTTAAAAAGTATACTTTGTCCGACTTTCAGAATTTGTGGTTCTTCTCCCAAAACCTGATATGCCATGTTGCCTTCTAACACTGTAAGTTCTTCATCTTGCTTAAAATGGGTATGCATTGTTGGCCCGCAACCGGGTTGGCAATAACCTTCCAATGTTACTTTATCACCTTCAAGGGATTGAAAAATAATCTTTTCTCCGTGATTATTGTCAATAATGTGTGGAAATGTATATTTCATATGGCAATTATTTCGACAAAAATACGTACTTTTGGACAATGTCCAAATTAAAAGTGAATACAGAGGAAAAAATTGTTAGCAAAGCCCTAGAAATGTTTAACGAACAGGGCATAGAATACGTCGGAATGCGTGAATTGGCGGGTATATTAGAGATGCGCGTCAGCAATATCACGTATTATTTCCCCACAAAAGATGATTTAGTGAATCGTCTATCGCTGGATTTAAGGAAACTCAATTCGCAAACTATAATTGAACATACGCATTTAACTTTAGAAACATTCCTTAATACATATCAAACCGTTTTTCGCAATCAGATTCAATATCGTTGTCTGCTTTTGAGTTTTGTGCATTTAATGAAACAAAACAAAAAAATGGCGCTGCGTTACAAAAAAACTGAGCGCAATAGATATGATACACTCCGCTCAAATATTAAAACATTAGAAAAATCAGGTTACCTAAAAATTGATAGCGAAAAGGAAGTTGAATATTTGGTACATACCATCGCACTCATTGCACGCTTTTGGATTTCAGAAGCAACTGTATCTTATAATCATTTAACCCCCGAAAAACAGATTAGCCGATATATAACTATAATTGGTAGGTTGTTGATGCCTTTTGTTACAATAAAGGAAAAGAAAAATTTAATTAAGTTTTTGAAGGAATTGAGTGAGGAAAAGAATTAATTCAATTTCATCCTAAATTTAATCATAACCGTAAAACCTAATATCGAAATTAAAAACCTGAAGCACCTGCAATAAACAAACTATTAATAATATTTTAATTTAAACACTTCCCATGTCCCCCACGTCCCCACCGTCCCCTAAAAGAATTAAAATACTACACCACCCCGATGAGAATTTGCAAAGTAATTGCAAACCAACCTCCTTCTGTTTTAATCAAAGAAAGGACACTTCTAGGGCCTATCTATTTGTTTATTCTAACTCAAATTATTAATAAAACTACCTTTTAAGAAAAGAACCTGCATTAGCTCCCCCAAAAAATTAAAACCCATTTAATAAAAATCTCCAATAACATTTTTATTTTTGTATCTCATTCTTTTGTAATATGAAAATTGTATAAAAAGGCTTGCGCCTTCCGGTTTCCCTTCAAAATTCTTTCTCCATGGGTGGCAGTGAAGAAATATTTCAAAACAATTTTCATTTAGTTATTCAAATCACATGTCAGTCCAAAAAAAATCCATATTCAAATTATTTATACAAGCCCTTAAGGGCGACAATATCGATACCACTATTGGTAGTCTCGATAGAGTAATATTTCTGCTCGCTATTCCCATGATTTTCGAAATGTCGATGGAAAGTTTATTTGCCGTTGTGGACATTTATTTTGTTGGAAGAATAAATACACAGGCAGTTGCAGTTGTGGGTTTAACTGAAAGTACTCTCACCATTATTTATTCCATTGGTTTCGGATTGAGCATGGGCGCAACCGCTTTAATTGCGCGTCGTGTTGGCGAAAAAAACATTTCAGAAGCGAAGGTTACTGCTGTTCAGGCAATTTATTTTGGAGTTGGAATATCGCTTATAATTACCCTTATTGGTTTATTCTTTTCGGGCGATATTCTGCGGGCCATGGGTTCAAGCGACGAGTTGATACAAGCAGGAATTCCCTATATGCGCATGATGCTTTCGGGCAATTTTACAATCATGTTATTGTTTTTAATCAACGGTATTTTTCGTGGCGCCGGAGATGCAGGTATCGCAATGCGCAGTTTAATTCTGGCAAACGGTATCAATATCATTTTGGATCCGATGTTCATTTTTGGCATTGGTCCCTTTCCTGAGTTGGGCTTATTTGGAGCAGCTGTTGCCACAAATATTGGCAGAGGAATAGGTGTTTCTTATCAACTTTATCACCTTTTCAATGGCAAATCGCTCATTCACCTCAAAGGAAAAATTTTCAGCTTCAAAGCCGACATCGTTGCTAAACTCGCAAAAGTTTCTTCGGGCGCTACTGGTCAATTTTTTATTGCATCCTCAAGTTGGATATTTTTAATGAGCATCATGAGCAATTTCGGCGACCAGGTGATTGCCGGATACACAATTTCCATTCGCATTCTCATTTTTACAATGCTGCCGGCGTGGGGAATTAGCAATGCCGCAGCTACGCTTGTGGGTCAAAATCTGGGTGCCAACTTGCCCGAAAGAGCCGAAAAAGCAGTGTTGCGAACGGGACTTTTTAACTTCATTTTTATGGCAATTGCAACGGTCGTTTTTCTGATTTTTCCGGAAAATTTCGTTCGTATTTTCACTTCAGATGCGCTTGTTTTAAAGGAAGGGGTTGCCTGTTTACGCATAATTACCTTGGGTTATGTGTTTTACGGAACAGAAATGGTGCTTTCCAACGCCTTTAATGGTGCAGGAAACACCAGAGTGCCCACTGTTATCAATCTTTTTGGATTTTGGTTTCTGCAAATTCCGCTGGCTTATATGCTCGCAATTACGCTCAATCTCAACTCCACGGGCATTTATATGGCAGTTCCAATAGCAGAATCCGCCATGGCTATTGCCTTTGTTATTCTGTTTAGAAGGGGCAAGTGGAAGTCAGTAAAAATCTAGTTTCATATAAAAATTTTACAAATACAACCCTTTCTTTCTGTCATTCATCAATAACCCATGAATAAGCAATAGAAATAGTAACAAATAAAGTGCGCAAGAAAATCAGCTTTTTCAACCCAATAACATCCTATTTCCAGCTGTTTGCTATTCAGAGTAACCCCAACTAAATCAATAGATAAGTTGATTTTTTATTGTCTATTGATTAATTTGGGATAAAACGAATGTCATTTTGTAACTTTGCGGCAAAATTTGGAAACTTAATAGGCAAATGAAATCAGTGCAGGCTAACATTCACCCCATATTCGACAGGCTTTTACAGCGAGAAGATAAGGAGGAACTTTTACATCAAAAAGCCAAAGTAATCTGGCTAACCGGCCTTTCGGGTTCGGGTAAAAGTACCATTGCCCAGCACGTAGAAAAGGTTTTACACGCTAACGGAAATATTACCATGTTATTAGACGGCGACAATATTCGCAGTGGCATTAATAATAACCTGAGCTTTTCCGATACTGATAGAATTGAAAATATTCGCCGCATTGCAGAAGTAAGCAAGCTGTTTTTAAATTGCGGCATTATTACCATTAATAGTTTTGTAAGCCCAACTAACGAAATTAGAAAATTGGCAAAGGAAATTATTGGGGAAGAAAATTTTATTGAGATATATATTAATGCACCACTTGAAGTTTGTGAGGCACGAGATGTAAAAGGACTGTATAAAAAAGCAAGAGCAGGTTTGATTCCCGATTTTACAGGAATTACTTCTCCCTTTGAAGCACCAGAAAATCCGGCATTAGAAATTAGAACCGATCAAATGGAAATTGAAGAAAGTGTACATGTGTTGCTTGATTATATATTGCCAATAATAAAAAATAATAATGTAAGCGGATAATAATCCGAATACTTTTTTTGAAAAATTAAATTAATAAAACAGTATAATGAGTTACAGTTTAACGCACTTAAAAGAACTTGAAGCAGAAAGCATTTATGTAATGCGCGAAGTTGCGGCACAGTTTGAAAATCCTGCCTTACTTTTTAGCGGTGGAAAAGATTCAATCGTTATGGTTTATTTAGCAAGAAAAGCATTTTGGCCTGCTAAAATTCCATTTCCATTAGTACATATTGATACAGGTCATAATTTTCCCGAAACAATTGCTTTTCGCGATTGGTTGGTAAAAGAAGTAGGCGCACGTTTAATTATTGGTTCTGTAGAAGACTCAATTGAAAAAGGCACTGCAGTTGAAGAACAAGGTATGAATGCAAGTAGAAATGCATTGCAAACAACAACACTTTTAGAAACTGTTGCAGAAAATAAATTTGATGCTGCAATGGGTGGTGCACGTCGTGATGAAGAAAAAGCACGCGCAAAAGAAAGATTCTTTTCGCATCGTGATGAATTCGGTCAGTGGGATCCAAAAAATCAACGCCCCGAATTGTGGAATATTTTTAACGGAAGAAAACATTTAGGCGAACACTTCAGAATTTTTCCTATTTCGAACTGGACAGAAATGGACGTTTGGCAATATATTTTTCAGGAAAATATTCCTTTACCTTCTTTATATTTTGCACATCAACGCGAAGTAATTGAACGTGATGGCACATTTATTTCAACGCATGCTGATTGGGTAAAATTACGCGCAGGTGAAACTGTTATTACAAAACAAATTCGTTTTAGAACTTGTGGCGACCTTCCTATTACAGGTGCAATTGAAAGCGATGCAGACACGGTAGAAAAAATTATTTACGAAGTAGCAACAACACGCGTTACAGAAAGAGGAAATCGCTCCGATGATAAGCGCAGCGAAACATCAATGGAAGACAGAAAAAAACAAGGATACTTTTAATTAATGCCTGTATTTTTCAATTATTATTTAATATTAATTAGCATAATTAACTTTTTTATATGGAACATTTAGTTCACGAGGACGGAACATTCGATAACCATGGATATCTTAACATGGAATTATTGCGCTTCACAACTGCAGGCTCAGTAGATGATGGAAAATCAACTTTAATCGGAAGATTATTATACGATTCAAAATCCATTTTTGTTGACCAAATGGAAGCAATAGAAAAACAATCAAAACAACGCGGCGAAGAATATGTAAACCTTGCA
>JBBRGZ010000172.1:0-6232 GCA_038223395.1 Chitinophagales bacterium
CATCAGTTGCTTTTACAGATTTAAGTTCTAATATTCCAACGTCATGGAGTTGGAATTTTGATGATGGAGCAACATCTACTTTACAAAATCCTACGCATAATTATATTGCCGACGGAACCTATAATGTTTGTTTAACAGCAACTAATATTGCGGGCTCAAATATGATTTGTAAAAATGTTGTGATAAGCAGTTTCTTATCGCCGGTTGCAAACTTTATTTTTAGTGGAGATCCAAATGTAACCTTTGCCGATTTGACAACAAATGCACCTTTTGCATGGACTTGGGACTTTGATGATGGAACAACAAGTACTGTTCAAAATCCTATTCATTTCTTTTCTGCAAATGGCGTTTACCATGTATGCTTAACTGCAACTGCAGCAGGTGGTTCTTCAACGTATTGTTCTAATGTTACCATAAATACTTTGGGTTCTGCACCTGTTACTGATTATACGTATACACAAACAGGACTTACATTATTCTTTACAGATATTTCAACTAACGACCCAAGCGATTGGTTATGGCAATTTGGTGATGGCGCAATTTCAGGATTACAAAATCCATCGCACAGCTTCGCCGTATTAGGTGAATATAATGTGTGTCTTACCGCAATAAATGATTATGGCAGCAACGATAAATGCACAATAATTAATGTTGTACAAGTAGGCATAAATCAGATATTAACTGCACAACTTAATATTTATCCAAACCCTGTTGATGATTATGCAACTATTGTAATTCCTGAAACTTTACAAGATTTAAATGGTTTTACAATCTATAATGCAATAGGTCAAATAATACCAACTGCCGGACTTATTTCTGCTATCGGAAATAACAATGTATTATTACAAACAAAACTTTTTAGCGCCGGTACTTATATTATTAAAATTGTTGATGGTGATAATATTTATATGGGACAATTTGTAAAAAATTAAACGTCATTTCACTTTAGAAACAAAAGCAATCCTTAACGGGTTGCTTTTGTTTTTTATCCCTATTTTAAATCCCCTTTTTACACAATACAATTGTATGTTTTGTATTTCCTACTGCTTTTCAAATTTTCTATCAAAGTGACATCAATTCCGATATAAATTTAGTTTCAATAACACCGCTGTTTAATCCCTGATCACCTGTTTAGTGCATTTTAGGTCGATATAATTAGCATTTTGGCAACTTTCGGTCGCAAAAACATCACAAGGTATCGATGGCCTTGCATTCACACCAAAGTGAAATTATGGCCTAGGATTACCTGCTAAAAAGGTAATATTAGCGGAGATATACGTAAAAATTATAACTATAATACAATTTTTATGCTGAATAATTACGAAATGATTAATAATTGGGCATTAAATATTATAAATAATAATGTGACAAGGTAAAACAGCTTGAGAAAAGAAATGGTTATTAGCTCAAAAAAGAATTTGCTAATATTATATTGAATACCAAATTACTGTTGATATGAAAAAACTTTTAACAAGTCTCCTCCTTGTAGCATTAGTTTACAAAGCACAAGCCCAAATTCCGATAACTATAGGAACTACAACTTACGATTACCAAACCTATGGCTCAAGTAATAATCATTTAATTGCCTACCCCGATGGGAAAATTTCGGCGAGCTGGATGGGTTCAAATACTTTAACGCCAACCTTTGCAAATCTCGGCACCTATTTTAATAAATACAATGGTGCAAGTTGGGGCGCATTCCCGGGCTCACGGCTGGAGGGTGAAAAAACTTATTCTACAGAATTATTAACCGTTTTAAGTCACGAAGTGGTGGTTTCCGATAATGTTTCAAGAGTAGTATTATACAAAAACGCTGCAATTGGCGGAACAACTTGGACAGAAACGGGTGGCTCCGATGTAATTGATGGTTGGTATCCGATGGCGTATTGCCCGGCAGGAACCGACGATATTTATGTTGTAACGATGAAACCGAATCAAGAAGATTTGCTTTTTTCAAGGTCGGACGATGGTGGCGAAACGTGGGCGATTTTAGAACAGGCAATGCCAAATACTACCGAAGCATGGGGCTGCACTCTTGTGTTACCCGATTGTTATCAGGTTGTTGTTAAGGGCAATGATGTGTATGTTTTATATGGAAGTTTAATTTCAGATTTGATTTTAATGCACTCCGGAAATAAAGGCACAACTTGGGATGCAAGCCCTACCGTAATTGTAAATTTTCCAATTGATAATTATTCTGCTGGTCCCGGAGAAACTACCGATTTTGATGGCGATGGTGATTATGATTGGGTAAATACTACAGATGGACGACACGAAATGATAATTACCGACGATGGCACCGTGCATGTATTTGCCGGAAGAATGCAAATTAGAGATATTGCCGGAGTTACAGGCTTCTATTACGATTTTACAAAGGGTGGTATTTACCATTGGAAAACAGGCGATGCCGAAGGCACCTTACATGAAGAATTTATTATTGATTGGGATGGCGACGGCAATAAATTTAGTGGAATCACCTCCGACCTCGACGCATATAATTGGGAGAGTTTTACGTTTATGCCCACCGCTTCTTATGATGAAAGTACGGATCGCATTTATCTCTCGTATATGATGCCCGTTGAAGGCGAAATTTCAGGAAGTGGTCAAAATTATGACGATTTATTTGGCACCTATTCTGATGATAATGGCACCACTTGGTCGCCACCAATTAATTTAACGTATAGCGCTTTTTTGGGGAAGGAAAATGCATATCCAAGTGCAAATCCTAAAATTATTGATGGAAAATTTCATGTTATTTGGCAACAAGATAATGAACCCGGTACATCACAAGATCCTGCCCCTGCAACTGATGCAATTGCAACTAATAATATTAAATATGTAGCTTGGGATGCCAGCAGATTTGAACCCTATAATCCAACGGTGAATTTTACTTATATATTAGGTCCGGGATTTACTGCCACTTTCACAAATCTTTCTCTTGATGCGGAAACATATTTTTGGAATTTTGGCGATGGGTTTACAAGTACTTTAGACAATCCTACGCATACCTACGCAGCGGGAATTTATACTGTTTGTTTAACAGGATATAACCATTATGGTGAAGCAACTTCTTGTCAGGAAATAATTGCCGTAAATGAACCCGATGCCGATTTTATTGCCTTTGGCGACCCAACTGTAACCTTTATTGATTTATCGACTGGTGGTCCTGATACTTGGTTTTGGGATTTTGACGACGGCGCAACGAGCACTGAAGCAAACCCCACGCATACCTACCTTGAAAACGGTGTTTATCATGTGTGCTTAACGGCTTCAAATATGGCAGGGTCGTCAACGTATTGTTTGGATATTATTATTGACAGCTACTTAGCGCCAACCGCTTACTTTATTTATTCAGGCGACCCAACGGTAACCTTTACTGATTTATCAATTGGAGCACCAACATCTTGGTTCTGGAATTTTGATGATGGTTTTACATCTACTTTGCAATATCCCGTGCATACATTTGCAGAAAACGGTACTTATAATGTTTGCCTTACCGCTACAAATGGTGTTGGTTCAAATACTACATGTTCTAATATTGTTATTTCATCTTATATAGCTCCCACTGCAGCATTTACTTACACGGGTGATCCAACAGTAACATTTACTGATTTATCTTCCGGCGATCCTGTTTCATGGCTGTGGGATTTTGGTGACGGACTTACATCAACTTTACAAAATCCGATGCATATGTATGCCGAAAACGGAACTTACAATGTGTGTTTAACATCAACTAATGCTGTAGGTTCTAATAACCATTGTGAAACAATTATTATTGATGGTTATTTGGCACCTGTAGTTTTATTTAATTTCAGCGGCGACCCCTTAGTGACGTTTACAGATTTAACAACAAATGCTCCAACCACTTGGGCTTGGGATTTTGGTGATGGTGCAACGAGTACTTTACAAAACCCCACACATAATTATATTGCAAGCGGAACCTATACAGTTTGTTTATCCGTAGTTGGTCCGGGAGGCACTGATGAAGGATGCCAAGATGTTATTATTACAGGTGGCGCTGCTGCTCCTGTTGTAGATTTTAGTTCGGTAGCAACTATAGGAAACACAATTTCATTTACAGATCTTTCAACAAATAGTCCGAATAATTGGGCGTGGGATTTTGGTGATGCTACTTTTTCGGGATTACAAAATCCATCGCATACGTATGCAACAGTTGGAAATTATAATGTGTGTTTAACAGCAGGAAATGCAGTTGGCGAAAACACAAATTGCAAATTTGTAAACGTTGGTAACGCAATAAACAATTTGCAAATTGAACAACTCAATATATATCCAAATCCTGCAACAACATCTGTTACTATTATTATGGATAATATTGATAACGATTATGTGTTGAGTGTATTTAATACACTCGGACAAATAATTTTTGTTGAAAGTGTTTTAATTAATGCACAAATTATTATGCAGGTTAATACTTTGGCAGCAGGGAATTATATTATTAAATTGAGTACTGCGCATGCTGTTTACGAAGGCAGGTTTATTAAAGATTAGTGAATTGATACCGCTTAATTGGCCCGTTTGCTGGAAAGTAAACGGGTTTTTTTTGTATTATTTGGGTGGTGTTAGTGGTTTATTTTTGGGGACGTCTGGGACTGGTGGGACAATGGTTTGTTATTGTAAACAAATAGAAACGGCAAGAGAATAAAAAAATAATAATAGTACTACATTACATCAAAAATAGCCCGGATAGTAGTGAAAAGCCCGCAGTGAGCAAGGCGAATGAGGACTTGTAGCGAATAGCCGGTGAAATAATTGAAGAACCTGAATTATGATGCTCCAAAAAAACCCTGAATAAGCATTGAATTTGACTTAGAATAATTTTAAGGAAAACACAGGCGCTGCAAATTGCATGCTATTCAGGGTAAGCCCAACTAAATCAATTTGTTAGTTAATTTTTATTATTTTATTGATTAAGTTGGGCTAAAAAGAGACCGTTTCGATTTGAAACGGTCTCTATAAAATTATTATTAATTAGATTTTATTATTCGATAATCATTCCGGCGCCAACGGTTGAATTAGTTGCTTCGTCGATAATAATGATGGAACCGGTATTTCTATTGCGACGATATTCGTCGTAAAATAATGGCACTGTAGTTCTTAATTTTACTCTGCCGATTTCATTTAACGATAATGAATCTACATCTTGAATTCTGTGCAAGGTATTTACGTCGACTTTATATAATATTTCTTTTACAACACAACGGGCATCGCGGGTGGTATGTTTAATCGCGTATTTACCATTTAATTGCAAAGGTTTTTTATCGTCCATCCAACACAACATAATATCAATTTCTTGTCCGATTTTAGGCACATTATTTTCGCGCACTATCATATCGCCTCTGCTAATGTCGATATTATCTTCTAAAATAAGTGTTACACTTTCCGGTGGAAATGCTTCTTCTAAATCGCCGTCTATCGTTTTTATTGCAGCAATTTTTGAAGTTAAACCTGAAGGCAAATGCATAATTGAATCGCCGGGTTTAAATACACCACCTACAACTCTACCTGCAAAACCACGGTAATCGTGATACTCGGTACTCATTGGGCGAATAACATGTTGCACAGGAAAACGGCAATCAATTAAATTATGATCGGAACCGATGTGTACGGTTTCTAAATTATATAATAACGTAGTGCCTTCGTACCACGGCATATTTTTACTGTGGTCAACAACATTGTCGCCAAATAATGCACTAATAGGAATAAAGCGTACATCTTGCACATCTAATTTAGATGCAAAATGACGAAACTGCTCCACTACTTCATCGTATTTTGCTTCGCTATAATCAACAAGGTCCATTTTATTAATACAAATAATAATGTGCGGAATTTGCAATAACGAAGCGATGAAAGAGTGACGATACGTTTGCTCAACAACTCCGTGGCGCGCATCCACTAAAATGATTGCAAGGTTTGCCGTTGAAGCACCTGTAACCATATTTCTTGTGTATTGAATGTGGCCCGGTGTATCTGCGATGATGAATTTTCTTTTTGGTGTTGCAAAATATCTGTATGCAACATCAATTGTAATTCCTTGTTCGCGTTCTGCTTTTAATCCGTCGGTTAATAATGCAAGGTTTACATATTCTTCGCCGCGTTGTTTTGATTGTTTTTCTATTGCTTCCATTTGGTCAACAAAAATGGATTTTGAATCGTATAATAATCTTCCGATTAAAGTTGATTTTCCATCATCTACTGAGCCTGCAGTTGT
>JBBRGZ010000173.1:0-6193 GCA_038223395.1 Chitinophagales bacterium
CCCTCTATTGGCAATCGCACTTACAGCAAGAGAAGTAAAAATAAAGATTAGAGTGGTGTAAAATGTAGATTTTTTCATGGTAGGAAGTTTTAATTTGGGGATTAATTTGTTTGGGTAAAATGATAACTCTGACCAAATATAACGACAATTCTTATCATTTTCAAATCTTATTTCTATATCGGTTTAATTAAATTTAGATTACCGGATAGCATGATGCAATCATTAAAACACATCAAAAATAAATTAACCCCTTAAAAGCTCAACTTCCGCATTAATTCAAAAACATTTGCCGTATTCAAATTCAGCATAAAAGATATCTTTTCTCCATAACTTCTTTCATTAATTTCTGCATCAATACTTTCAGAATACAGTAATGGAAAATACACCTCAAAAATATTATTCGGCAAACGCAACATGACACCGGCATCATACATAAAAGGATTGTCGTCATTCGAATTCTTAACGCTTCCCTTTCCTGCATCAGCATATAACGCAACAGGAATTTTAAACGGTGCCGGAATTTCGATATTCGCAGCAATTAAATTATTATAATATCCCGAAACATTAGAAAATTTAAAAAATCCATCTGTCATTGAAATTTGTTGCGATTTAATGCCAGAATATGTATTTCTTGCCAAATAAATATTGTCGTATAAATCGTCGAAATAGCCGGTATTTCCTGTAAGGGTATACACATTATCGGTTACATCAACATCATTTGCCAACACAGTTCCTCCTGCAAATAATCTCAAGTCAACACCATATTTCTTTTTTGGATAACAAAACCGAATATTGAAATCACCATAAATTTTTGTTGCATTTTCATGCACTTCACCAACCAAATCAAAACTATGCGGAATTCTGGTGAGTGCATTCTTCAAATGATACGAAATTTCGCCCACCGATTTCGTTAAGTCGCCCACTGAAGTAATGCTGCCATCATCTTCAATTTTAATAAATTGATCTTCTTCAATTATATATAAATAACGCAAGGCAAACGACTGACTTAATTTGCTCGTAAACGTTTTTTTAGCAATGTCGAACTCTGCTTTTGTTTCTAATTTTTTATATTGAGAAATAAAATCTTGCTCACCGGCTGGCGTTGAAAAAGTCAAGGAAATATAAGAATAACTACTCACAGTTTCCGATAAACGAAATCTACTTAAAAAACCATTATCGGGATAAATATTTAATCCAATGCTTCCCTGGCCCACCAAAGTTTTTGCATTAAAAGAATACATCGGTGCTAATACAAAATCTATAAGTGGTGTTGGCAATGTCATATTCCAAATTCCTAACCCCAACATAAAACCATCATTTGCATTTGTGCCAAAAATTGGCAGATAATTAATTGTTGTTCTATCAGGATTATCCACTCCAAAACCTGCAAGTTTTAATTGAAAAGGTTCCAATGTTTTAAATAATCCGGAAGTTTTAATTGTATTATTTTCTCTTTCCAACTCGGGGATTGTTTTTTGTGCATCAATTTTTAAATGTGTCACATGCCACTCTTGCGAATAATTAACATAAACGGTCTGACTTCCGGTAAATCCCCTAAACCAATCTGTGCGCAAAATACTGTCGCCATCCATCAAACTCAGCGAAAAAGCAGCGGGAATATCCGACTTGTTTTCTATATCAACCGCCATTGCAGTTTTACCCTTTTGAAATCTTCCAATGGAATAATCGGGACCTCTATCCGCATTAATTAATTGCTCAAAAAACCAAGCGTAATTTTCACCCGTTTCTTTTTCAAAAACATGTTGCAAATCTTCGGGATACACGTGTTTAAATTTGTAAGTATCAAAATACACATGCATAATTCTATTGTATTCATCATTACCCAATATGTCGTGTAAATAACGCATATAATAACCCGTTTCGATATACATTTCTAAGCCATAATTAATGGGAGAAAAATCCACAGATTTTGTATTTATTGTTTGCGCTTTATTTTGTTTTTTAATTACCTGATTAATATTCCAAATAATATTATCTGGGTTTGAAACATCAACACCTAAATATGCAGAAATTCCATTTGGAATACCGAGTGCATTTCTCGACGTATAATAGGTATCCATATATACATTTTCGTAATAGGTATTTATGCCTTCATCCATCCAACCGTGAATACGTTCGTTGCTTCCTAAAATACCATAAAACCAATTATGTCCAACCTCATGTGTAATTACATTATCAAGACTTTCGGCATCATAACTTCCTGTTAAAACTGTAATTGTTGGATATTCCATTCCGCCCGCACCTTCAACCTCTAATGAACCATCAACGGCTTGTGCAACATTCCAAGGGTACTCACCCACATTTTCAGAATAAAATAACACTGAACGATTAACATAATCACATGCTTTTTTCCATTCAACCGCATGCGCATCATTAAAATATACAAAAGTCAAAACCTTTCTTTCAGATTCAGGCAGAACGATATTACTTTTCATTACATTAAATCGTTTATCAGCAAACCACGCAAAATCGTGTGCATTTTTTAAAACATATTCTATCGTTTTTGTTTTTTCTGATGAAGGTGGAAATGCAAGATCAATTGTATCGAATTTTTTATTTTCTGTTTTACGCGCAACATTATCTAGAAAAGCAACTTCCGACGCTGTTTGCAAATCGCCACTTGCGCCAACAACATAATTTTCGGGAAGCGTAATAAATACATGAAAATTTCCAAACTCACTATAAAATTCGCCCTGATCTAAATAGGGAATCGGATGCCAACCTTTTGCATCATAAACTGCCGGTTTTGGATACCACTGCGAAATTTGATATTGTTGTCCCGTATGTCCGGCTCGCGAAAAACATTTAGGTATTTTTTCGTGAAAAGTAGTTTTAATACTAATCGTTTGACCTGTTTTTAGAGGTGTATTTAAAATAATTTTAGCAATATCCGGATTTTCCGGGTCGTATTCCAGTTTCACGGCTTCGCCATCCACAATAAAATTCAAATTATCAATATATCCTTTGTCCTCGGCTTTAGAATATTGGAAAGTCTGGCTTCCTTGCTCCAATTTTTGGCGGGCAAATGCAGTTTTTGTGCTTTTATATGCATTTGGCCATAAATGTATCCAAATAACATCCAACACATCCGGCGAATTATTGGTATAACGCATCGCCATAGACCCATCCAGCGCATGATTCACGTCGTCGAGGGTTACGTTTATTTCATAATCCACATTTTGTTGCCAATAACTTGTTGTCTGCGCAATTACAAATTGCTGTAAATTAACGGTCAAAATGAGCAGAAGAACCAGAATGTATTTATACATGTTTCAAAAATTTGGACAAAGATAGAATGAATTGGATTTTTATTGTTAAAGCCTAAAATAGAGCTTAACAAATATAAACCGGCTCAAATATCTCAATTTAGCTTATTGAAGCGTTATTTATCAGATAAAGTTTTACAGAATCAACGAAACTTATTTTCGAAAAACTAAATTTGCATAATATGATGGATGAGGATTTTAACGAGAAGGAAAACACAGAAATTGCAGAGTTGATAGAGTTGTTTGAAAAATGTTTAAGTGGAAACGAACAGCATTATTTCGATGAAGACAGCCTGGAACGCATTCTGGACTACTACGAAATGCGCAATCTTACAGACCGCGCCGAGGCTGTGGTTGATTATGCTATTATTCACAATCCCAATTCATCCGACTTTTTAGTGCGCAAAGCAGAATTTCTGCTCAACCGCAAAAAATATAACGAATCGCTCGAACTCCTCGATCGCGCTTATCTTTTTGATACCCGCGAAATTGATATTTTTCTCATTCGCTCCGACATTTATCTCGAAACCAACCAACCCGAAAAAGCTGCCGAAACACTTTTTGAAGCACTACAAATTGCCGATAAGGAAGAACAAGACGTGATTTATGCCGAACTCAGCGATATTTACGAAATTCAAGAAGATTTTGAGAAAGCCTTTGACTGCCTTTCAAAAGCATTGGATATTAATCCGCTAAACGAAGATGCGCTTTTTAAACTTTCGCATATTGTCGACATGACCGATAAATACGATGAGAGTATTGCCATACATACTGCAATTACAAATAAAGAACCTTACGCTTGGCTTGCTTGGTATAATTTGGGTAAGGCTTATATGGGATTAAGTTTATTCGAAAAAGCAATTGAAGCCTTCGAATTTGTAATGGCAATTGACGAAAATTTTGACCTTGTGTATCGCGATGCTGCTGATATTTATTATCGCCTCGATGATTTTAATAAGGCAATTGAAATGTTCGAAATTGCACACGTTAAATCGGGAGGATATGAAGATTATGGCTTTAGAATTGGATTGTGTTACGAAAGATTAGAAAATTATAAATCTGCACGTTTTCATTTTCGCAAAGCTGCACGCCAAGACCCTTTTATGCACGAAGCATATTTTCGTATCGGCGAAACATATAGAATTGAAGATCGTTTTGATGCTGCATTAGTAAATTATAAAAAAGCATTAAAACTCGATGAAAGCAATGAAGATTATATCTGCACAATTATCAGCATTTATAAAATGCTCGATCGCGATCCTGAGGTAATTAATTATCTCAATTGGTTGGTTAATGTGCGTCCCGATATTTTAACATATTGGCTGGATTATATTATTTATTTAATGGACGTTGAACGCTATCAACAAGTAATTGAAGTAACTGCAGAAGCAATAAACCGCTCAGGACATTATGCCGAATATTTTTATTTGCAAAGCGCTGCATTATTCTTAACCGGCAAAGAACGCGAATCAATTTCAGTGCTCGAACACGCCTTAACCATCGACTTTGTTCGACACGCAATTTTATACGAAGTGTCTAAGGAGTTTGTAATGCACAAAAAAGTGCAAGAGATTATTAATTTGTATAATAGCAATTGAGGGGATCTGGTAATTTGGAAATTTCCAATTTGGTAATTTATTTATTTGATTGAAATTATATACCTTTAAATTACCAGATTGAAAATTATTATGAAAAACATTTTACTCGCACTTCTCTTATTAATTTCAACATCTGTGTTTTGCCAAAACATTCCATATTACGGAAGTTATGCAGCAGTTGATACAACATGTGCTTGGAACGAGGACGTAGTTTTTGTTACCACTAAAGGCTGGACTGCTTATCAAACAATAGAAGACACATATAACGGAACGATTGATTCGTCTATATGTATCACTTTAAAAATAGATGAAACCTACGGGGGAATTTCATTTGTATTTGATGAAATTGATACTACAAGATCCTTATATATTAAAGCAGATTTGAATGAAGGAAATAAAATCGCTTTAGACAGCAATTCAATTTATCAGGCCTATGAAGGTTTTTTTGACCCTTTCGATTTTATCAAAACAGGAATTGATTGCAATGACCTGATTTGTTCAGGAATAATTCTCGGTATTGAAATTCCTGATTCAAATATGACAGATATTACTAAACGATTTCAGTTTTTTAATAAAAGTACATTTGATGGTGGATTTTGTTTTGCAACTGAAAAATTTGAAATTCAATATTTAACTGATTATATTATAAAACTGACCTTCCAAAATATTTCAGTGGATACCCTTAAGAGGTGGGCAAATCCTTTTACCGAAATGAGTTATAATATTACTAATATAACTGATCTCACAAACGCTACGGGTTATTATGATGGCTCTGATTATAACATTTCGGGTTATGATATTATTGATTATACAACAGGATTGCTAACATATAATGACCCCTTTTATCCTTCACCCGATCATGTGGATTATATTGATGTTACACCTAATCCAAATCCATCGGTAGTTACAAATATTAATATCAATATCAACTCCTATAATACACTTTTAATGCAACCCTATGTGCAATTGCGCGGTGGATTTGTTGAAGGAGATACGTTAAGGCATACTGTAAACCTCGTAAATAATGGCGGTACGTTTTGTCTCTCAATTGCAGAAATGGTATTTAATGGAAATACAAATTATATATTTAATTCCGGTAAAATAGAAATGTATAGCCCTTTGGCGTGTATTATGTTTAAAAATGGTGCCGCATTGAAAGTTTCTGACAATGCACATTTTGATTATGGAATTAAGGGCGTTGGAGTTTTAGGATTTAGAAGCGGAGGCACTCTAGAAATTGGTAATAATGCTTCTATGCAAATAAACAATCGTGTAAGTTTAATTTCCGAGCCGAATTCTGAATTGACA
>JBBRGZ010000174.1:0-6163 GCA_038223395.1 Chitinophagales bacterium
AGCCGCAATTATTGACCCGGTTAATAATAATCCGAAGAGAAAAACAGTTTTTCGGAAATTTATATTGTTATTAAATAAATTTTTCATTAGACAGAATTTAAAGTTAACTAAAAATTACGAAGTTGTATTTCGAGGGAAATGTTGTCTAATAAATCTGTCTTCGTCTTCGTCTGCGCTTATTCAGTCGGTCAACTGTCCAGATTGTTGGTCCACCGTTGTCGAAAGGTTCAATAATATGTAGAATGTCCCTGTAAACCATTGGTTATAACTTATTTATATCCGCAACTTCATTTCGCTTAGCCAACCAATTTGGCTGTATACTCGCTACTTTATTTCGCTTATTTCAATTTTTTTATTATTAATAATCTACACTCCTATCAAAATCTAAAACCCTAACAATCCTTTCCATCCAATTTGCCACTTTAAAAAATCTACCTCAAACTTCGTCCCCCTCACTCACACTGCATGAATATCATCCCGCAAACCCCACCAAACCCCACCTCTAATCTTCACCTCAATTATTGCCACTTGTTACATAGTTTCCTCTCCCAAAATCGCCCAAAATATTTTTCAGCTCTTGAACATATTACAACAACTTCCAACTAAAATAAGATTTAAAAGAGCTCAATTACAAGCAATTAGGTAACAATTGTATGTTTTCTCATCTTGGTAATCAATGCTATTACTAATATAACTGTTTTTTTCTAATATATTAAATTCCGTAGTAGAATTTGGTTTTGCTGACCCCAAAAGTGTAAATTTTACGCCATTTTGTGACGTCAATTTAAGCCATATCCACCATACATGATGTCCGACAATTTTTTGTTATAAATACTACTGTCTAGGCGAAACGCATTTGCTGCTTCGAGAAACATGTTTTTAGCTCGTAGGGGAGGAGTCATATAGCGATCGAAAAGATCATATTTATAGCCAACATTTTCTAAAAACAGAGCGGTTTGCATCGGGAGACGTATTCCATCATCTTTCAAGTCTTCTTCGTGCAGCCAGGCAAGATATCCCGTATGATCGTATCCATTAAAAGCAAATTTTTTTATTTCATTTACAGCTCTGTTAAAAAAGCTTACAGCGTTTGGAAAGAGCACGGTTTTTTTGTCCAGCGAATAAATTTCTTCCCACAAATACCAATTAATAAAACGGCAAGCGAGTTCACCACAACAAGTACGCACGGCATCCCAAACGGATTGATTAAATTGTTTAGCCGCTTTTTCGGCCTGCCGCACATCGAAAAAAATATCCTTTGTTGGCTTTAAAGTATCAGGAAAAATTTCAGTTCCGTGGTTTACAAAATGACTCAATTCATGTGCAAACGCGGGTCGCCATTCTTTGTTATCTCTTCCGTATTTCTCGGCAGGTTGTTCCTGTCCTAAAAAATATTTTGAGTTGATCAATATATAATAACTTTTTGTAACATTACTGTAGCTAGTTGCAGCAAAAGGATCATCTTTCATTGTACCATCTGCATTAACTGCACCACTTGGTAAACCAAATCTCTCTAGCAACGGATAGTGATTAGAAATAAGAACTGCAAGCAGCGTATTATTTTTTAGCGACTGATGTACAAATTGCGAAATATAAAAACAAATGCTCGTTTTTGGCATATCTGTCATGCCATTTAAAATAGAAAGCGCTCCGCCATCAAGCCGGTTTGCAAATTCAGGAAGTACAATAAAATCTTTATTCAAGGCTTTAATTTTCGTATATCATGTAACAAAATATGCATGTTCCATTCGCGCTTGATCTGGTCTTTCGAGTATCACATTTTGCGGTAACAAATCAACATTATTGTAATTCATGATTGAATTTTTGGCACCATCATACAAACCACCCCTTGAGGGGTGCATGTGGCCTGCGCCATGAACTATTTCATGTGCAAGACAATTGTAAGCTTTGTTTAACAGCATTTGCAAATTAGAATAATCATCTTTTCCTGCTATTATTGGTATTATTATAAATGGTAACCAACCACCTGCATCATGTATTGTACCACCTGATAAACTGTATTGAGGCTGTTCTGATCTGCAATAGATCACAACAAGCCTGGCCGGATTTTTAATAGGAAAATCATCGCGAAATTTATTATGACATTCTATTCTTAACAGCGAGCATTTCTGCAACACCTGATTGCGATATTCTCGCAATAAACTTTCAATACCAATTTGTTGGTTTACCGGTACATCTGTAATTCTTCTCTCTCTCCTTAATTTTATAATTTGTCTTGAAAGTGCTTCAGATTTTGCTTCTAACGTTCCTATTCCTTCTAAAAAATGGAAGGGAATTGTTGTGCCGTCTTTTTCTTTTAAAATAAATGTCTCCTCATAAAAATTTTTAGAATAAGGAACAGGAAAAATATCTAATTCATAATCGTAACGTTTATAAAATTCGTTAGCCCAACTTACCATCTTTGTATTTACGCCACTGCCTTTTACAATTTTATAAACTTCTTCATCGGCGTAAAAAATGGTGAGTCTTATTTTTTTTGTCATAGTAGTTTATATTTTTTTCATTCTGCCGGAAATTGGATCGTATTCCACCGGAACGGGAACAATCTGATCGGTAGGTAATACCTCCACCCACTGACTCATGATCTCAAAATTGTCGGTTGTCACTGCTTTAAAACCTCCTTGCAATGGATAAAACCCATGTTCATATACTTTTTCAGTTGGGGTGCTTTCCACTTTATCTTTTACATTAACATTAGGGTCTTTTGGGAATTTGGCAACCATTAATGATTCTTCATTTTTTTCTTTCACCAGTTTACACATTACACGAATTGCATCATAAACTGTAGGTGGATTATTTGCAGGATGTTTGGTATTCTTTAATTGTTCTATAATAGATGCATGTTCTTCAGTCCGCATATATTCCGAATCTAATCCCTCTGTACCTTCCACATTTACTTGTTGTAACCAATGTATGGCAGCTTCTTCCATTCCGGGTCGAATAGGAATTACAGCTTTTACCCAAGGTGCGTTTAAAAACTGATTCCTTCTGCTGTCTCCATCCAATTGCAAAAGCCATCCTAATGAACTTCCAAGTTTTGCCGGTTTTGAATTTTCCGTAATAAAATAATTATCTTTTCTGTCGTCTTGTCCACCCCAGTTTGTAATATTCCCTTTAAATTCTTCTGGTAGATAGGAAGATCCTAATGGTCTGGTTAAAACAATATTGGGTGATATCGGTTTAACCAACGGAACCGACATTGCAGAGTTACCTGAAAGGCCACTTTGAAATTTATTCGCATTTTTATTCGGCAATATTTGCTGATGATATCCTTTACGTGGTTTCCACCATTCCGGAGCAACAAAATATAGCATCTGATCAATGTCGAAAATGGAATTCAACAATTCAGAAAGTACGTGCATGGTTGTAAATGATTTTTCTGAAGACGAGGTAGTATATGCATCCTGAACAAGATCTTTAATCAATGCTCTATAAATAGTTGTGCGTTCTTCTTCTCTCAGGTCTTCAAAAGATCTTGGTTTTATGTCGCTCGCAAAATCAATTCTTTCTTTTGCTGCTTTAATAAATGCCTCTTGTGTGCGTCTCTGGTTTTCTAGGTCGGCAGCATTTCCATCTGTTTTTTTCTTCGTATTAAGATCGTTTATCTCCTTTATTTTTGAATTTACCAATAATAAAAGAATGCTGCCACTTACTTTGAAATGATGTGGTTCTCCAACATTAAATCCCTTGTTTTGAAAAAGTTGAATACCATCAAATTGAATTTTGGAATAATCTTCCTCCACCCAAATTCCGATCTGATATGTTTTTGTATCTAAAATTTTATATTTAAATGCCCATTGAATCATATCGGCATCGGATCCAAATGCGGAAAAAATATTTTCTTTTATATTAAGTGGATTATAAATTAATTTAGTATCCACTTCATAACCCTGCGGTAAATTAATTACCCGCGTTTCTCCCCAGATCATTCTTGTTTCCTTTTCCCATGGAATGGCCTTATCCTTTCCGGTCCAGTTTACCGACTCATTAAAATTGTAAGTAGTTGAAAGGTTTGGCATCGGAACTTCCATTGTATCAACAGGCGGCACCAAATCTGCTGGTTTGGCAATGTGCACAAGATTCCCTAATCCTAAGTTTTTTCCGGGTTCATCCACAAACGTTTCCCAACATAAATAACTTCCTACGTCCTGCATTTGAACGCCTACCTGTCGCATTTTTCTTCTTAATTCATAATTCTGTAATTTATCAGGAGATGGATTGGTAATTACATACCGTTTGCTGGAAGTATCGGTGGTTTCAATAATTGTTCGAAAAGTTGTTTTATAGCTTTGTTTTATTTCGGTAGAAACCATACTCGACTGTTCACGTTTTGATTTTTGTACTGACTCATTTGACCGTTGATGCGAATTTTCCATATTGAGACTTGCGCTTGCTGAAATGCTTACAATAGGATAGGATTCACTTATGGTAGTGGAAAATGCTGCTTTATTATCCGACTTATTATCTTCCTTTACTGTATCGCTGAAATCAAATTCATTGGAAGATTTATTTTCATTTTTTGCATTCGATTCAAATATTGATTCATAACTTTTTTCAACAGTTGATTTTATGGAATGCGTTTCGATTAATTCTACTGTTGATCCCGGTGAAACCCAAATATGACTTACTGGAGTTCCTAAAAAAGTGTCTAATTCAAAAAAGAATTGGCGGTATAAATGTACAATGCCAATGGGGGAAACAGAAACATTTTGAACGTCTTTGTTTGGGTCAAACAAAAGGTATGGGTCATCAAAATTATTATCAAGCAGTTCATTGAGATTTTTTATTTCATCTAATAATTGTTTGCTTGTTTCGGAATAAAATAATTGATCCAGCAAAGTATATTTTTCGTTAATTGCCAAATCGAAAATAACACTTGCAATTACAGATTCCTTTTTTAAACTTTGTAAAATTGATTGATGGTGCTGCGTAATAAGCTGCGTTATTTTATTTTGATGTGCTAACAATTCTTCATTGCTCACCTGGTGCGTTATGGTACGTATAACATTCTCTTGACGAATTGCCGTAATTTCCGCATCATTTATTTTTTTATAATGATTAAATACCGAATCAGAGTTGTCATTTCCGTCGAATAAAAAATTGTCAAGCACCTCCTTGGCAAGTATGCCTTTCCAATCTTCATTAATTGGCCTTCCTTTTTCTTTAAGGATGTTTGAAAGGATAGATAATAATTTACTATCACTTTGAATAATGAGTGCATTTTTTTCAATAAATCCCGCCTTGAATGAAGAGCCTTCTTGTGTTAACATTCCGTCGGCATTAAACTGGACGTTCACATTATCCTTGTATTTGACAATCAGTTCAGATATAAAGTTATTTTTTGCATTTTGAAATACCTGCCGGTTTCTTACGGCCTTCTTCTCTGATTTCCATCCGAGTAGCGGCTGGTAGACTCCAAACATTTCGCTGGCATAAGGTAATACGCCTTCGTACTTCTCAAAATCTGTGATCCGGGTGTTTGCTTGTTTCATGGTTCGTAAATTAAAATGTTAATTAATGACAAAGTATTTAAAATTTCTTTTTATTTATTGCTTATTTTTATACTACAAAACACGCTCATTTATTGCCACTTGTTACATAGTTCCCGCTCCTAAAATTTCATCAAAATATTTTAACTTCCATGAACAAACTTCAACAACATCCAATTAATTCACCCTCAAAAGAGCTCACATACAAGCAATTACACACTAATATTAGGTTTTCTTATCGCAGTAATCAATAGTATTACTAATATACATGTTTTTTCTTATAATGTGAAATTCCGGTGTTGAAATTGGCTTACACACTCAAAAAAGTGTAAATTTTATGCTATTTTGTGACATGAGGCAGGGTTAGTAGACGTTGGCAAGGTTAGCAGGGTTGGCAAAGGTTTTTTACGGAGGGGAAGTTTAAGTAAGAAATACTTTAATTTCAATGATATTGCTGTTTTCGGTGGCGTTTAGCTGGATTTGTGTACCGGATGGAACTTCTAAAAGATCGCCAACCATTGCAGTATTCGTGTCTTGATAACTTATTTCCCCATTTGCAATAAATATAAAATAATAATTGCCGGTGGCTGTGAGACTTAATGGTTGGTTTTTTGGAAGGTTATGCGCTGTTAGGCAGCCTGTTGCGCCTTGTG
>JBBRGZ010000175.1:0-6119 GCA_038223395.1 Chitinophagales bacterium
TAAGGAATTTAGTGATGAATATGATGTTGCTGTTTTCCCTTACGACTGGCGATTAAATTTAAAGGGTGAAGCCGATAAATTAAATGCATATATCAAAAAAATCATGCTCAAAGCGAAAGGCAAAACAATAAAAATTGTTGCACACAGCATGGGAGGATTGGTGGTAAGAGAATTTATTAATAACTATAAAACAACAACCTGGACAGAAATAACTGTCCACAGCGATTATAAAGTTGTGTTTTTAGGTTCGCCTTTAGGTGGTTCCTTTTTAATTCCTGAAATTTTAGTTGGAAAAGGAAATAGAATTAAGCAATTGGCAGGTCTCGATGTATTGCATTCAAAAGAAGGCCTATTAAAAATATTTTCAAAGTACGATGGTATTTTGAGTTTACTTCCAATTACACATACACCTTACGATTTTACGAAATTGAGTACATGGACAGAGATGAAAAAAAATTACACTTCTGTCAATTGGCCAATTCCTGAAGATGCGACACTAAAAAACTTTAATACATTTCATGACAAGGTAACATCTTTCGATACTTCGATATTCTGTAATAATAATTTTATATATATAGCAGGAAAAAGTGACGCCACAACTAATGGATTTTATTATAATACACTCTCAAGTAATCCCGATAAAATTACATTTACAGGAACTCCGTATGGCGATGGCAGTGTAACTTGGGAATCCGGCATTCCAAAGGAAATAAAAGAACACGACTCTGTGTATTACACAAATGTAGGTCACGGAGATTTAGCGAATGAACCTAATATTTTTGATGGTATTCGCGAATTATTAAAAACCGGGCGCACGCGTTTATTAACTCAAATACCTCCTGTACAACGCGGCGAACAGGTAATATTTGATATGCCTGAACAACTAGTAGAAGACCAAACAGAAGAAAATCTTGAAACCATTATGTTGGGTGCAACATTTAAAAGAGAAGTTACACAAGACAATGTGGCACCTGTTACAATCGAATTAAAATGTGGCGATTTAAAATATGCCTCTCATCCAATTATGGTTGGGCATTTAAAGAGTGATGGTATTATGAGTTCTGAAAAAGTTGTAGATATTTATTTTAATAATCGGTTAAGTAAACGACTCGCAACGGGAAATTACCCTGGTAATATCGGCGAAAGTAAATACTTTATTAATCCGCAACATAAACCGATGGGAGCGCTTGTTGTAGGGATGGGAAAAACAGAAAAGTTATCAGGGTTTCAATTAGAAGAAACAGTTAAACAGGGCATTATTGAATATTTGTGTTCGTTTAATATGAAAGAAAGTGCCGAAATAAAAACGGTGGGCATTAGTTCGTTATTATTGGGATGTGGTTATGCAGGATTGAGTGTTGAGACTGCATTAAAAGCAGTTATTTCGGGTGTGCAAAAAGCCAATGCAACAATCACAAATAATGGCGAAAATGCGTGGCCAACAGTTGATACAATTGAATTTGTGGAAATTTATGAAGACCGTGCATTACAAGCGTTAATTGTTCTTGATATTTTAAGGAAAAATACGAATTCGAATTTTGTATTCGAACCGCAATTGAAAAAATTATTGGGAAGTCGCAAGCGATTAAATTTTGAATTAAATACAGATTGGTGGCAGCGTATCACTATTAAAAATGAAATTAATTACGATGATGAAAAAAATCCGATGCCTGTTCTTACCTTCAGTTCTTCTATGGGAACTGCGCGTGAAGAAGTGAGAGAATTGCATTGCAGTAAAGAAATTATTGAATCGTTGATTGATGAAATTTCTACAAAACAACTTTGGAGTAGTGAATTAGCAAAAACAATTTTTGAATTATTAATTCCCAACGATTTTAAAATGGCTGTGCGCAATCAACAAAATTTATTGTTGATTTTAGATAAAACTACTGCCGGATATCCATGGGAAATGTTGCAAGATGTTTCAATTCAAGCATCTCCATTGTCAACCACCGTTGGAATGATTCGCCAACTCGCTACAGACGAATTTCGAACTGTTGTAAATTATACTCTAGATTATAATGCATTGGTTATTGGAAATCCCGATACAAACGGATTTTTACCAGCGCTTCCCGGAGCCGGTGCAGAAGCAGAACTTGTAAATAAATTATTTATTGACTCGGGATACGATACAACATTAAGCCAAAACGAAACACCAAGCACCATAATTAAAAAAATGTTTCGCAGCGATTATAAAATTGTGCATTTGGCAGGACACGGTTTGTTTAATGCGGAATCGCCTGAAAAATCGGGAATGGTAATCGGTAATAATGTGTTGTTAACTGTAAAAGAAATTGAACAATTAAGTTGTGTTCCCGAAATGGTTTTTATTAATTGCTGTCACCTCGGAAAAGCAGATAATATTGCAGAAACTGCTTCACAATCGAGATATAAATTGGCTGCAAATCTAGGAACACAATTAATTGAAATGGGAGTTAAAGTTGTTGTAGCAGCGGGTTGGGCGATAAATGATGAAGCAGCAATGGAATTTACTTCTGATTTTTATCAATTTATGCTAGACGGATATAATTTTGGTGATGCCGTAAGAAAAGCACGTAAAAATTGTTACGAAAAACATCCCAATAACAATACTTGGGGTGCATATCAGTGTTATGGAGATCAATTTTATACACTTAAAAAGGGAAACAATCAAGGCAAAACTGAGAAGCGTAAATATTATATTTTAGACCAAGTAAAACTAGATTTAGAAAATCTACTCAATAAAATAGAGGCAAATTATTCTTCAAAACAAAAGAAAGCATATCAAAGCGAATTTGAAGTAATAATTCAGGGTGTTAAGGAAGCAGAAATTCCGATTAATCAATTATTTGAGTTAATTGCAATCTTCTACAATAGAACAGGAGAAGAAAAAATGAGTATGGAACATTTCGAAATGTTCTTTACACAAAATGCCTCTGCATTTAATATTTCAAGTTATGTAGAATATTGCAGACTGGCTTTAAAATATCATGAAAATCAACCTGCTGCAATTACAGAATTGAAAAAAATAATTACTGATGTCGAAAATCTAGTAAAAGTAGTTTCATCAGCAGCATTATTTAATGTTTTGGGTACTGCCTATAAAACGATGGCTTCAAAACAAAGCGGAAAAACGCAAACGGATAGTTTAACAAAATCTGCCACACATTATTTAAAGGCTTTTGAATTGGGTAAATTGTCGCATACGGATAATACCATGTATGCAATAAGTAATGCATTTATTTTGTCCACTTTATTGCCGAAAAATGCGCTTATTTTACCCGAAATAAAGGAATTAGAATGGTCTTTTGCAAATATTAAAGCTTTTGACAACAGCTTTACATTTTGGGATATGATGGACGCGCCTCGCTATTGGTTATGCAGATATATTTTGCAACAACAAGGTTATGTTTTTCCAAAAGGAACACTCAAAGTAAAAAAGGAAAAGGTACTTGAATCACTAACACAAGTATGGTCAGAATTAGGAGTCGAATCACAAAAAGAAAACATCATTGAACATTTCCGTTTGTTATTCGGATTTTTTAATTCACCTAAAGTGAAGGTTTTGCAAAAGGAACTTTTGGATATTTTGGTTCAATTAGAAAAAATAGAAGAGTAGGGTGGTCAGGGGTCAGTGGTCAGTGGTCAGTGGTGAGTGGTAAGTTCTGGGTTCTGGGTTCAGGGGTTCTGGGTTCTGAGGTTTTGGGTTGCAAATTATCGATGGAATTAAAATTAGATTCCTTTTTTTATTATATAATAAACGACAAAATTCGAAAGTTCTAAGCTTACTCTGATCCCACTCATTACCTATCAAAAAGCAGCAAGCTCATTTCTCATTCTCCGAAATCAAATAAGTGGAAACCTTCAATCAGTAATGAGTAATGAGAAATGAGATTACATTTGAGTTGGAATGCAAAATGGAATCCTTTTTATTACAATAAAATAATCGGCAAAATTCGAAAGTTCTAAGTCTACCTCAAGTCAGCCTACTGACCACTGACCACTCACCACTCACCATTCACCTTTCACTTTTCACTTTTCACTTTTCACTTTTCGCCCCTCACCATTTTCTAAAAATTCAATAACTTTATAGATAATATCAAAACTTAAAATTCCCAATATGGAAGATAATTTTCTTGAGAGTGTAAAAAAACAATTTGCCTACTACAAATTATTAGGTGAAAAAACCTTTGAACAGTTGGAGGATGAAAAACTGTTTTGGCAATACAATTCAGAAAGCAACAGTATTGCAATTATTGTAAAGCACCTTTCGGGTAATATGTTGTCGCGCTGGACAGATTTTTTAATAAGCGATGGAGAAAAAGAATGGCGGCACCGCGACGCAGAATTTGAAAATGATATTGCAAGTCGCGATTTGCTTTTAAAAACATGGAATGCCGGTTGGGATTGTTTGTTTAATACTTTAAACGGATTAAAATCCTCCGATTTAGATACTATAATATATATACGCAATCAAGGACATACGGTTATGGAAGCAATTAACAGACAATTGGCGCATTATCCATATCATGTTGGGCAGATTGTTTTTATTGGGAAAATGGTTGCTGATGCAAACTGGAAATCCTTATCCATTCCAAAAGGTAACTCGCAGAATTTTAATGCTGAAAAATTTGCAAAGGAAAAGGAGATAAAGCATTTTACGGATGATGTTAAATAATCTAAATTTAAAAAAGTTATAAAAAATGATTTATATTTGATAGGTAAATTATTACTCATATAAATTCGAATGTTATGAAAAAGAAAATATTCCCTTTGTTTTTATCAGTTGTTTTACTTGGTACAATATTTACTTCTTGCAATAAAAGTGATGAAAGCTGTTATAGCGAAGAACTTTATCAGCAACATAAAGACGATATATGCACTATGGATTGTCCCGGAGTAACTGGTTGCGATGATCAAGCGTATTGCAACGAATGTGTTGCAAGAGCGCATGGTATTGGTTTAAAAAAATAAATTTTAATATAACTTTTAAAAATGTAAATAAAATGAAAAATAAAATCGGCACAAAAGAAAAACCCATGCAATTAAAAACGCCGCCTTTAACTTCGGAATATACAATGCATGTGGACGAAAAGAATGGTAAAGATGTTTTGGTTTGCACTGTTGGAAAAACAGTATTATTTTATAATATGAATTGTTTGCAAGACCTGCATACTATGTTAAAAAAACACGGCGATTGGATGGAATTGGGAAGTGCCGATGAGCAAAAACCGGCTAAAGAAGGAACGGTTGAAGCTTGGGGCCGCTCAGAAAAAAATCCTGCCAAAGGTTGGTACGGCTTAAAAAAAGGTTTGCGCGGAAGATTTGGCATGTATATTCCACCGTTAATGGAAAAATTAGGTCTTGCAGAGGTGACACATGATGCAAGAGGAAATAAAATGCGTGCTATTTAATCCAACTTAAACAATAGACATTTAAAAATTTTAATAATCTATTGCTTTAGTTGGATTTACCCTGAATAGCAAACAATTAAAAATCGCAGGTTAAAGACTTGAAAAAACTGTTATTATTACAAATTACGATTTGCAATTACTAACATTGTTTATTTAGAGGTAAATAATAAATTATCAATACAAATTTCAAAAAACTAAAAAAAATATTGTATGCAATTAGGAGCCTTTTCAATGAGCTTAAGTGTTAAAGACCTCAAATTATCAATGGAATTTTATGAAAATTTGGGATTTAAAATGTTTGGTGGCGACACAAATATCGGATATGTAATTATGAAAAATGGCAATGCCTTAATTGGCTTATTTCAAGGCATGTTTGAAAAGAATATTATTACATTTAATCCAGGTTGGGATGAAAACGCTGCAGAGGTAAAACCGTTTGATGATGTTAGAAAAATTCAAGAATTTTTGCTTTCAAAAGGCGTTCATATCGAAATAAAAATACCAGAGGGCGGTTCAGGCCCTGCAAATATTATTGTTACAGATCCGGATGGGAATACGATATTGATAGATCAGCATGTTTAAAATAAGTAATCACTCTATTTATAAAAACAATATTTTTAATAAATAAATTCTCATTATGAAAATATTACTTTCGGCTGTTTGTATCGCTTGTTTAATTTGTAGTTTTAGTTTATTCAAGCCTGCTATTGATAATTCACAAACTAT
>JBBRGZ010000176.1:0-6071 GCA_038223395.1 Chitinophagales bacterium
TTAAAAGGATTAAATGGATTTATCTGAGCAC
This sequence comes from Chitinophagales bacterium, assembly GCA_038223395.1. Taxonomy (GTDB): domain Bacteria; phylum Bacteroidota; class Bacteroidia; order Chitinophagales; family BACL12; genus UBA7236. Next base: position 32 of record JBBRGZ010000176.1, read on the forward strand.
CCCTTCCTTTAAAAAAATCTTGCTGAAGTTTTGGAAATTCCATAATTGTCATTATTTTTGACAAATAAAGTCATATTTTTTGACAATTACAAATTTAAAAAAACATTATGGCACTCATTTCATCTAATTTAAGGCACCTTAGAAACTCCCGCAAATTGAGTCAGCAAGAGCTTGCAGACATGATGGGTATTGGAAGAACTACTATTGCAAACATCGAAAGCAACCTGGCAAATCCGGGTCACAAAACGCTTTTAGAAATTGTCAAAATTTTTGACGTTTCTATTGACGATTTGCTAAATGTTGATATTTCGGCAATTATTAGTCCTATTGCAGAAGAATCGCGTGGAATAATTTCATATAGACCTATAATTGTAACTGTAGATTCTACAGGCGATGAAAATATTGTAATGGTTGATACAAAAGCAGCTGCAGGATATCCAACGAGATATTTAGAACCTGAATTTTATAAAGAACTGCCTGCATTTAAATTACCCGGTTCTGATTATAGGAACGGTACTTTTCGTTGTTTTCAAATTGAGGGCGACAGTATGCAAGAATCTATTCAACACGGCGATTATGTAATTGGCCGTTTTTGCGATAATCATTTTAAGGATGTGCGCGATGGATATGTGCATGTGGTTGTAACTGCGGATACTGTTTTAGTGAAACGCTTGGTAAATAAAGCTGAAGCCGAACATAAAATGTATTTGATAAGCGATAATGAAGCATATCCCGAATTAGCATTAGATATTGACGATATTAAAGAAATATGGTTTGTGAAAAGTAAGCTTTCGTCGTATATGCCTGTTAAAAAGAACGATCTCGATAAGGTTATTGGAGATTTGACTATGCAGGTACATTTGTTGAAAAGCAGGCTGGATCATATAGAAAGGAATTAAGCACACCCTGCCTTCCCACATTTTATGTGTTGATTCATTGGATTGGAAAAAATATTTGGTTATACGATTTTCACCATGAATTGGAGTAGGCAGAGTGGGCATTCCTTTCTTTTTTATACATTGTGACAAATAGAAATGCTGCATTTTTTGATATTATAACTGCTTAATTAATCTTTTTGCAATTTTGCGGTATGTTCTCAACTTTTAAAAATGCTGTTCAAATAAATTCCACAATAACTGTGGGCGAAAAAAAGCCTTTGTTAATTGCAGGTCCCTGTGTTATCGAATCGCCTGATTTATGTTTGTTGATAGCAGAAAAAATGATGTCTGTATCCTCAAAATTGGGATACAATTATATTTTCAAAGCATCATTCGACAAAGCAAATAGAACTGCAGGTACTTCTTTTCGCGGAGATGGTATGGAAGAGGGCTTGAAAGTATTGCAGATGATTAAAGATAAATTAGGTGTGCCTATTTTAACCGATATTCATCTTCCGGAACATGCAAATCCGGTTTCTCAGGTTGCTGATGTGCTTCAAATTCCCGCTTTTTTATGTCGCCAGACAGATTTATTAATTGCTGCAGGAAAAACTGGAAAAACGGTGAATGTTAAAAAAGGACAATTTATGGCGCCCGAAGACATGGCATATGCCGTTGAAAAAATTACATCTACCCAAAATCAAAAAGTGCTTTTAACAGAAAGAGGAGCAACTTTTGGATATCATAATCTTGTTGTTGATATGCGTTCGCTGCCTATTATGCGCCAGTTTGCGCCTGTAATTTTTGATGTAACCCATAGTGTTCAAATGCCTGGTGACGAAGGTGGCACGAGTGGCGGGAAACGCGAATTTGCGCCTTACCTTGCAAAAGCTGCCGCAGCAGTTGGCGTAGATGGATTTTTTATTGAAACGCATCCAAATCCCGAAAAAGCACTCAGCGATGGCCCAAATATGGTTCCATTGGCGGAAATGGAGGCACTTTTGCAACAATTGCTCGCAATTCGCAATATTTAGTGAATGAGATGCAATTGCTAAAATTCTTACCATTTTCTTGCACAAAATAATGAAATGAGTAAATTTGTTACTCATTCATAGCTGTGCTAGACTCACTTATCACATCAAAAACTCGAGTTCGTCTTTTACTTCGATTTTTTTCGAACAGTAAATCAACAGCTCATTTAAGAGGTTTGGCGAAAGAAATGAATGAATCTACAAATTCAATTAGGCTCGAACTCAATAAACTTTCTAAAGCAGGATTTTTGCTTTCGCACGAAGAAGGAAATACAATTCAATATCAGGCAAACGAAAAACATCCACTTTTTCCGGAGGTGAGTAGTTTGGTACGCAAGTATTTAGGTTTGGATAAAGTAGTAGAAAATATTGTAAATCAAATTGGTGAAATTAATTATGCTTGTATAGTTGGTGATTATGCGGATGGAAAAGATACAGGCACTATGCAATTAATAATTGTGGGAGAAGTAGATGAAGAAAGATTGAAATATTGGGTTAAAAAAACGGAAGCACTTATCAATAGAAAAGTTGAAACGGAGGTATTAAGTGATAATAGATTTATTGAGTGGAAATTGATTAACAATTTGGATAATGTAATTGTGTTGTGGACTAACAACACATTATAAAATACTAGTTAAATAAACTTTTCAGCACATGCTTGTGACTGAAGAGGCGAAGCTTTGAAAAGATACTATGTTTATATTTAATTATAAAAAACCAAAAATAATTGCTGAAATTGGGTGCAATCATTTGGGTGATTTTGCTATTGCTCAGGAACTCATGCAATTAGCAAAAGACAGCGGTGCTGATTATGCAAAATTTCAAAAACGCAATCCGCGCGAATTATTAGGAGATGAAAAATTTGATGCACCACATCCGGAGCCTTGGCAAAGTTATGGTGAGAGTTATGGCAAACACCGCGAATTTTTAGAGTTTACTATAGAGCAGCACAGTGAGTTAAAACACTTTGGCGAAAAAATTGGCATTGGTTATGCAGTTTCTGTTTGGGATATTACAAGTGCTCTTGAAATTATTTCACTCAATCCTGATTTTATTAAAATTCCATCGGCATGCAATACTAATTTCGAATTATTAAAAATTGTTCGCGAAAATTATGCAGGAGAAATTCATATTTCAGTCGGTATGACAACATCAGCTGAAATTGAAAAGATAATTCTCTTTTTTGAGGAAAATTCAAATGCAAAAAACCGAATAGTATTATATAGTTGCACCAGTGGATATCCAATTCGTTTTGATGAAATATGTTTGCTCGAAATAAATAAATTATATGACAGATATGATGCACGTGTTAAAGAAATTGGTTTTAGTGGACATCATTTAGGAATAGCAGCAGATATTGCAGCTTATACTTTGGGTGCACGATGGATTGAAAGACATTTTACAAAAGACAGAACTTGGAAAGGTACAGATCATGCAGCAAGCCTAGAAGTTCCAGGATTGCAAAAACTTGTGCGCGATTTACATCATGTTTATGAAGCGCTAAATTATAAAACAACAGAAATACTTACAGTAGAGGAACCTCAAAGAAAAAAATTAAAAAATATCCCTTAAATGAAAATACTCGCAATTATTCCGGCACGCAGCGGAAGCAAAGGTTTACCCGGCAAAAATGTAAAATCATTATTGCAACATCCTTTATTAGCCTATAGTATATTAGCTGCTCAACAAAGTAAATTAATTACACGCATTATTGTAAATACAGATAGCGAAGAAATTGCTTCAATTGCAAAACAATACGGCGGTGAAGTACCTTTTATTCGCCCTACAGAATTAGCGCAAGACAATTCAACCGACCTAGAGGTATTTGAACATCAATTAAATTGGATGGATAAAAATGAAAATTATAGTCCTGATTTAATAGTTCAATTGCGACCTACATCACCAGTCAGAATGGATACATGGATTGATGAAGCAATAGAAAAATTATTGGCAAGTGATGCTGATTCAATACGCGGTGTTACTGAATCGCCACTTACACCATTTAAAATGTGGTTACTCAATGAAAATAACGATGGTGCATTGGAGCCCTTGGTTAAAATAAATGGACTTAAAGAGCCCTACAATCAACCTCGACAAATTTTGCCTTTGGTTTATTGGCAAATTGGAACACTTGATGTTATTAAAGCAAAAATAATACGTGAAAATAATTCATTGAGCGGCGATAAGATATTACCATTTATTATTGATAAAAAATACGCGGTCGATATAGATGATGTTAATACTTTCTATAAGGCTGAAGAGATTATTCAATATTCTGATTGTATAAAATTTGGTGAATAAAAATTCTTCCATATTAATTATTGGTGCCGGTTCAATTGGTGAAAGGCATATTCGCAATTTATGGCAATTGGGATATAAAAACTTAATTGTTTACAGGCAGCGGAATTTACCTTTTAGAGATATTGGAGATGCAAAGGTAAAGGTTGAATTAATTTGGGAAAATATTGTTGCCTTCAATCCGATAGTTGCATTTATCTGTACGCCAACTTCTCAACATTTAATTGAATGTTTATCCTGCTTAAAACTGGGAATGCACGTATTTGTCGAGAAACCACTTTCAAATAATATAAACAATCTCGATGTGCTTGCGGAGTATGCAAATGATTATAATAGGTATGTGCATGTTGGATTTATGATGCGATTTCATCCTCATATAATTAAAATAAAAAAGCTGATTGAGGAAAATACTTACGGAAAAATGATTTCCTCCGCTTCGCATTGGGGAAGTTATTTACCTGACTGGCATCCTTGGGAGAATTATAAACTATCTTACGCAGCAAATAAAGAATTAGGCGGTGGAGTTGCGTTAACGCTTTGTCATGATATAGATTTAGCGATTTGGTTAGCGGACTCAGAAATTGTTGATGCAAAAACAAGCATAAAATATGATAAGGCGTTAGATATTAATGCAGAATCTATTGCAGATGTTTCTTTGCAATTTATTAATGGAGTTAATTCATCTGTTCATTTAAATTATTTAGACAATCCGCCAATAAGGACGTATAATTATGCATTTGAAAATGTAATAGTTGATTTTGACTATTTTAACAATGAAGTAAAAATAACATCATTAACAGGAGAAGAAATTAAAAAGGATATTATAGAAAACTTTGACAGAAATATGCTTTTTGTTGCGGAGGTGGAGTCATTCTTTAATATAATTAACCAAAACGAACATTTTGCAACTCTTTCTAAACAGCAAATTGAAGAATCAGAAATTATTATAAAATTATGTTCAGATGATAACTGATTATCAATGCATAATATGTGGGAATAAAGACTTTGCGATTCCATATCAAAGGGATTTTGAAGTTGCAGTTTGCGCAGATTGCAAATTTGGTATTGTTCATCCCATTCCCACCTCAAGGGAATTAGAGCAATTATATAATAGTCAGCAGTATTTTTCAACACATATGCATGTTAATCCCGAAAAGTTAAGTGCAAAAGATCTAAAATCTTTAATACAAAAACAAGGCATCTTTCATTACAAATATTTAAAACCGTACCTAAACAAGAACAGCACACTTTTAGAAATTGGACCAGGATATGGTTTGCATTTAAAATATTTGTCGGATTCAGGTTATCAGGTTAAAGGATTGGAGCCATCTGAAACTGCATTTGAATATGCAAGCAATATTTTGCAACTTAATATTATGCATTCCGGTTTTGAAGCATATCATGCGACAGAGCAATTTGATATCATTATGTTGAATCATGTATTGGAGCATTTTACTGATTTGCATAAAGTAATGGAAAAAATTAAGTTACTTTTAAAGCCAAATGGATATTTATATATAAGAGTGCCAAATCATGATAGTTACGATAGGCGCAAAATGAGAGAAAACTGGCCGGCATATTTGCCATTTCATATTTCATATTTTTCAGAAAAAAGTTTGCGTTTACTTTTTTCAAAATACCAATTACATCTTATTTTGGTAGATGAATATGTTTCTGATTCAGTGGCTAAGCACTTTCAACCTTCAATAAAAGGTTTCATCAGAAAATTAATATATCAACTTAAATTGACCAAAAGATACAATGGAAGAACAATAACTCTAATTGCACAAAACCATGCCTGAAATAAGTGTAAACAATAAAGTAATATTTATT
>JBBRGZ010000177.1:0-5980 GCA_038223395.1 Chitinophagales bacterium
GTTAGCCCGACAATTTTTAAACGAAGGCCTCAGCATAAACGTTGACTTTACATTGGTTGGAATGAGTTTTCGCGTTCCCAAAGTGGGCACTTTTGCACTGAGTATAAAGGCAAACGCTGCTTACAGAACCAAATTTGCAGGTCAGGCAGCACAAATCGTATTTGAGGGATATAATTATGCAGAATATTTTGATACCGTAATTTACTATGATGGAACCATTTATGGCATTGCATACGAACCACTCAGTCTTTCAGAATTATTTAAGGATACAGAATTATCGCTCAGCGTAAATACTGAATATAATTTAGCGTATGGCACCAAAATTTTTGGAAGCGATAGCAGTTTTAGTTTATATGGTGGCGTTGGAGTAAAATATATATTGGGATATGCCTACCTTGATATTTCGTCGAAAGATGGCGATTTAACAGGCTTAAGCGCGTTAGGATTGAATATTCTTGACCTTAATAGTTTCGATACTCCATCAAATCTCACTACAAACGGCGCGCAACCCGTTGGCAAGGGAGTAGGGTTCGACCTTGGTTTGAGCATGAAATTGGGAACCAAAATAACAATAGGCGCAGCAATTACCGATATCGGAAAAATGAATTACGACGCAAATGTTTTGCAAATACATGATTTTGTTTTGGATACAGTGGCCTTTAGCGGCGTAAATACGACTGACCCTTTAGAATTAATCAGCCAAATTTTAAATGAAGAAAATCTAATAGAATATTCCGGACTTACCGATTTTGAAGTGAGTTTACCCACTAAATTTCGACTTGGAGGCTCTTTAAAGGTGAATAATGCATTGGATTTAGGTGTAGATGCCGGTTTTCCTTTCAATACTGTTGCCGGAGCTTTAGAATCGCCGGTTTTAGGAGTTGGAGCACAATTGAGAGTGTTAAAAATTGTAAACCTTTCAGCAGGATTGTCAACCGGTGGAGGATATGGATATAATATTCCTGCAGGTATCGGACTCGATTTTAGAATTTGGGAATTTGGCGTTGCAACACGCGATATTGTAACCTGGTTTGGTGAAGCAAGCCCAACGGTATCTTTTGCTGCAGGCTTTTTGCGATTTAAAATCTAATTATTTCAGTATTTGATATTTCTCTTTTACCACTTCGCGCGAACAGGAATTATAATGCCACCATTCGCTGGGTAATTGAATAAATCCCGCTTTTACCATGGCTTCTCGCAGAAGTTTGCGATTTTTTATTTGTTGTTCGCTGAGTATTCCGGAAGCCAAAAGAGCATTTTCCTGCTGTGGTTCAGCAGCAGCGCCAAAAAAATCGAAAGCGGTTCCCATATCTAAAGGTTTTCCGGCTCGAGTTGCCAAAGTAATGTCAACCGCAGCGCCATAATTATGCAGCGAACCATTTTTTGGATTTGAAACATACTTGCTTTTTTCAGGGTAATTTGCTTGCACAATATCCCACATTTTTTGCTGCACACTTACCGGTCTTGTTGCATCGTAAATAAGAAGGGTTAAACTGCTGTCATTAGATATCAGATTGTGATATGCTTTTTCAAGTTTATCGCAAACATCAGGTTGTAAATACGCATTTTGCAAATCGCCATAAACATCCGCATTTAAAAAATTATCTGTAGAAGAATATTTTAAATCAACCAAAATTCCAGGTATTTTTTCTTGCACATTAACGAGTCCTGCCTTTATCATTTGTTTTTCTAGGGCTGAAATTGTTTTTTCTTCTTTAGTGATGATAGTAGTTTCTGTTTTTGGTGTTAAAGCCTTTTCATGTTTGCAAGAACAATGCAAAAACAAAGTAATTAGAATTACGATTGGCAATTTCATTATGCTAAGGTAAGGTGTGGGTGGGGAATAAATCTGGATAACCTATAATTAAAAGCGTGTAGATTATTTATGGGAAACATTGTAATTAATTTCATCAAGTTATTTTGTTTTAACTCCATTTCTAAATGTGAGCCTAATTTTTTTCATGTAATGTTAGATATAATATGCTTTTAATAACGCGCTCATAAATTGACAATTCTTTTTCCGGCTTATTTTTTTCCTGTTTTAGTTATATTTGTCAAAACTCCCGATTTTGAAAACGCTAGTTTCATTTTTTCTCCAATGCATTATTTTTCAGAGTTTAATAAATGCTCAAGCACCTGAAATTGAATGGCAAAAGGCATATGGTGGAAGTAATTTCGAAAATGCACATTCAATTATTGAAACTCTTGATGGAGGGTTTATTTTTTCCGGCAAAACTTCTTCTAATGATGGGGATGTGACAGAATATTTTGGTTTAGGTGACGTCTGGATTGTGAAAACAGATGTATTGGGGTTAATACAATGGCAAAAAACTTATGGCGGAACAAATAATGAGGAGGCGTATCAAATAATCCAAACTACAGACATGGGATTTATTTTTACTGGATTTTCTAAATCAACTGATGGTGATTTGACAGAAAACCATGGCGAAAATGATGTGTGGGTTGTTAAGTTGAATGAGATAGGTGATATTGAGTGGCAAAAATCTTATGGAGGATCATCTAATGAAATAGCGTTTGCTATTAGTCAATGCAATGATGGAGGATTTATTTTAGGAGGAACAACTTCCTCAAATGATGGCGATGTTTCAGGTAACCATGGTGGAGAAGACTTTTGGATTTTAAAGCTAAACAATTCTGGAGATATTGTGTGGCAAAAATGTTTAGGTGGGACAGAAGATGAACAAGTAACTTCAATTTCTGAAACAATTGATAGTAAATATATTGCAGTTGGGTATTCGGGTTCAAATAATGACGATGTAATAGGAAACCATGGAGCATGGGATTTTTGGGTTGTTAAAATGGATAGTTTGGGAAACTTAGAATGGCAAAATTCATACGGAGGAACTAATTATGATTTGGCATATAGCTTAAATCTAACTGGAGATGGTGGATTTGTTATACTTGGTTATACCTATTCAAACAATGGAGATGTTTCTGGATTTCATGGCGGTGTTTCTGATTATTGGGTAATCAAAATTGACAGTATTGGAAATTTAATTTGGCAAAAATGTCTTGGAGGAAGTGGAACAGATGAAGGGTTTTCAATTTATATAAATTCAGATAATGAAATTGTATTAGGTGGTTATTCGGGATCAAATGATGGCGATATTACTGAGCATCATGGAGGTTTAGGAAATGCAGATTATTGGATTGTGAAAGTTGATTCAGTTGGAAATTTAATTTGGCAAAAATCTCTAGGAGGGACTGCTTCTGATGAAGCCTTCTCAATAAAACAAACTGCTGATCAAGGATATATAATTGCAGGTTGGGCAGCATCTACAGACGGCGATGTTACAGGCCACCATGGCATTACTTACAATTGGGATTTTTGGATTGTAAAACTCGCTCCACCTTGCGCTTTAAACACATTTTATGCAGATACAGATTCTGATGGATTTGGCGACCTTTTAAATGATACCCTTTCCTGTGATATGCCAATTGGTTTTGTAAACGACAGCACAGATTGCAACGATGCAAATAATTTAATTTACCCAACAGCAGAAGATATATGCAATACTATTGACGACAATTGCAACGGCGTTTTCGATGAAGATGCAATTTTTACAACCTGGTATTTGGATTTTGATGCAGATGCATTTGGAGATATATTAAATGATTCAATTTCCTGTTTCGATTTAATAGGTTATGTAATTAATAATACAGATTGTAATGATTTTAATGCCGCAATTAATCCCGATGCAATAGAAATTTGTGATTATCTGGATAATGATTGTAATTTTATTATTGATGATAATATTACATACCTTCTCAGTTATTTAGATTTTGATAATGATGCATTTGGAAATCCTGATATTGATTCATTATCCTGCACACTTCCGGAAGGTTTTGTTTTCAATAACACCGATTGCGATGACACAAACCCTGAAATTTATCCTGGTGCCGATGAAATTTTAAATGGAATTGATGATGATTGTGATGAATTTATTGATGAAGGATTAAATATTTTAGAAACAAGCAATCTTGAAATAACAATTTACCCAAATCCCACAACAAATTTAATTGAAATTTCTGTCAATACCCTCCAATTAAATCATGGCACTATGCGCATTTTAGATTATAGCGGACGAACCATAAATTATTATGATAATGTTGCGCTACCAATTAGTATTGATGTAAAATCATTGCCAAGTGGTGTATATTTAATCGCGATTAATTTCCCTAATAATGCTTTACTTATTGCAAAATTTACCAAAATGAATTAATATATTTAAAAAATGAAATCTAGTAAAAATTTAAGTAAACAATTAAAAGCCTACGCTTTAACCGCCGGGTGTTTTTTAACGCTGCATCAAGAGGCAAATGCTGAAGTTGTTTATACCGATATTGAACCGGATATTATTTTAGATGGACCATTGCAAAATGCAACAGTAGACATGGATAATAATGCCGTTTCAGATGTATTTTTCCACAATAATTCATTTCAATTTTATGATGATAGTTGGTTAACATATAAGATTATGCAGAATATTTTGGTGGGGCCGGAGGTTTCAGATAACGCTTTAGAAGGAATTATAAATTCATTCAATACAGGATATAATACCTTCACAAGATACTATCCTTTTGCACTTGATAATTTTGAATTAATTTCAGAATTGAAAACATGGCAAAATCATGAAACCCAAGTAATGGCACTAAGAATACTAAGTCTAGGTGGAACTACTGTAGGTTTTGGATTCGCTTGTTATTGGTACAGTCTATATGCACCAGAAAGTATTGATAAATATATCGGCGTTAAATTTAAAGGAGATGATGAACTCAACCATTTCGGCTGGATTAGATGTGATGTTTTAAACGAAGGTCGAAGACTTATAATAAAGGATTACGCCTACGAAACCGAACCCGAATATCCAATTTTAGCCGGCGATACAATACAATATGTAGATGTTAAAACAACTACAAATTTGGATGCTACTATATATAGTTTTGGAAATACAATTCATATAAATGTAAACGAGCAAAATCAAAATACACAAATTTCAATCTACGACTTATCAGGTAAATTAATGCACACACAAAAAATGCAAGAAAAATCAACATCAATAATATTAAATAAACCTTCCGGCATGTACACCATCAAAATCATTTCAGAAAATAAAAGCTACACAAAAAATGTTTTTATTCAACCTCAATAAAATCCTCCCTTACCCAACAATACTTCAACCTAAAAACCGCCTATAAACCACCCCAACACACTACGCTACCAAATCCCACGTCTCAAATCCCAAATCCCATGTCCCAAATCCCACATCCCAATAATTTTTTTCCCTTTTATTTCTGAATCAAAAATGCTACCTTTGCGGCGGATTTTAAAAATACCTGTAGTGAAGCTATTTACCGCCCCTTTTCTTACTCTTATATGTATCTTATCGCTTAGCGTTACGCGCGTTTTTGCGTCGGAAGGCAACGGAGAATATGATGCCCGCGAATTTGCCATGCACCACGTTGCAGATGCACACGAATGGCATATTGTAGGAAATGTGGCTATTCCATTGCCTTGTATCGTTATTCACGACGGCGTGCATTTCTTTATGAGCAACAAAATGGAAGAACCTCATCACGGAACTGCGGTTGATGAAATAAATGCCATTCAACCTGTTGGCGATAGTACTCATCCCTCTGATAATCAAATACATGCAACTCAACCTGAGCAACATACAAACACTTACAAAGGCTTTTATTTTAACGAAAGTGGCAAAATTGTGCACGAAGACGGCAAATTTGTTTTAGACCTCTCAATTACTAAAAATGTTGCTACCTTATTAATAGTATCCTTACTTATGATATTTGTTTTCACCTCAGTGGCAAAGGCGTATAAACGTCGCGAAGGTCAGGCACCTAAGGGATTACAAAGTTTTATGGAGCCACTCATCCTATTTGTGCGCGACGAAGTGGTAAAACCGAATTTAAGAGAAAAAACAGACAGATATCTGCCTTTTAT
>JBBRGZ010000178.1:0-5960 GCA_038223395.1 Chitinophagales bacterium
AATTTATTTTCATTAATGGAGATAGTAAGCAAGCCGGAAACAATAAAACAATATGAAACGGCTTATAATACATGCACAATTCGTTATGGTGATATGAAAAAACAATTGGCTGAAGATATGATTGTATTTGTGTCGCCAATACGCGAAAAAATCAATGTATTGATGCAAGATGAAGCCTATTTGGGCAAAGTTGCGAAGCGTGGAGGGGATGAAGCAAAAGAAAATGCACAAAAAACTATAGAAGATGTAAGAAAAATAATGGGAATTAACTACTTTTAAGTTTCCCAATCCAAATTGCAATTCAGCGAACTACTTTAATACAGATTTGAAAACTAATAACAGGAGAAGAAATGGCAAAATCAACTAAAGAAACAAACAAAATCAAAGCAGCAAAAACTACAACAACGGCTAAAAAAACGACGGTTGTAAAATCTGCGGCAAAGCCAATTAAAAAGGAAGCTGATGTAAAAGTAACTCCTGTTCACCACGCAAAAGACAGTGATAGAAAACCAATAAAACATATTGCAGTTGCAGGAAATATTGGAGCGGGAAAAACTACACTTACTCAATTACTTGCAAAACAATTTGGTTGGGATACACATTATGAAGATGTAGAAAACAATCCGTATTTATACGATTTTTATCAAGACATGCCTCGATGGGCATTTAATCTGCAGATATACTTTTTAAATTCGCGTTTCAAACAAATTATTGAAATTCAGAAGGGCACAAAAACAGTTGTTCAGGATAGAACGATATATGAAGATGCGCAAATATTTGCACCCAACTTACATGCTATGGGTTTGATGAGCACGCGCGATTTTCAAAATTATACGGAGATATTTAATTCCATTACCTCGTTAGTTTCTCCACCTGATTTATTAATTTATTTGCGTGGCTCAATTCCCGCTTTGGTTAATCAGATTCAAAAAAGAGGAAGAGAGTATGAAGATAATTTGCGCTTGGATTATTTACGCAGATTAAATGAATATTACGAAGCTTGGATTAGCAAATACAAACACGGTAAATTATTAGTTATTGATATTGACCACTGCAACTTTGCAGAAAATAACGACGACCTTGCTGATGTAATTCAACGCGTAAATACTGAACTCTACGGATTATTTTAATTTGATTTTATGAATATCGAATTGTTGCGTGATGAAACTCCCGGTTGTCGTACTAGGAATCATTTTAATAACGCGGGCTGTTCTTTGCATCCTATTCCTGTAGTTGATGCTGTTCGAAAATATTTGGAACAGGAGGCTATAATTGGCGGATATGAATATGCTGCTGAGCAAGCGGATGCCATTAATGCATTTTATACAAATGCTGCTAAATTATTTAATTGCAAGGCAGAAAATATAGCTTTTGTAACAAGCGCAACGGATGGATATATTAAGGCATTGTCGGCTATTGCTTTTAAAAAGGGTGATATTATTCTTACCACATTGAATGATTATGTTTCAAACCAAATTCAGTTTTTATCTATTCAAAAAAGGTTTGGAATAGAAATTATACGCGCAGAAAATACTGTAAGTGGAGAAGTTGATGTTCAATCTATGTCGGATTTAATAAAAAAACACAAACCTATTTTGGTAGCCGTTACGCATGTGCCAAATAATACGGGAATGATTCAACCGGTGGAAGAAATTGGAAGTTTATGCGCAGCGCATGATATTTTATATTTGGTGGATGCTTGTCAGAGCTCGGGACAAATTGATGTTGATGTAGCGGAAATTCAGTGCGATTTTTTAACAACTGCAACACGTAAATTTATGCGTGGGCCGCGTGGTGGTGGTATTTTATTTGTATCGGATAAGGTATTGAGTAGAAATATAGAACCGTTATTTATAGATATGCGCGGTGCTGATTGGATTGCGGATGATAAATATAAACCGCAACCGGATGCTAAACGTTTTGAGTTGACTGAGATTTCTTATGCGATTCAAGTTGGTGCTGCTGTTGCAATGGATTATATTATGAAAATTGGAATTAAAGAAATAGCATCGAGAAATAAATTGTTGTGTGATTATGCAAGGAATAAACTGGCGGCTATTCCTCTGGTGCGGTTATTGGATCAGGGTAAAAAATTGTCTGCAATTATTTCATTAACTACGGATAATTATGATGTGTTTAATTTGAAAAACAGAATGGTTGAGCGGAAAATAAATGTTGGGGCTGCAAGTAAAAAGTTTGCATTGTTGGACTTTGAGAATAAACATGTGGATGCTGCTTTGCGTATTAGTCCGCATTATTATAATACATTGGAGGAGATTGATTTTTTGGTGGATAATATTGAGGATATTATTCATTAATAAATAATTCAAAAATTTCACGCAGAGGGCGCAGAGGTGCAGGGGGCGCAGAGGGGAACATCCAGGTTAGCATTAATAAATAATTCATCGCACAAACCAAAACTTTGCGACTTTGCGACTTTGCGTGAAAAAAAAATATATCACGCGAAGACGCAAAGGCCGCAAAGAACAGCCGGATTTGCATTTTAAAATAATTCATCGCACATACCACAACTTTGCGGCTTTGCGACTTTGCGTGAAAAAAAAATATGTCACGCGAAGACGCAAAGGCCGCAAAGGAACAGCCGGATTTTGAATAGGGATTAATCCGTTGTTAATAAAATAACTTGAATTAATATTTTTTTATTGATTTAATTCGGTTAGGATTGGATAAATTTTACTCATGGGGAATCCAACCACATTGTAGTAATCGCCTTCAATTTTTGTTATTTTATTGATGCCGATCCATTCTTGGATTGCGTATGCTCCAGCTTTGTCGTAGGGTTTAAATGTTTTGAGGTAATATTTAATTTCGTCGTCAGTGAGCGTATCAAAATAGACTTTAGTGGTTACTTCCAGTTCGAATTGTTGTGTGGGTGTGGTAATACAAACTCCCGAAATTACGAGATGCATTTTACCTGAAAGCGAGCGGAGCATTGTGAATGCATCATCAGAATCGTAAGGCTTATTAATAATTGTATTTTCATGGATTACTGCGGTGTCGGCAGTGATGATGATTGCTTCTTCAGTATTTAATTGAATTGCAGCTTCCATTTTTTTTTTCGCGAGGAATATTGGGATTTCTGCTACCGGCATTGTATCCGGAAATGATTCTTCAACATCCATTTTTAATATCTCAAAATCAAAACCTGCATCTTGTAATATCTGACTTCTGCGAGGAGAACCGGAAGCTAAAATTATTTTCATTATTTAAAATTGAATGAGATAATATAATGGCATTAAACAAATTCCCAATACCATTACCACTTTAATTAAGGTGCTTGAAAGGTGAAATTGTTGTTTTGTTTTTGCAATAAATAAATGCACTGCAATACCAAATAAGCACAAGCTTAAAAACAAGATATAATAATACAAAATTCCTACCTCGTTTGCAAAAACAAATTTTTGAATATACAATAAAGCAACAATCGTAAATACAATAAATACGCTTGCAACAATTCTTGCAACCGGTAAACCCCAAGCTACGGCAATTGTTTTTGCACCTTCTCTCCCATCGCCGTCAACATCCTCCATCGTTTTAACAATTTCGCGCACCATAGTTAATGCGAATGCAAAAATGCTGATGCCTAAGGTGTATTTTGTAACTAATTCAGCAATATAATAATCTGATGGCCTCGCAAGTCTGTATAAATGTGGTTCGTAAACTATTGTTAATATGATGCTGAGTCCTGCAAGAAAGGCAACAATTAAATTGCCTAACAGAGGCATGCCTTTAAATGAAGCTGAATAAAAATAGAGTAAAAAAATGGCGATTATAAAAATGGTTACCAGTTTCCAGAAATCAATATAAATGCTGAGATAAACTCCAATTGCAAGTCCAATTGCCGATAAAATTAAATATACATTAAAAGCTTGTTTTGGAGAAATTTGTTTTCCGATAATTTGTTTTTCTGGTTTATTAATGCTGTCTATTTCTACATCATAATAATCGTTTATAATATAACCTCCGGCACAAATGCAGATTGCAGCAAACACCAATAAAAAAAACTGGAATGCATTTAAAGTAAAATAAATACCATAGGTATTAAAGTTGGGCTGCATAATAAAGCTGTCTACAAAATACATGGTAGCAGCTAAAATTATCAAATTAACGGGTCGAACGAGTTTAAACCAATATTTCATAGTGGGTAATTAACATGGAATTTTCAAACTCAAATAACATGAAGTAAACAACAAGGTATCAATTTGTTATTTTCTTGCATCGCGCCATTCGTAAACCCAGGCACTTTGTATCATTTCTAAATGGCCTTCGGTACATTCTTCTCTTGTGCCTTTAAAATCGGGTAATTCTAATACCCATTCAATTAAGTCGGTAAAACGGAGGCGATAAATTTTAGATTCACCGAAATCGTCACCAAATTTTTCGTGCAATTTTAGGGCAATATCTTCATGATCGGGCCAATAAATTGGCGGTTCTTCAAAATGACTCATATATAACGTATTAAGATTAATAATTATGATGCAATAATAGTAGATTGGTCGGGAACGGTCACTTCAATGTAGGTATCGTCATCCATAATATCACACTGACAGCTCAATCGAGAATTTAAACGCGGGTCTCTGGCGCGATCAATAAAATCTTCTTCTTTGTCGGTAGTTTCAGGTAACGCATCCATGCCTTTTTCAATATACACGTGACAAGTGCTACAAGCGCAAACGCCACCGCAATTGTGATTGAGTTTGATATCATTTAACAATGCTACTTCTAAAACGGTGTGCCCGGCATCCATCTCAATTTCTTTTGGCTCGCTGCCGTCCTCAAAAATAAATTTAATAGTAACCATAATTTTAATATATCAAATATTTATTTGTTTAAATATTTATGTAAAATGCTTTTTGATAAAGTATCGTATAATTGTTGCCAGTCGGGATGTTTTTCCAGCATAGTTTTGTGTTTTGATAGTGTTGCCATATCGCCTCTTATTGCGGGACCTGTTTGCAACAAATCAGGATTCATTGTTTTTAATTTACTGAGATGTTCATCCATCATTGGAAAAAATAATTCCATGGGCAAATCATTTTCCTTTAAAAGGTGATAAGCAATATCGTACATGTGATTTGTATAATTATTAATCCATACGGCAGATAAATGCATGATGGCACGTTGCGCGTCGTTCACTTTTATAACGCGATTTGTAATTTTTGAAACCAGATTTTTTAATGCGTCTTGTAATTCCGGAGAGCTTGCAGAAACTGCAACGAGTGTTTCCTTTAAATCAATTGCGTTTTGTTTTATGAGTGTTTGCATTGGCCAAATAACGCCATAATGATTATCGGGCATGTGCAGAATGTCTGCTCCAATTGCTCCTGCACAATGCACTAAAATGCGACCGGGTTTATATACTTTTTCGGCGATGGTTCTAATAACATCATCTTTTACAGCCAATAAAAACACATCTGTTTCCGGCATATCTGTATTTAAATCGCCGAAACTGCTGCTTTTAAAATTTTCGCTTAATTGTTGGGCCTTTTCAACATCGCGACCTGCAATGTGTAATACTTTTATTCCTGCAGATGTAAAAGCCTGACCAAGATGCCATGCTACATTTCCGGTGCCTACTATTGTTATTGTTTTAATTTCCATGTTAAACAGCTTTTAGTCTTTTATTTTCTTTTGTTCTGTTCACCATACTAATAAAGAAACCGATAGCCATAATGATAGTTCCTATCCAAACGAGATTAATCATTGGGAATATGATGGATTTAATTACTATCCAATCGTCGTTGAGTGTGCTGTCGGTTGTAGTAAAAATAAATTTATTTTCAGCAGGTAAAATGCCACTAAAAGTAATGTTTACATTCGCAATTTGAGCTTGTGCTGTTCCCGGCATAACTGTGCCGTTGCTCATTGAAATAATATATTGCGGTTCTAAGTTTTCGTATGCGGAACCAACAAATGCTTCCAGCTTAGCGCCTGCACCT
>JBBRGZ010000179.1:0-5873 GCA_038223395.1 Chitinophagales bacterium
GCTGCTCCAAGTATGCCAAGTATTCCGCCAAAATTATGGCTTACTCCCTGATCATCTACAAAGGTAGTTGGCTCCGGAATGTAGGGTGAATGATTTGCCGGGTTAATAAAACTCCAACCGAAAATAATAAATAAAATAACAATCCCTACTTTGGTAATTACGATTAAATTATTCACTAAGGATGAACCCTTCATGCCTCTAATTAATAACATAGAAAGTACAAAAATGATAAACACAGCAGGCAGGTTAATTAATCCATGAATTAAAGAACCGTCATCCAGCGTCATAGTATTAAAAGGTGAATGGCACCATTGATAGGGTATTTGGAGATTAACATAACCCAACAATTTATTTAAATATTCGCTCCAAGCAATACCTACTGTGGCAGCACCTAATGCGTATTCTAAAACTAAATCCCATCCAATAATCCAAGCAACGAGTTCGCCCATTGTGGTATATGAATAGGTGTAGGCACTTCCTGAAATTGGCACCATGGAAGCAAATTCAGCATAACATAAACCTGCGAAAGCGCAACCGATTCCGGCAATAATAAATCCGTAAGTAACTGAAGGACCTGCATTATTTGCAGCAGCGGCTGCAGTTCTAACAAATAAGCCGGCACCGATAATTGCCCCAACGCCTAATGCAATAAGAGCCCATCTTCCTAACGAACGTTTGAGTGTTGTAGCATCATCAAGCGGGTCGGCAGCTTCGGCCAATAAACCGGTGATGGACTTTTTTCTAAGTAATGGATTTGCCATATGTATATTTAAGGTTTATGAATACCGCACAAACATAAAATATTTTTCATGAATTAATCTTTTATTAAAAAAATAAGGTGTTAATTTGAGTTACTACTTGAAAAATTTGAGTTTTCTTTTATGTTTTTATAAAAAAGAAATGTAGATGCTTTTCTTTACAACTGCTTATACCTACCTTTGCCGCCTCTTAAATTAATCCTATTATATGAGTCTTATTGTCTATTTAATCCCTATTCTCGGAATTTTTGCGCTTTTGTATATGGCTGTTGTAGCTGTATGGGTAAATCGTCAAGATGCCGGAACGGATAGAATGAAAACCATTGCTGGTTATATTAGCGAAGGTGCTATGGCATTTTTGAAAGCCGAATATCTAATTCTAGCAGGTTATGTTGTAATTGCCTCTGTGTTATTAGGTTGGTTATCAACTACTAACGACCGCAGTGATCCATCCATAGTAATAGCATTTATTTTAGGTGCAATATTTAGCGGATTAGCCGGGTTTATCGGTATGAAAATCGCGACACGTGCAAATGTGCGCACAACTCAAGCAGCTAGAACAGGTTTGTCGAAAGCATTGCGTGTTTCGTTTGCTGGTGGTTCTGTTATGGGACTTGGTGTTGCTGGACTTGCAGTGTTAGGTTTAGGCTCATTATTTATTGCTTTGTATTTCATTTTTGTTGATGGTAATTCTGTTAATGGACCTGAAATGGAAAAAGCGTTGGAAGTATTAACTGGATTTTCTTTAGGAGCAGAAAGTATTGCATTATTTGCCCGAGTTGGTGGTGGTATATATACTAAAGCTGCCGATGTAGGAGCCGATTTAGTTGGTAAAGTTGAAGCAGGTATTCCAGAAGATGATCCCCGTAATCCTGCAACTATTGCTGATAATGTAGGTGATAATGTGGGTGATGTTGCCGGTATGGGTGCCGATTTATTTGGTAGTTATGTAGCAACTGTTTTAGCAACAATGGTTTTGGGAAGAGAAATTATTTCTAATGATAATGTTGGTGGAATGGGCCCTATGATTTTGCCAATGGTTATTGCGGGAATGGGAATTTTAGCCTCGGTAATTGGTACTTTTTTCGTTCGTGTAAAAGAAGGTGGCAATGTGCAGAAGGCTTTAAATATGGGTAATTGGGTTTCAATATTAATAACTGCAATTGCGAGTTATTTTATTGTTGTTAATATACTTCCTTCAGGTGAGATGCGCATCGGTGATTCAGATGTTACATTTACTTCAATGGATATTTATTTTGCAATTTTAGTAGGCTTAGTTGTTGGAACATTAATTAGCATTATAACCGAATTTTATACTTCCATGGGAAGAAAGCCTGTATTGTCAATTGTGCGTCAATCTTCAACAGGACATGCTACAAATATTATTGGTGGTTTAGCAATGGGTATGCAATCTACAATGTTGCCAATTTTAGTTTTGGCGGGCGGAATAGTTGCTTCATTTTCTTTTGCTGGCATATATGGTGTAGCAATTGCTGCAGCAGGCATGATGGCAACAACTGCAATGCAATTGGCTATTGATGCATTTGGTCCAATTGCTGATAATGCAGGAGGTATCGCAGAAATGTCGGATTTGCCTAAGGAAGTGCGCGAAAGAACTGATATTTTAGACGCTGCAGGAAATACTACTGCTGCTATTGGAAAAGGATTTGCGATTGCATCGGCTGCGTTAACATCGCTTGCGCTTTTTGCAGCATTTGTTGGCGTGGCAGATATTGATGGTATAGATATTTATAAAGCACCTGTTTTAGCCGGTTTATTTGTTGGAGGAATGATTCCATTTTTATTCTCTTCTATGGCAATTAAAGCAGTTGGAAATGCAGCCATGAGTATGGTTGAAGAAGTGCGCCGCCAGTTTCGCGAAATACCGGGAATTATGGAAGGCACTGCAAAACCTGAATATGAAAAATGCGTAGCAATTTCGACACAAGCGGCATTACGCCAAATGATATTACCTGGTTTACTTGCTTTAGGAACGCCGGTGTTAATTGGTTTTGGATTAAAAGGTGTTTTTCCTGGTGTGAGTTCTGCTGAGATTTTAGGTGGCGTTTTAGCCGGAGTAACTGTAAGTGGTGTGTTGATGGCGATGTTCCAAAGTAACTCAGGAGGCGCTTGGGATAATGCAAAAAAATCGTTCGAAAAAGGAGCAGAAATAGGTGGTGAAATTCATTATAAAGGTTCTGATGCACACAAAGCATCGGTTACCGGGGATACTGTTGGCGACCCATTTAAAGATACTTCAGGACCATCTATGAATATCCTCATTAAATTAATGAGCATCGTTAGTTTGATTATTGCTGCGTATTTGTAATTTTTTAACCTATTATTAAAATAATTTATAACAGTCCGAAATCACGATTTCGGACTTTTTTTTATGCCGAAGTAGCCTGTAGGTCAGTATTTTAGCAATTTATATTTCAAGAGCAGTTTGTAAAATTTTTATCATTTAACAATATATTTTTATGATTATTTTTGACTATTCAAAAAATAGTTAACTTTATAGTGAAAATTTTCAATTATTATCAATTTATAAATTATTCATCATGAAAAAATTGCTCCTCTCCTTATTTTTATTATCAAGTTTAAGTTGCATTGTAACTGAAACTTTTGCGCAAGCAACAGAGGTATGGTATTTACGCCGTACACCCCCTGAACCTTGGACTTGGGCGCCAATTTTAAATGATAATATTACAGAAATGGATGCCGTTTTTGGAGCCGGTATTTGGAACTCGGGATATTATTCAACAGTAGACCCTACGGTTCCTTTCGGACCTACTTCAAAATTTGTTTTCATGGAAGGTGGTGATGATCATGCAATTGATATGGCAAACTTTTTTACTGCCAACATAGGTGCAATTCAAACTTGGGTATATGAAGGTGGACATTTATTTCTAAATGCAGCACCAAATGAAGGCACTGATATGGATTGGGGGTTTAATGGAGCTACACTCACTTATCCAGATTATACCTCAACAGGTTATGCTGTAGCACCTTTACACCCTATTTTTAACGGCCCCTATACACCAACAGGACTTGTTTGGGATGGCAACTACTTTGGACACGCAACAGTTGATGTTCCCTGTGGATTTGTTTTAATTGATAATGGTACCGGATCATCTGTTTGCACAGAAATGACATACGGTTCGGGTATAATAATATTTGGAGGTATGACAGTAACATCTTGGCATACACCGGCTCCAAATGCCTCAAATATGCGCAAAAACATACTGAGTTATCTTGCCAACACTGCAGAGCCATTTTTTGTAAGTACTTATTTTGAATATCCAGATTCTGTGTATTGTCAATTTGAAGATAATCCTTTTCCGGTATTTGATGTAGGCGCAGATACAGGGGTTTTTGCAGTGGCCCCTATTGGATTAGCTTTAGATACAATTACAGGTGAAATTGATTTATCAACTTCTCTTCCGGGTGTTTATACAATATCAAATACGGTTACTATTGGAGGATGCGAATATTTATCTGAATTTGAACTTACCGTTGCCGGCACTCCAATTGCTGATGCAGGTCCTGACCAACAAGTTTGTTTAGGATTTAGTGTGCAATTAGATGGCGGAGGTGGAGATACTTATTTGTGGACACCACCTGTTTATCTTGATGACCCTACAACAGAAGATCCTTGGGTTTTGTTTCCTCCAACAAACGTTTATTATCAGCTCATTGCATATAATACTTTTGGATGTCCTGATACAGATGAAGTGGTTGTAAACCTTTATCCAAATCCAATTATCGACGCAGGTGAAGATCAGATTATGGTTGTAGGCGGATTTACTCAATTAGATGCCACTGGTGGAGTATCTTACACATGGAGTCCTGACGATTTTCTTTCAGATCCATTAATCTCAAATCCGACAGCTTTTCCTGAAGATACTACTACTTATATGGTAATAGGTGTTGATGCAAATGGCTGTCAGGATACAGATTATATTACAATATTTGTTATTGAAGAATCAGACATTGCATCGCCAACGGCATTTACCCCAAATGGTGATGGTGTTAACGATACTTACCGGCCAAGTTTTGTTGGAATAGGTGAGATAACCGATTTTTCAATTTATAGTCGCTGGGGATCAGTATTGTTTTCCTCAAATGATTCAAATATTGGTTGGGATGGGAATTATAAGGGTATTGAGCAAGAAGTTGGAACCTACGTTGTAATTATAAAAGCATTAAATCAATTTGGAGATGTTGTTGTTAAAACAGGAACACTCGCGTTGTTGAGGTAACCTTTATACTAAATAATTTTTAAAGAGACTGTTTCGTTTGAGGCAGTCTTTTTTTTTGGTGAGTGGACATGGGACATGGGATTTGGGAACATGGGTTTGGGATGGGATGTGTGGAGGTAAACTTAGGACTTTCGATTTTGTCGTTTAATTTATTGTTTCAAAAAGAATTTCAATTTTAATCTCAATAAAATTTGCATAGAACTTTGTATTTCACAAGGCTATTTTATTGTAATAAAAAGGATTTCAAAATATCATTCCACTCCGAATGAAAACTCATTTCCTACCAACCGGAAGGCAAGCTCATTACTCATTACTGATTAAACGGTTTCGTTTAAGTGATCTGGAATTATGAGAAATGAGTAATGAGAAATGAGTGGGCTTGCTAGTAGGATTAAATATTGCAGTTCTTGTTATTAATGTATGTCAAACATTTTAATTCCAAATTTCTCTCCCTCCCCAAATCTAACTCACCACTCACCACTTAACACTGACCATTGGTAATGTACAAACGTCAATTCAAAAAAAAATCAGGTGATTAAAAAAACCACCTGATTTAATAATTTAAATTTACTTATTTAGTGTTGAATAATTATTTGTTTATTATTAACAGTGCCATTATTTATTACAGTGAGTGAATAAATGCCTTGTGTTAATTTTGATGTATTAATTGTATAAGGGATATTATTCAAAACATTTAATTTATCGGTAAGTACAATTTCGCCGATTGCATTTGATAATACAATATCAACATTACCGGAAGTATTGCTAAAGAAAATATTTAAAGTTGCGTCAGCAGGGTTTGGATACACACCTGAAATAATATTTTCTTCCTGAATTGCATTTTGATTACCCC
>JBBRGZ010000180.1:0-5852 GCA_038223395.1 Chitinophagales bacterium
CATGATATTTATTATACCTAGAACGCGACCTTCTAGAACGCGACTTAGGAACGAATATAAAATACGCGCCAAGTAAAATAAAAGCTAAAGGACCGTAATATATTTTTAAATTAAAATGTGGAAATAATTCATCTAATTTAAAATACAAACCGATACCAATTAATATCATCCAGCTATAACCTCGGAAGTTACTTTTTTCACCCGTAAAAATTCCAATGAGTATAAGTATCCATTCCCAGCCAAAAAAATCTATTGGCGTATCAATTATATTTACTCTTTCAAGATAATATAATACTCCTATGGTAATCAACGCTAAACCTGTTAACACAAATCGCTTCTGCTTTTCGGGTTCGTGGGTGCTTTGTGGATTATTGGGATCGTTAATAATATTCATTGCTTTCAATTTTTAACAAAAGTATAGTGCAAAAGGGCGCTTTAAAACAATACTACTGCAAACAAGGGCGTTTTTTCGGTAAGCAGTTACTTTTCAACGATAAACAAGTGCTGCAATTTGTAAATTTTATAAATATCTTTGCTTTTCTATGCGCAATATCAATAAATATCTCCTTTTGAGCCTGATTTTTCCGGCAAGTATCTTTGTTTCTTGTAAGGATAAAGTAGACCCTGACAAGCCTATATCCCATAATACGCAGCCAAAATTTGTTAAAGAAGGCGAATTAACCTTCAAGAAATCAGACAGCAGCGCGGTTGTTAAAATAAATATAGAAATTGCCGACAACGATGAGGAGCGCCAGATGGGTTTAATGAACAGGTCGTTTATGAATAATAATCAGGGCATGCTCTTTACCTTTGATGTGGAAGAACCACAAGCGTTTTGGATGAAAAACACAATTATTCCTTTAGATATTATTTACGTGAATGCTAAAAAGGAAATTGTTTCCATTTCAAGAGATACAGAACCCTTTTCTGAAAAATCGCTTCCGTCAGGGCGACCTGCAATTTATGTTGTAGAGGTAAACGCCGGGTTTTGCGACCAATATGAAATAAATCCCGGTTGCCGAATCGATTTCAAACGCGCTGCAATGTGAACCCCTTTTGAGGTTAGTTTGTTATTAAACTATGATGATAAGGAAAGGCATTTTGGCAGTAGTTTGTATTTTGAGTTTAAATTTCGCAAAATCACAATCCTATACTGAAAAATCTTTTTCTCAAATGGAAGAATTTCTGCAAAATAATCAAGACACTTTATATATTATTAATTTTTGGGCAACTTGGTGTAAACCATGTTTAGAAGAATTACCTGCTTTTGAAGCAATTAATAAGAATTTATCTGATTATAAAATTAGAATTATTCTTGTTTCACTTGATACGGAAGCAAACAGAAAAAAAAGTTTAGAACCTTTCTTGGCAGAACATAAATTACAAAATGAAATATGGGTTTTTCCCGATAAAAAACCAAGCGATTGGATTGATAAAATTAATCCGGTTTGGCAGGGTAGTATTCCGGGAACATTATTTTTGAACAATACAAAATCCATTAATAATTTTGAAGAACATGCTTTTACTTACGATGAATTGCTTCTAAAAATTGATGGTTATAAATAAATTATTCTTTTAAAATTCTAAAAATTTCATCTTATGCAATTATTATTTTCAATTTTAATCTCAATGGCAATGTTTAATAATACGCCAACAGTTGCACCTGCAGGTTACGCTGTTGGCGATGTTGTTACCAATTTTACCTTAATGAATGTTGATGGCAAAAATGTTTCGTTAAACGATTATAAAGATAAAGAAGGTGTAATTGTAATTTTTACCTGCAACCATTGTCCTTACGCAAAAGCATACGAATCGCGCATTATGGATTTGGATGCTAAATATGCAAACTTAAATTACCCTGTTGTTGCAATTAGTCCTAATGATCCAATTGCTGAACCTTCTGATTCGCCTGAGAATATGAAAAAACGCGCAGAGCAAATGCACTATACTTTTCCATATTTATTTGATGCCACCCAAAATGTTTCAAAATCTTTTGGCGCATCACGCACTCCGCATGTATTTTTATTACAAAAAGTTGATGGCGAGTTTAAGGTTGCTTATATTGGTGCAATCGACGACAATACAGATTCTCCTGAAAAAGTTGAAAAAAAGTATCTTGAAGACGCAATCAGCGCATTACAAAAAGGAATTAAACCTGAAATTCCTTTTACAAAAGCAATAGGTTGCAGTATTAAATGGAAAGCAGAATAATTACATACTGTTTGTCATTAATAAATTAATATCTGTATATTTTAATGCCATTTTTTGAGCCAAATATTGGTTGGTTAAATATCCATTATAAACATAAACTCCATGGCGTACTCCTGGCAATATGCGAATCAAATTATCGAGTCCACCATACTCATTAAATTGCATTAATGTGCTTGAGGCAATATTACTGATGGCATAACTCGCAGTGCGTGGAACTCTTGAAGCAATATTTGGAACACAATAATGTATTACATCGTGTTTAATAAAAGTGGGATTATTATGTGTAGTTACTTCACTCGTTTCTATGCATCCGCCTTGGTCAATACTTACATCAATTATTACAGAACCGGGTTTCATTTCCATTACCATACTTTCTGTAACAATAACAGGAGTTCTTCCTCCTTCAGAATGTATTGCACCAACTACAACATCAGCCAATCGAATGTCGTTTAATAATCTGCGATTATTTATTACAGAGGTATAAAATCGCTCTCCAATATTATTTTGTAATCGCGATAATTTATAAACATTATTATCATATATTTTTACTGCTGCACCTAAACCTAAAGCGGCGCGTGTAGCAAATTCACCCACAACACCGGCACCTAAAATTAATACTTGCGTTGGGGGAATACCAGAAAGTCCGCCCAATAAATATCCTCTGCCATTCTTTGCATCAGCAAGTAATTCGCTAGCAATTAAAATAGCGCTGCTTCCTGCAATTTCGCTCATACATCTTACAAAAGCATAGGTTTCACTTTCATCTTTTATGTATTCAAATGCGAGAGCAGTAACCTGTTTTTTCATTAATTCTTGAATTACATTTGCTTTTAAAGTAGGTAAATGTAAAGGGGTGATTAATATTTGTTTATGTTTTATTAATTCAACATCTTCTAATGCAGGTGGAGCAATTTTTAAAATAATATCTGCTTCGTAAACTTGTTTTCTGTCGTATAAAATTTGAGCACCCGCATCACTATAATCTTTATCGCTAAATCTTGCGCCTTCTCCGGCTTTACTTTCAATTACGATTTGATGTCCCTGAGCAACTAATGTTTCAACACTATCAGGCGTAAGTGGAACGCGGTTTTCTTGAAAAGCATTTTCCTTTGGAATTCCGATATATAATCGCTGTTTTTTTACTTCAATATCAGCATACTTTTCCAGAGTTTGCATTCCGGCTGCAGCGGCAAGTTCCGAAAGCAGAGATTTGGGTGTTTGTTCGCTCATGATGTTAAGGTAATAATTCTTTTTTGATTTGTATCAGTCTCAATATTTAGGCTTACAAATTGCCCTTCTTCAAGCAGTGGAATCAATAATCCCGGCCATTCAACAAATAGATATGCATTGCTGTCAATGTATTCTTCTACGCCCAAAGCTAAAAGTTCTTCCGTAGATTTTAAACGAAATAAATCAAAATGATAAATTTTTTCATTGCCAATATATTGATTTACAATAGCAAAAGTGGGAGAGGAGGTATTTTCTAAAACCCCAAGATGTAGACACATTTCTTTAATGAGCGTAGTTTTCCCTGCACCCATTTCGCCATAAAATACAATCATTTTAAGAGGAGCTATTGCAACAATAATTTCTTGAGCAATATTTCCTAATTGCGAAACATCTGATGCTTCCCATCGCTTAGTCATGGGACAAAGATAGTTTTTTACAAAAACAATGTTTTTGCTAATTCAGAATCCACTTAATGAGAAATGAGTAATGAGGAATGAGTTTTGTTTGGGAATGGAATTAAATTTTGAGATCCTTTATATTACAATCAAATATCCGGGTGTTATTCAAGTTCTTTTCTTACTCAGAATCCACTCATTTCTCATTACTCATTATTAATCCCTCCCACAGAGTTCTTGCAGTAACTCTCTGGGGAATAGGTGAACACAAAATTCCAATCTTTTCTGATTATTTTTTTCTCATAAAAATTACAGAATAATTAATAAATAGTAAGTAGTTCAATAGTGCATTCGTTTAAAGAGTGATGAGTAATGAGCAATGAGTTTTGTTTGGGAGTGGAATTAAATTTTATAATCCATTTTAATAAAATCAAATATCCGTGTGCTAATCAAGTTTTTTGGTTACACAAAGAATTCACCCAAATCCCATGTCCCTTGTCCCCCACCCCTCAAAAACTCTCAAACACCGCAAACGGAACCACCATTTCCTCTAAACTTACCCCGCCATGTTGAAAGGTGTTTTTAAAATAATTTACGTAGTGATTATAATTATTTGGATAAGCAAAAAAGCAATCTTCTTTTGCAAAAATAAAGGTGCTACTAATATGTTGTTTTGGCAAACCGGCATCAGAAGGAACCTTCACTTCAAACACATCTTTTTTATTGTATTGCAAATTTTTTCCGCTTTTATAACGCAAGTTTGTGGTAGCATTTCTATCAGCCAAAACTTTGCTCGGAGTGTTTACGCGAATTGTTCCGTGGTCTGTGGTAATAATTAATCGTATTTTTTTATCCGCCAATTTGCGCAATGCATTATATAATGGCGAATGGTCAAACCACGAGCGAGTTAATGAACGATACGCTGTTTCATCACTTGCTAACTCTTTTAAGACTTCCATTTCTGTTCGCGCATGCGAAAGCATATCAACAAAATTATAGACTATCACATTCAAATCATTTGTCATCAGATTTAAAATATTTTCCTCAAGCGTTTTCCCTTCTGCATGATTTAATATTTTGTGATAACTGTATTTAATATTTAATCTGTTGCGCACAATATTATCCTTCAAAAATTCAGGTTCTTGCATATTTTTTCCACCTTCATCTTCATCATTTAACCATAAATTGGGTAAACGTTTTTCAATTTCGCTTGGCAATAAACCGGCAAAAATTGCATTTCTTGCATACTGCGTCGCTGTAGGCAGAATACTATAAAAATGATCCTCAGTTTTTAATTTAAACGACTCCGAAATTAAAGGTTCAATAATTTTCCATTGATCAAATCGCAAGTTGTCAATCAAAATAAAAAATGTTGGAATATTGTCCTGTAATAAAGGAAATACTTTTTCCTTAAGTAAGTTATGCGACATAATTGGAGCCTCTGTCTTTCCGCTTAACCAATTAATATAATTACGGTCAATAAATTTTCCAAATTCAACATTGGCTTCTGCCTTTTGAGAACTGAGAACTTCTTTCATGTTTGTTGCACCTGTTTTATCCAATTGGATTTCCCAATGCACCAATTTTTTATAAATATCAAACCATTGTTCATGGTCAAGATTGTCTTGTAGGGTGAAAAATATTTTTTGAAAATCCTTTTGATAATTGCTGTCGGTTTTTTCTGATACCAATCTTTTATTATCAATTATTTTCTTTAGCGTTAATAATATTTGTTGCGATTTTACAGGTTTAATCAAATAATCGCTTATTTGCGAACCGATGGCTTCTTCCATCAAACCTTCAGTTTCGTTTTTTGTAATCATAACAATTGGAACCGACGGGCGTTTCTCCTTTATTAATGAAAGCGTCTCAAGTCCTGATAATCCCGGCATACCTTCATCCAAAAAAATGACGTCAATACTGGCATCAGTGCATTTTTCAATGGCATCCTGTCCGTTGGTTACAGCTTCAACATGATATCCCTTTTCCTCTAAAAAAAGAATTTCAAAAAATATT
>JBBRGZ010000181.1:0-5832 GCA_038223395.1 Chitinophagales bacterium
TCCTCTCACCATTAACCAAAAGCCATTTCCAAAAACTAAAAATATCCCTAAACCCCAAACTTATATCCTTCGTCCTATGTCCCTCGTCCCAAATCCCAAATCCCAAATCCCAAAAAAAAGGCTGCCACAAATGCGACAGCCTTTTTTTTCTACAGCCAGTGCTCCATGGGAGCGTTGTTTTTGCTGTAACTCATAATTTTATCTACCACCTTCTGCGAGGGCTTTAATTTTACCTTATTGAGTTCTGCTTTTGCCTCAATAAGCGTTTCATAAAGTTCCTTCAGTTCCCAATCGCCTTGGAGCGCCTCTTCAATTAAGTCGGTTTCCTGCGCGGTAGTTTCCTGATAGATGTAACGAATGAGATTGTCTTGAGTAATGTTTTTAGTCATGCAAAATGTTTTAGGTTAAAAAATCAAATTAATAACTCTAAAACGCCACGCTAAAAACGATTATTGTATCAGATGGATATATTTTTTTCTTCCATCAGTTTTCTCAAGTTAATCAGTGCATATCGCATTCTGCCAAGAGCTGTATTTATATTCACTCCTGTAAGTTCTGCAATTTCGCGAAAATTCATATCCATATAATGTCTTAGAATTACCACTTCCCGCTGCTCATCGGGAAGGTGCTCTAAAATCTTGCGAATTTTGGCTGAAAATTCGTTTTCAATAATAGCGCCTTCTGCACCGGGTTCTGAAAATTTTAATACACTAAAAATGTCGAATCCATCTTTATTAATCACCTTTGGCAAACGTTTTTCGCGTCTGTAATGGTCAATACACAAGTTGTAGGCAACGCGACTAAGCCAAGGTAAAAACTTACTCTGCTCTTGGTATTTGCCGCTGCGCAGCTTGTCTATTACTTTAATAAAGGTTTCCTGCAGAAGGTCTTCTGCAGTATAAGTATCGCGCACGAAGAGGAATATATAGGTGTATATTCTATCTTTGTGACGATCGAGGAGCTCGCCCAAGGCAGATTCGTTGCCGGCTAGATATAGCTGTACAAGCTGATCATCAGGATATTTTTTGGCCTGCATCATAATAAGGTTGTGCTTTAAAAATGAACTAAAATATGTGTTATCGTTTTAGTATAGTTTTAACCTTATAGGCAGTAGTTTTGAAGTTTTGTTATTGCAAATATACTCTTGTTTTGAAATATTCAATCAAGAAGAACAAACTTTACGTCATTTTTTTACAAAAGTTTCAATAAAACACCTTTGAAAGAGAATAAAAACCATAAATCCGCTCATTCGGACGCAATATTTATAAAAGGAGCACGCGAACATAACCTTAAAAACATAGACGTTACCATTCCCAGAAATCAGTTGGTGGTTGTTTCAGGTGTGAGCGGCTCGGGCAAATCTAGCCTTACAATAGACACACTTTACGCAGAAGGGCAGCGCCGTTATGTGGAAAGTTTATCGTCGTACGCGCGTCAATTTCTTACCAGGCTCGATAAACCGGATGTGGACTACATTCGTGGCATTTCGCCGGCAATTGCACTCGATCAAAAGGTAACAACGCGCACAACCCGCTCAACAGTAGGTTCTTTAACTGAAGTGTACGATTATTTGCGCCTGCTTTTTGCACGGGTAGGCTCAACGTATAGTCCCATTTCGGGCAGAAAAGTAAGAAAAGATGAGGTGAGCGATGTGGTGGATTTTGTGGAACAACTCCCTGCCGATTCAAAAGTGTACCTAATTGTTGAACTTAATATAGATAAATCTAAAAAAGGGGATGAATTAGCGCGCATTTATCAGCAAAAAGGTTTTTCACGATTTTATATTAATAATGTAGTTGTAAAAATTGATGATGTTGTTGAGGATGCTAAAAAAGTAAAAAAATCGGATACAGTATATCTGCTTATTGACCGGATAATTACGAAGTCGGAACAGGAATATGCCGGCAATCCAACCTTAAAAGAAGAAACTTTACAACGCATGGCCGATTCTATTGCTTTGGCTTTTTATGAAGGCAGCGGTTCTTGCATTTTACATATTGAAGGCGGTGAAGACAGAATGTTTTCAAATCGTTTTGAAGCTGACGGCATAATTTTCGAAGAACCAAATCCGCATTTTTTTAATCAGAATAATCCCTATGGCGCTTGCAAAAGATGCGAAGGTTTTGGTACTATAATAGGTGTTGATCCCGACTTGGTTATACCGGATAAAAATCTTTCTGTTTTTCAAGGTGCAGTTGCGTGTTGGAAGGGAGAAAAAATGAAATTGTGGTTGGATGCATTAATTAAAACCGCCGGCAAATTTGATTTCCCGATTCATAAACCGGTGTATCAATTAAATAAAGCACAGTATGATCTATTGTGGACGGGCAATACGCATTTTGAAGGATTAAATGCCTTCTTTAGAATGTTGGAAGAGAACGCATATAAAATTCAATATCGTGTTATGCTTGCGCGCTACAGAGGAAAAACTTTGTGTCCCGAATGTTTAGGTTCGCGCATTAGAAGTGATGCGAATTATGTAAAAATAAATGGCAAATCTATTTCTGATGTTATTGAAATGCCAATTGAAAATCTTGCCGTATTTATTAAAGAAATTCAGCTAACTACTTTTGAAGCAAAAGTTGCATCGCGCATTTTATTAGAAGTAAAAAACAGGTTGCAATATATGCTTGATTTAGGGTTGGGATATTTAACGCTCAACAGAAAAAGTAATACTCTAAGTGGTGGCGAAACACAACGTATTAATTTAACACGCACCTTAGGTTCAAATTTAACATCATCATTATATATTTTAGACGAACCAAGTGTCGGTCTGCATCCACGCGACACCGAACGATTAGTGAAGGTATTAAAAAACCTACGCGACCTTGGAAATACTGTTGTAGTAGTTGAACACGAGGAGGAAGTGATTAAAAATGCAGACCATATTATTGATATTGGTCCTGCTGCGGGAATTCATGGTGGATACATTACAAGCATCGGAAATTACGAAACAATTTTAAACGATAAGAATAGTTTAACCGGCAATTATCTTTCGCATAAAAAACAAATTCCGCTTCCGAAACATCGCAGAAAATCATCGAATAAAATAACAATTAAAAATGCGCGTTTGCACAATTTAAAAGAAATTGATGTGCATATTCCACTGCATAGTTTGGTTGCTGTAACAGGTGTGAGTGGCTCGGGAAAAACAACCCTAATAAAACATATTTTATATCCTGAATTAATGAAAATGCTTGACGATACAAGCGACACTGCATTTATTTCGAAAACATTAGAAGGGGATATTAAAAAAATAACACAAGTTGAAATGGTTGACCAAGATCCGATTGGAAAATCGTCGCGATCTAATCCGGTAACTTATGTAAAAGCATACGACGAAATTCGCGAATTATATGCACGACAACATTTGTCGAAAATGCGCGGATATAAAGCAGGATTTTTTAGTTTTAATGTGGATGGAGGACGTTGTGAAGTGTGCAAAGGTGAAGGCGAAATTGTTGTTGAAATGCAATTTTTGGCGGATGTACATTTGGTTTGTGATGAGTGCAATGGCAAACGCTTTAAAGAAGAAATTTTGGAAGTTGTTTACAATGGAAAAAATATTTCGGAGCTCCTTCAATTAAGCGTTGAAGAAGCATTGGAATTTTTAGAAGCAGAAAAAGATACCGTACATAAATTGCAACCATTATTTGATGTAGGTTTAGGCTATGTAAAACTCGGACAAAGCAGCAGCACACTTTCTGGTGGCGAAGCGCAACGAGTTAAACTTGCAAGTTTTTTAGGAAAAGGCAAGGGAAGAGAACATGTATTATTTATTTTTGACGAACCAACAACAGGTTTACATTTTCACGATATTAATAAATTATTAGATGCCTTTCATGCCCTTATTGAATGTGGACACAGTATTATTGTGATAGAACATAATCTGGAAGTAATTAAATGTGCCGATTATATTATTGATTTAGGTCCTGATGGTGGCGAGAAGGGTGGTTATCTTGTTTACGAAGGTGCCCCCGATGGATTATTAAAAGTAAAAACCAGCGAAACGGGAAAATATTTAAAGGAAAAAATGTAATACAGGTTGTTACAATTTTTTGTATTACATTTAATACTTGCTATTTAAAAATATGCTAGTCCAAGCACAAGAATCAACAAATCCATGGGTTCAATTTAACGATTGGGGGCATCACTTTGTTGAAAAACTGCCAATGCTTATTACGGCATTCGTTTTTATGATGTTGGTTATTTTTCTATCGCGTTATGTAAAAAGAATTGCAATACGTTTGTTAAGTCACCGTGCAGGAAATCCTGCAATTGCTACGGTGATGGCGAGTTTTATTTCTATCATTTTTATTACCATTGGCATATTTATTACACTTGGTATTTTGGGTCTAGACCAAACCGTTTCTTCTTTACTTGCCGGCGCCGGAATTTTGGGATTAGTATTGGGATTAGCATTGCAAGATACTTTATCGAGTGCAGTTGCAGGCATTATTATGACAACACGCAAAAGTTATAAAGTGGGCGATTTTGTAGAATCGAATGGATATCTTGGCACTATTGTAGAATTAAATTTACGCAATACTACTGTGCGTCTTACAACAGGAAGCGATGTAAAAATTCCGAATAAACTTGTATTTAATAATCCACTTATTAATTATACCTTAACCGGCGAAGTAAGAATTGATATTAATATAGGAATTTATTTTGATGAAAATTTACAACTTATCGAAACCATATTACGCACTGCATTTAAAGATGTAACCTACAATAAAAATCGCGATTTAGAAATCTTTTTTACTGATATGAGCGATGGTTATATAAAAGTATTAATTCGTTTTTGGATTTCTAAATTTAAACAAGCCGATCAATTGCAAGCTAAAAACAAAGGCATAATTGCAATAAAAAGTGCCTTCGATGTTAACGGCATTAAAGTGCCATTTCCATTTCCAATGATGGATAGTTATAAGAGTTAATTTTAACTCAATATTATTTTTTCTCAAAAAAAATTAGGGTCGGATGTTGTTTTATCTAACAAAACCAATCAAATAGGCTATCTAATAATTAATAAATGTAAGGAATTTAGCATTTAACCTATTGATAATTCATATAATTTTTATATTATTGTGTAGTAAATTTAAATCTCACAACTTAAACCAGCATCATGAAAAACGTTATTTACATTTTTTTATTTGTAGTTGTTTCAGGTTTTATTTCCTCTGCAAATGCACAGGTATTGGAAAATACCCTGGAAAAACCGAATATTATTAAATTTAACCTTACAGGTCCAATTATCGGTTATTATACCCTTGGGTACGAAAGGATAATCAATCCGAAACAATCTACAGGCGTAACTATCAGCCTTGCACCGAATATTGATCTTCCCTTTAAAAAAACACTTTTAAATCTTTTTGGGGATAATGATGAAGCGGTTACTGCAATCAATAGTACTGTTTTTAATTCATTCAGTATTATGCCTGAATATCGTTTATACACAGGTATTAAAGGCTCACCTTTCGGATTTTATGCGGCTACTTTTTTAAAATATTCGCATATGACACACGAACAAATTTATCAATTTACTTCTTCGGCCGGGGTTGTTCATACACCACTTATCGAAACTTCTTTTAATGGATTTGGTATTGGCGAGTTAATGGGAGTTCAATATAAACTCGGAGAATCATTCACTTTAGACTGGTGGATATTTGGTCCTTTTGTTGGCGCACTGAAAGGTGCATCGCATGGCATTGACAACATGAGCGACATGGATGCAGCAGATAAAAGTAAGCTCGAAAGTGATATCGAAAGTACACCAATTCCTGCATGGCAAATTGATGCTACAGTTGGCGAAGGAACAATTGATGTTAC
>JBBRGZ010000182.1:0-5776 GCA_038223395.1 Chitinophagales bacterium
TTTGAGAGAAATCAAAGCCGTTTTATCGCTTTTTTTGCTCAACTTATTATGGGCAATAAAACCTATCACAACTCAAAATACATTATTGCTTTCATATTCAATAAAAAAATTGGATATTTAGGGTTGTTAAGGATTAACTATGTAGTATAAAATTCAATGCTTATTCTGGGTAATTGGGGCTTACTCAGATTACCATGGCATTTGAAAAGAAATTTTAATTATTACTAATAACATTCAGATTTATTACAATTCATTATGTAGTATAAAATTCAATGCTTATTCTGGGTAATTGGGGCTTACTCAGATTACCATGGCATTTGAAAAGAAATTTTAATCTTTAATATTAACATTTAGATTTATTACAGCACACTATGTAGTATAAAATCCACTGCTTATTCAGGGTTTTTTTCGGGTAATTAGTTAATACTAAAAAATTTGTTAACTTTTTTCGGTGAGGGATATTTAATTTGATATTTAATGTTAGGGCCTTTATTATTTAGGGACGGTGGGGAATTAAGGGACAAATTAAAAAATTTTAAACATTAAATCTAAAATGCATCACATCTCCATCTGCAACTAAATATTCTTTTCCTTCTACATTGAGTTTGCCGGCTTCTTTGCAGGCTGCTTCGCTGCCGTATTTAAGGTAGTCGTTATATTTAATTACTTCGGCGCGGATAAATCCTTTTTCAAAATCGCTGTGAATTACGCCTGCAGCTCCGGGAGCTAAGGTGCCTTTGTGTATGGGCCATGCGCGCACTTCTTTTACTCCTGCAGTAAAATATGTAATCAGATTTAATAATTTATATGCAGCGCGAATGAGAATATTTAAACCGCTTTCTTTTAATCCAAGGTCTTCTAAAAATAATACTTTGTCATCATAAGAATCTAGCTGAGCAATTTCGCTTTCAATATTTGCACTTACAATTATTACTTCTGCATCTTCATCTTTAACTGCATCTTTTAATTGTTTTACAAAATCATTTTCGATATGAATTTCTTTTTCGTCAACATTACAAACATATATAACAGGTTTAATTGTCAAAAGCCACATATCTTCAATCAGTTTAAAATCTTCCTTATCAATATTTAAACTTCTCGCACTTTTTCCTTGTTCCAAATGCGCTTTTAATTGTGTAAGAACCTCAACTAATTTTTTCGCATCCTTATCGCCGATGTATGCTGCTCTGGTACTTTTTGTAAGTTTTGTTTCTATTGTTTCTAGGTCTTTTAATTGCAATTCGTAGTCTATAATTTCTTTATCACGCACAGGATTTACATCCCCATGCACGTGTACAATATTTGGATCGTCGAAGCATCTTACAACGTGAATAATGGCATCCGTTTCGCGGATATTTGCTAAAAATTTATTTCCTAATCCCTCTCCTTTTGAAGCGCCTTTCACCAAACCTGCAATATCAACAAATTCGATAGTAGTAGGCACCAAACGTTCAGGATGCACAAATTCGGCGAGCTTTGTTAGGCGATCGTCGGGAACAGTAACCACGCCAACATTGGGCTCTATAGTACAAAACGGGAAATTAGCTGCCTGTGCTTTTGCACTCGACAACGCATTAAATAAGGTGGATTTGCCTACGTTGGGTAATCCAACAATGCCGCATTTTAAAGCCATAATCTGAAATAAATAATGATAAAAGTTCTGTTAAACGGGCGCAAAGATAGGGTTTGTAGCTGTAAATTAGGGTAAAGTGCAAAGAGTTATTCTCAAAATGATCAAATTGTGTTTATCGAAATAAGGTTAAAAAAGAAAACCGGATTTTGAAATTACGTTCAAAATCCGGTTATAAGTTAAAATATTTTACCTTTTTACTCTTTTATAAATGGACTAAATGCCTGTCCTTTTTCAGTGATTAATTTAACAAAATAAAATCCTGCAGGTAAATTTTGAATATTGAGGTTTTTATTTCCTGTGATATTAAATTCAGAAATAATTTGGCCTGTAGCATTTACTATTTGTCCTGTGAAATTACCTGTTAAATCTGTAGCGATATTTAATTCAGATATTGCCGGATTTGGATAAAGTATTAATCCAATTTGTGTAGCAATATCCTCAATTGCATTAAATTCAATCACTTTACAATTTACATCTTCACCAGCAAGATTGCCTGCTGTTAAACAAACAGTATAAATTGAAGGTGCGGCATAAAAATGTGAAGGATTTTGAAGTGTAGAAGAACCGCCGTCACCAAAATCCCAATTCCAATAATCGGGAGAATTTGTGCTTAAATCGGTATAAGAAATTGTAGTTCCTGTTATTGACCATGAAAAATCAACGACAGGAAGTTTTGGCGTATTTCCTATTTCAACAATTTGGCAATAAGAATCATCTCCGGCAGCATTACCAGATGTTAAACACACATTATACGATCCATCGGCAACATAGGTGTGTATTGGATTTTGAAGTGTGCTGGTTGTAGCATCCCCAAAACTCCACAACCATGTTGTTGGTGTATTGATACTCAAGTCTGAAAATGTTACTGTTGGATCGCCTGTGTATGAAAAGTTTGCAAGTGGTGTTAAATAACTATTGATATTAATAAATTGGCAATAGGTATCTTCTGCAACGCCATTTGAAGCTGTAAGACAAACATTAAAATCGCCATTGCTTAAAAAAGTATGGTTAGGATTTTGAAGTGTTGAAGTAGTTCCATCGCCAAAATCCCAGAACCATTCTGTTGGACTATTTGTCGATAAATCTGTAAAACTGATTGTTGGTTCGCCGGCGGCAGAATATGTATAAAGTGCAACAGGAGCTCCTGCAACGGCTGAGGTAATTACTCTAAAATGAAAATCGCCTGTTAATTCAGACCATCCAAAAGCAGTTTCAACATAACTGCGGTTTACTGCAAAAGTGCTTGTATAAGAAACCCATGCGGCGCCACCTGGTACTCTATATCCAATAAAAACATCACCTAAAATGCCTTCCAACTCAACTGTTCCTCGCAAATCTATACGTGTTCCTTTGTTTGGATTTGCAAGTGTTGGTTCTGGAGTAACATAAAACGGAGTAACTATGTCGGCACCGGGAAATCCGGTTCCATCATCAGCCCAAATATGCACTTCAATATCGTCGTTTGGACGCATGTAATCTGTATAATTTTGAATAATTGCGGTAACAACATCAGTTGCACCTGTTAAAGTAACACGCACTGCTGCTGAAATATAGCCGGTAGTTGAAGCAGTACCCACATCCGCAACAAAATCTATAAGACCTGTATCATAAGAAATATAATTTCCTGCAATAATCTCGTAAGTATCTGTGGTTGCAGTATTTGGAGTAGCAAAATCGTCAATTGCTTCTATATAATAACTAATCCAAGTGCCCGGAGGTAATGCGGGGATATTATAATTGTAAGTATCGCCAAAGGAAAGTGTGCCAGGAACGGCAATATAAGCGCCGCCATCAACACTATAATACATAGTAGTACTGGCAATACCGGAAGCATCTAGTAACACCGCTGTTAGCGTATTTGGACCTAAGGTGCTTTCATACAAATTGGCTGCTGTATGCAAAATAAGTGGTGGCGAAAGGTCTACATTATACTTTGCAATTGCGATATCATCAATATAAATACCATCCACATTATAGGCAGCATCGCTTACAAAGCGGAAACGCAAACGCACATCAGCGCCACCAACAAAGGCTCCTAAAGGAACTGTGTATAATTGCCAAGTAAACATACCTTCTCCATTAAAAGTCTCGACATTTGTCCATGAGCCACCGCCATCAGTGGATGCATCTAAATATACATAATCGAAACCTTCTTCAAGGTCGAGAAGTGCGTAAAATTGCACATCAGCATCTAGTGCGAAGGTTAAATCGGCACTTACAGCCATTGTAGCTTCTGATGTAAATGCATCAGGATAATTGCCATCCGGACTGTCGGTAAAGCTATGTGAAGGACTGTTGGAATAGCTAGTGGTAGTATTCCATAAACCTGTTACTGTCCAGTTTCCTAAACCACTTTCAAAATCATCGGAAAATACAATGGTTTGAGAACGAGCGGTTAAAAAGAAAAAAACAAGACTAAGGAGGAGGTAAATGTTTTTTTTCATATTACATGTTTTTGTTTAGATAGGTGTTAAACTTTTTTCAAATTTAATAAAAAAATGGAATATAGAGGTCTTTTTAAAGTTAATAGATATATTTTTTTACCTGGAAAATATTTTATTTTTGTAAAAAAATTAACATGACTAAATTTTTATTTGCAGTGTGTTTTCTACTTTTAGTAAAAACATCGCATACACAAACAGCCGACCAGTGGTTTGAATCAGGTTTTGATAAATATGAAGCGATGGACTATGTAGGCGCTGTTTCAGATTATAGTGAATGTATTAACCTAGCACCTGATTATCCGGAAGCATTTTATAATCGTGGACTCAGCTATTATTTTACAAAAAATTACACATCGGCAGTGTCTGATTTTAATCAGGTAATTAAATTAAAACCAGGTGATGCAAAATCATATTATTGGAAAGGATTTTGTTTATATGAAATTGGAGAATACGAAGAGTCAATTAGTGCATATACAAATGCATTATATTATGACCCAAGTTATTCTGAAGCATTTTTTGAAAGAGCCTATACAAAATACAGCTTGGCAAGATACGCTGATGCATTGGAAGATTTAAATAAGGCGATTACGTTAAACCCAAATTATATTGATGCATATTATCAGCGTGGATTAGTGAATTACGATCTTAAAAATTTTGCAAACGCAATGACAGATTTTAAAAAGGTTGTAGAATTAGACCCGAGCGATGCAGATGGTTGGTTTCAAATTGGATTTATTCATAACGATAATAAAGAATACGATTTAGCAATAGAAGTATATAGCAAAGTAATTGCACTTGAGCCTACTGCAGGCGATGCCTATTATGAACGCGGTGTTGCTTATTACGAATTGTATTTTGATGATAAGGCATGCGAAGATTGGAATAAAGGTGCTGCGTTAGGTGATGAATTATCGAAAAAACAAATAGAGAGTTTGTGTAAGCAATAAGTAGCAGCAACGTCCTTCATATTTAATTGATTTTAATTGAAGAAAATCCAAAAATTGAATGTAGAATATCGAACACTTAATATCGAATGTCGAAGGGAGGAGAGTGAATGATAATTTCGGAGCTATTAATTATTTTTTAATAACAAAATATTGAATTAAAATTGAAAAATAAAATTCTAAATAAACTTTAATTAAATAAAAAACATCATGCTAAGATAAGAGCAGGCATTAGCCGCCGATGCCAAATCGTTGCTATTCTAGCACAAGCAGAGACGCTTACGCTTGAATAGTATTTTCAATAATTGAATTTCAAAAAATTCAAAAATTGAATGTAGAATATCGAACACTGAATATCGAATGTCGAATGGAACAGCCAGGGAGGAGCGTGAAAGATAATTTTGGAGCTATTAATTATTTTTTAATATCAAAATATTGAATTAATAATTGAAAAATAAAATTCTATATAAGGTCAAATTAAATAAATATCATTACGCCAAGAAAAATGTATCGAAATATTAAATTAAATCGTTGCTATTCTAGCACAAGCAGAGACGCTTGCGCTAGAATAGTATTTTTTAATGATCGAATACCAAAAAATTGAAAATCGAATTAATCAATTACCATATCCATTGCAATACGTAGCAATTACTTCAGGTGCCTTTTCGTATCCGTAACTATCCGATTTATTGAGCAGTTCGCAAGCAGTTTCCATCTCGCCCATTTGAAGCATTAATATGCCGTAATTATAAATC
>JBBRGZ010000183.1:0-5724 GCA_038223395.1 Chitinophagales bacterium
CCCATGCCTGCTATTACAGCTTGTTTTACCGCTTCGTTTGAAGTGAGTTCCATTTTTTTGTGCACGGGCAATTTATTTTTAAGGATAAACTTTTCCATCACATGTCTTGTTCCTGAGCCTTGTTCGCGATAAATTAATGGCAAAGTTTCAAATATTTTTTTATCGTATAGTTTTTCTTTAAATTTTTTATCGCGGTTACCTACGAGGTAAAGTTGATTTTGCATTAATTCTAATTTCATTAGCTTCATATTTTCCGGCATTACAGAAACTAGTGAGAAGTCGACTTCATTATTTTCCAAACTTTGAATTACTTTCGACTTGTTTGTAACGTCGAGCAACAATTCCACATCTTCATATTTTTTTAAAAATCCAGAAAGAAAATAAGGTATTACATATTTACCTGTTGAAACGACCGAAATTTTTAAGCGTCCTGCTAATCTGCCTTTATATTCCTGTGTTCTATAATTTATAGCTTCCGCTTCATCTAATATTTTTTCTGCGTAAAAGGCAATCTCTTTTCCAAAGTCAGTAATATAAATTTTTCTCCCAATTATTTCAGTTAGGGGGATTTGAAATTGCAATTGAAAATTTTTCAACTGAATTGAGACTGCCGGCTGTGTTAAATGTAATTCTTCTGCCGCCTTAGTTACGCTTAGGGTTTGCGTAATTTTTAAGTAAATTTTTAATTGATGAATGGTATAATTCATAAATAAATTTTATGCTAAACATTGCAAATATAAATAATATATTATGAATTTACCGAGATACTTTTGCGGCATAAACAAAAAAAAATGAAAGAAACTAAAACAAAATTAACAGGCATGTGTACGGCAATACTAACAGTTATGCTGATTAATTTAAACACATTAGGATTTTCGCAGGCCTCCACTGCGGATGCAGTAACATTAACGGCAGAATCCGACACGCTAACGATGACAAAGGAGCTGCAACAGAATATTACTCCGCAAGAAGCTTTACAAAAATTAAAGGATGGCAATTCGCGTTTTGTGTCAGGTAATACTCTCACAAGAAATTTACAGCAACAAGTAAAAACTACTTCCAAGGGTCAATATCCATATGCCATTGCGCTAAGCTGCATAGACTCCAGAGCGCCTGGTGAATTAATTTTTGATACTGGAATTGGGGACATATTTAACGCAAGAATAGCAGGCAATTTTGTTAATACAGATATTCTTGGCAGTATGGAATTTGCTTGCAAAGTAGCTGGTTCAAAACTGATTTTAGTAGTAGGTCACACAAAGTGTGGTGCCATTAAAGGCGCATGTGATGATGTGCATTTAGGCAATTTGACACATTTAATAAATGAAATAAAACCAGCAGTAGATAACGTAAAAAATATAGAGGGAGAAAGAAACTCTAAAAATGATGCTTTTGTGCAGGCAGTAGCAATGCAAAACATAAAATTGTCGATATTAGAAATACGCGAAAAAAGTAGTATCCTCAATGAGATGGAAAAGA
Source organism: Chitinophagales bacterium (assembly GCA_038223395.1). GTDB lineage: Bacteria > Bacteroidota > Bacteroidia > Chitinophagales > BACL12 > UBA7236. Next base: position 1,480 of record JBBRGZ010000183.1, read on the forward strand.
AAGGCGAAATAATTATTGTTGGAGCGCTTTACGATATTGAGACGGGTAAGGTAGAATTTTTTGAGAATGATTAAGTCAGTGGTGAGGGGTCAATGGTGAGGGGTCAATGGTGAGGGGTGAGTGGTGAGTAGTGAGTGGTGAGTGGTGAGTTCTGGGTGCGGGGTTCTGGGTGCGGGGTTCTGGGTGCGGGGTGCGGGATTGCTGACTGTACTGATTGATATCTATTTATGCAAAAAATGTTTTTTTAAGATGAAAATAATTCTCATTACAGAGACCATTAGGAATTAAAGCATTATGATGTTTGCAATGCGTAAAATTTAAATGAAATGATAAATCAAAACAAAGATGCTGCTCTCTTTATTATTTGTCCATTCTGCCAAATGGAAAATTATTTGCGAGTAAAATATGGTAACCATATTTATTTTATGACGGCGACAGCAGCTGTTTTAAATTTTGATGCAGATGAAATTTCCACAATAAAAGATTTTATTCGCAAAGAAAACATAACAGATGTCTATTTAGTAAATGATCTATGCTGCAACTTTATAGAGGAAGCAATTAAGAATCAACAAGTGTTTGGTTTACAAGCAGAAAAACAATTAAGAAATATTTTTAAAGAAATAGATATCAATTTAATTGAGGGAACCACATTAAGTAAGAAGAAATTAATAATAGCTGAACATAACTTAAAAAAGCAGGAGCAATATTTAACTGTTGCTCTTCACGATGAGGCAGATTTGAAAATAGGAGTAGTTATACATACCTTAATAACTAATAAACTAGAAAATAAATTTAATTAAAAATAAAATACTATGGATTTTCAAATTCTCATTTCTAACCTCACAAATCCCACACTCCTGTTTTTTGTGTTAGGAATTATAGCTACCATGGTTAAAAGCGATTTGGAGATTCCAGAATCTTCCAGCAAGTTTATTGCACTTTATTTATTGTTTTCGATTGGATTTAAAGGCGGTCAAGAGTTGGCACACAGCGGTTTTACAAATGAAATCATTTATTCACTTTTATTCGGAATAACCTTAGCCTCCATTATTCCATTGTATACTTTTTTTATTTTAAAACGAAAATTAAGTATAAGTGATTCAGGGGCGGTAGCAGCCGCATATGGGTCGGTTAGTGCAGTTACGTTTGTAGCAGCAGCTTCATTTTTAGAAGCTCAAAAAATAACCTTTGGCGGGCATATGGTTGCAGTAATGGCGCTAATGGAATCGCCGGCAATAATTGTGGGTGTTATTTTAATGATGAAATTTGAAAAAGGAGATGCAAGTAAATTTAATTTAAAATCTGTAGTTCAACATTCATTTACAAATGGAAGTGTTTTAATGATTTTAGGAAGTTTAATCATAGGATTGATTGCAGATACAAAACAGGCCGAAGGAATTAAACCATTTACTACTGATATTTTTAAAGGATTTCTTGCCATCTTTCTTTTAGAAATGGGAATGGTTACTGCTAAACGATTTGCAGCATTTAAAAAATATGGGTTGTATGTTTCGTTATTCGCTATTATAATTCCAGCTTTTAATGGTTGCCTAGTTGCTTTTGTAAGTCAGTTTGTTACTCAAGACATTGGCAATCGATTTATATTTTCCATTTTAGCAGCTAGTGCTTCTTATATTGCAGTGCCTGCAGCCATGCGATTAGCGGCACCAAAAGCAGACCCCGGACTCTATATTCCGATGGCTTTGGGAGTTACTTTTCCATTTAATATTACTATAGGAATGCCTTTGTATTTTGTTATTATTAATTTATCGTCATAAAGCAATAAAAATCCTAATTGCCTACGGAAAAAAATCTTTAAAATTCCACTAACTTAGCATTCAGAATGTTGTAAAAACATGAGAAAGTTTAAATGCTAAAAACAAAACGGTTACTATTAAGGGAATTAGAATTTTCGGACCTCCAAAAAATACATCAACTCCATTCATTACCTGAATCTGACGTTTTTAATACTTTGGGTATTCCTGAAACGTTACAGGTAACCGAAGAATTACTTAAGGAATGGTTAATAAAAGAACAGCAGCAACCAAGAAATTCCTATATTTTCGTGATTGATTTATTAGAAACCGGAAAATTCATAGGCCTCATTGCATTAAATATTGGGAAAGAAAAATACAAATCGGCGGAAGTTTGGTATAAATTACATAAAGATTTTTGGGGAAATGGATATACTACAGAAGCATTAACTGCATTGTTAGATTTTGGATTTAATCAATTGCATCTGCATAGAATTGAAGCAGGTTGTGCGGTTGAAAATATTAGGTCAATAAAAGTATTAGAAAAAGTTGGAATGCAAAGAGAAGGCATGCACCGTAAAATTTTACCTATAAGAGGTGCATGGGTGGATAATTATTGTTATGGCATATTGGAGGAAGATTTTTTGGGAATAGGATTAGATAATTAAGCTGAATATCTAATTATTTTTTCGCAACGGCAAATTATGTGATATATAACGCCTACCTTCAAACTAAATAAAATCACCTTCACCTAGAGATTTATCCTTAAAAATGCCTGCAAACAATTTCAATATTCAAGGTTTATCAGACGGGCAAGTAATTCTTTCCAGAGAAAAATTTGGACGCAATGCTTTAGACTACAAACTAGAAAATAGTTTTTTAGATGCTCTAAAAAAATTGGCAAAGGAGCCAATGATTATTTTATTATTAGTTGCCTCTCTAATTTATTTTATTATAGGTGATATTGGAGATGGCATTTTTCTTTGCTCAGCCATTTTTGTAGTTTCTGCACTTTCATTATTTCAGGATTCACGGAGCAGAAATGCTTTACAAAAATTAAAAAATTTTACACAACCCAAGTGTAAAGTCATAAGAAATGGTAAAGAAGAAGAAATAAAAAGCGAAGATTTAGTAATTGGTGATAGTCTAATTGTAGAAGAAGGCACTTCTATTTCGGCAGATGGGATTATTGTGCACTCGAATGATTTTTCTGTAAACGAATCAATTCTTACAGGAGAATCTTTTGCTGTGTTTAAAGACAAAACGCAGGACGATAATGTTATTTATAAAGGCACAACCGTAGCAAGTGGTTTAGCAATAATTACCATTACACAAATAGGCAAAGAAACTAAACTAGGCAAAATTGGAACGAGCCTCGAAAGCATTAAAGAGGAAAAGACACCTTTAGAATTGCAAATAAACAATTTTGTAAAAAAGCTCGTATTTGTTGGTGTAATTGTTTTCGCAATAGTATGGGTTATTAATTTTATTCGCCTACGTGATGCATTAGATAGTTTGCTCTACGCACTTACTTTGGCGATGAGTATATTGCCTGAAGAAATTCCGATGGCGTTTACCACTTTTATGGCAATTGGTGCATGGCGTTTAATGAAAATGGGCATCGTTGTTAAGCAAATGAAAACAGTGGAAACCTTAGGGTCTGCTACAGTTATTTGTACAGATAAAACAGGAACTCTTACTGAAAATAGAATGAGTTTGGCAAAAGTCTTTACCTTAATTTCACAAAAAATATCATCCCCGGAGAATGCAAATGCAGATGAAAAAGAGCTCATCACATTAGCAATGTGGGCGAGTGAACCTATTCCTTTTGACGCAATGGAAATTGCATTACATAGTGCCTACGGTAATTTAAATTCAGAGGATGAAAGGCCGTTTTTTAAGTTGATTCACGAATATCCTTTGAGTGGAAAGCCACCCATGATGACGCATATTTTTGAAAATAATGCAGGTAAAAGAATTATTGCCGCTAAAGGCGCACCCGAAGCATTAATGCAAATTTGTAATTTGTCGCATGAAGAAAGAAATCAAATTGAAAATGCCATATTAACAATTACAAAAGAAGGGTATCGAGTATTAGCCGTTGGCGAAAGCAATTTTGATGGCAATAATTTTCCAAAAACGCAACAAGAATTTCCATTTAAATTTAAAGGCATAATAGCATTTTATGATCCGCCAAAAGAGAATATAGAAACCGTATTAAATAATTTTTACAAAGCCGGCATATCAGTTAAGATAATTACAGGCGACAATGCTGAAACTACAATAGCAATTGCAAAACAAATTGGTTTTAAGGGATTTGAACATAGTTTAACGGGTGATGCACTAATGCATTTATCGGATGCAGAATTACAGGAAAAAGTAGTGGTTACAAATATTTATACAAGAATGTTTCCGGAAGCAAAATTAAGAATTATTACTGCATTAAAACACCAGAATCAAATTGTTGCGATGACGGGTGATGGTGTAAATG
>JBBRGZ010000184.1:0-5675 GCA_038223395.1 Chitinophagales bacterium
TTTACAAGCCGACGAAATGATGGACCCGGAAGGTCAAGTAGAAGGCCCATTTAATATTAATGGAGAGCACTTTGATATAATGACAATTAACGAAACGGTTTATTTAAATGACACTGAATTATGGAGAATTGTAAATAATACAGGAATTGCACATCCATTTCATATTCATGATATTCAATTTAATATAGATAATATTAATGGTGGACCGGTACCACTTTATTTGCAAGGATTAAAAGATGTTGTGCTTGTTATGCCAATGCAATATGTTGAAGTAATTACAAAGTTTGAGGATTTTGCTGATAATGATATTCCATATATGTATCACTGTCATATGCTGCATCATGAGGATGATGGAATGATGGGTAGTTTTCGTGTGATTGATACTACAGCAACTTCTATCACTAATCCTTTTGAATCAGATGTGATGATATTCCCGAATCCTGCAACCGATATTCTGAATATTTTAATTAATAATAATAAAGGGGATGTAGAATTTCGAGTAATAAATGTAACCGGGCAAACGGTAATTGAAAATACCAAATACCATGGAGAGGAATTTTCAATTGACATTTCAGGAATTCCAGATGGAATTTTTATTCTTGAATTTTTATATAAAGATGAGAAGTTTTTAAAGTCATTTATAAAAGAATATTAATACAAATCAAATCATTTAATAACATTTTTTTTATACATTCAATCATACTTAAAATCAGATCTTATGAAAAATTATTCCGCTTTAATTTTTGCTTTTGCAGGTCTTTTGGTCCCTTTAAAAACATACGCACAATGTCCTGTTGGTCAGATGGATGTTGTGATTGAAATTGAAACTGATTCATATGGTTATGAAGGATATTGGCAATTAGTGCCTGCCGGAAATGCATGCGATGTTGGAACAATCTGGGAGGGTGGAAACGATATTCAAGTAGGTTGCAGTGGTGCAGGCGACCAAGATGCGACTACTGCCTTTGGTTATGGAGATAATACAACCGTTACAGAGACGGTGGGATGTCTTGATGAAGGATTTTATGATATCAAGTATGTTGACGATTGGGGTGATGGGGGTTTTACATTTAATGTCTTATTAGATGGATATTCGATATATCATTTTGTGGGCGCAGGCTTAGGCAGTACATTTAATTTTGAAATTACGCCACCTCTTGCTTTTGATGCAAGTATTACCACAATTACAAATAATCCCTACAATAATCCCGGAGTTGTAAATATAACAGGCGTAATTTCAAATTATAGTGCAAATACAATTAATTCGTTAGAAGTAATTTATAGTATTGACGGTGGAACAGAAATGGTTTCTACTTTAACGGGCTTAAGTATTGCGCCATTTTCAACTGCTGATTTTATTCATCCAATACCTTGGAATATCCTAACCTTAGGAACTTATGATGTAAAATTATCATCAGGAAAAATAAATGGAAATGATGATTTAAATCCCGCAAATGATTTTATAAATAAAGATCTAACGATAGGTGAACCTACACCGAATATCATTGCTGATTATTTGATTTTTTTGGAAGAATATGAAGTAATTGGAAATACAACAGATGGAATTGCAAATCCTACTGATTTAGATTTTTATCCGGTATTACCAGATTACCAAGTATGGATAACGAATAAAGGAACCGAAGCTTCTGGTGGATCAACAGTAACCTTTTGGAATGCCGGTCAACCAGGGCAAACCTCAGAATGGAAACAAGACGAAAATGCATGGCATTTTATGAATCTTCCAACAGGCATTGCATTTAGTGAAAATACCAATTTTGCAACATCGCCTGGTGTTAAAGATGCTAATCATAGTGGTGGAACTTTTACAGGGCCAACCCTTTGGAGCAGTGACATGGACATTTATGCTGAACCATCCGGTGGAAATGGCAGTCATATTGATATGTTACACCAAAGCCCTTTTTCTATGGGAATTGCAGCATGGCACGATAATGCATTTTTTGTTTTCTGTAATTATCATGGTTACGTACATATGTACGACTTTGTAAAAGACCATGGACCGGGAAATGATGATCATTCTGATGGAAGAGTATGGGAATATTTAGATTTTGATATTGAAATGATTAATGCTGATTTACCATCGCATTTGGTGTTTGATAAAGCTTCTAATTATTTGTATACAATTGATGCAGGAAATGGAAGAATTATCAGAATGAATCCTGAATCTGGTGAAGTAACAGGAACATTCCCACATGCAAATGAACCACTCGCCGAAGCAAATGAAATAGAAAATACCGATTGGGTAGAAATAGTAAATTCCGGATTAATTGAACCTGTGGGCATCGATGTAATTGGAGATTATATGCTTGTAAGCGAACATGCTACCGGCGAAATTATTATTTATGATATCACAACAGTGCCTGCAATTGAAATAAAAAGATTGCAAACCGGAAGAACCGGATTGATGGGAATTAAAATCGGACCTGATGGATTAATATGGTTTGTAGATCAAAATGAAGATGAATTAGTAAGAGTTAATATCACAAATACCGTGGATATTCACGATATGGATTTTGAAAATTCTATAAATGTGTTTCCCAATCCTTCAAATGGAATTTTTAATATCAATTTTGGAAATGAATATCAAAATTCAGAAATAGTAATATCTGTTCTAAATGTGCTGGGGGATATTATTTACGAAAATAAGCAAACTGCTGGAGGGCAATTGACTATTGATCTCACGCATCAACCCGCAGGAACCTACACATTAAAATTAAAAACTGAAAAAGGATTTGCCTCAAAAAAAATAATTATCATTAAATAATTCTTGAACAATTATAAAGGGTAGAGTAGAAGCTCTACCCTTTAAATATGGTATGAAAGTATATATAAAAAATATGGTTTGCGATAGATGTATCCGCACAGTAAAAAGAATTTTTGACACATATGATTTTCATATCAGTCAAATTCAACTGGGTGAAGTTACACTTAATGATGAAACGCTAGGGGAATATGAAAGAGAAATTAGGAAAGATTTGGAAAAGGAGGGCTTTGAATTAATTGACGATGCAAATGCGAAAATAATTGAACAGATAAAAAATGTTATAATAGAAACAATACATAGAAATAAGTCTCAGGACGATAAATTAAATTTTTCATCTATAATAGAAAGAAAATTATTAAAGGATTATTCACATTTAAGTAATTTGTTTTCGATGATTGAAGGAATTACTATTGAAAAATATACAATCCTTCAAAAAATAGAAAGAGTGAAAGAATTATTAGTTTACAATGAACTTTCATTAAGTGAAATTGCATTTCAGATGGGTTACAGCAGTGTTGCTCACCTCAGCAGTCAGTTTAAAAAAACAACCGGATTAACACCCACATATTTTAAAAGCATTAAAGAAACCAAAAGGCTGAAATTAGATGAAATATGAAAGAAGAATTATATAAACAATATCAAAAATTATGTAACGTGCAAAATCTGTTCTTGACTGACCTTTGTGTTATAAAAATATATAATTATGACACATTCTTATAAAATAAGCAACATGACTTGCAGTGGTTGCATAGCCAAGGTTAAAAGTCAATTATTGAAAAATCCTGATGTCTTATCAGCTGAGGTGAACTTGCCTGACGAGGCAATAATTACCATGCAAAAACATATTTCAATTCAGGCGTTGCAACAATCTATTGGTGCTGATTCTAAGTATAAAATTTCAGAAAATGAAGGCGATCAATCGTTGCATACTATGGAAATTAGTAATTCTGATAAAACTTGGCTTGCAACGTATAAACCTTTGCTCATCATTTTCGCTTTTATAACCGGTATTTCGCTGATATCTGCTTATTCGGGTGCATTTGATGGTATGTTATTCATGCGCAATTTCATGGCAGCGTTTTTTATAACATTTTCATTTTTTAAATTTTTGGATTTAAAAGGATTTGCAGATAGCTATTCTAGCTACGACCTTTTGGCTAAGAAAATTTATAGTTATGGTTATGTATATCCTTTTTTTGAATTATTTCTTGGATTGGCCTATTTGACTGGCTTTAATATGGAAATAACCGGCATTGCTACAATTGGAGTGATGGGTTTTAGCAGTATTGGTGTAATTCAAGCTGTTGTTAATAAGCAGCAAATCAAATGTGCTTGTTTGGGTACTGTATTTAATTTACCCATGACCACCGTTACAATTATAGAAGACCTTTTAATGGTAGTAATGGCAGTGTTTATGCTAATAATATAAAAATGAAAAGAATAATTTCGATATTGATATTGGTAGCTGCATGGCAAATGACATTTTCGCAAGTCGTTATAACAGAGCAGCAGGTAATTGATTCTATCTTAATTAAGAATTACGCAGTCACTAATGCTTTGCTAAAAATTGAATCGCAAAAATCTCTGCAAAAAACAGCATGGAATATTTCTGATCCGGAAGTATATGTGGAACAAGCTCCTTTTGAATCTCTAATTCTTACCATTGATCAGAATTTTGATTTTCCAACGCAATATATTAAGCAGAGCCAATTAAACAGGGAAAAAATAACCTTAACCGGGAAGGAATTTTCCCAAACCAAAAATGAGATCAGGAAAAACATCCGTTTACTATATTTACAGGCACAATATGTTTCCTCAAAATTAAACTATATTCAAAAGCAGGATTCCGCATTTCAGAAAATCAAAGATGCTTCTGTGCTATCGTTTAATGCAGGGAATTTAAATTACCTTGAAAAAATATCTGCAGAAGCAAAATCCGGAGATGTGAAACTGCAATTTGAAAGTGTAAAAAATGAATTGTTAATGCTGAATCAGCAAATAAGTCTTCTAACCGGTATCGAGAATAATTTTGTTGTTGCTAAAATCGATAAATTGGCAACACCAAATGTTTCAATAGACATTTTATCCAATCCTGCTTATGTTGTTGCACAGCAAAACATCAATGTTAGCCAAAAACAATATGAAGCGATAAGATCACAAGCTTTACCTAATATTCTTCTTGGATATTCAATGCCTTTAAAGGAAGAAGCTGTGTATGTTCCTGCTTTTAAAGCCGGTATTTCTATTCCATTGTGGTTTAATTCATATAGTGGTTATAATTCTGCTGCAAAAAACGAAATCATTATGGCGGAAAACAATTTGAGGACAGAGGAACAAAGTTTACAGCAACAAAAATTTACTGCTATCTCTAACTTTTTTAAAAATGAACTTGCGATAAGATATTATGAAACACAAGGATTGAATAATGCAAATGAAATCACAAAAGCAGCAACACGATTATATGAATCCGGAGAAATAGACTTGATAAATTTTCTCAGAACAATGAATGATGGATTTGAAATCCAGTTAAGCTATTTGGAAGCATTACTAAACTATAATATTTCTGTTATTGAAATTGATTATTTAAACGGCAACTGATGAAACAACTTTTTATAATATTATGTTTGATACCTTCAATTATTTTTGCGCATGGCGACGAAGACCATGGTGCTGCGAAGCAATCTGAGAGCAAAAAAACTCAAAGTTATTTTTCATCTGAAACCAACACTACACAGTATGAATTTTTGTTAAAATATCAACCAATAAAAGTAAACGAAGAGGTAAACCTGAAGTTATACATCAGTGAATTTAATTCGAACAAACCCGTTGATAGCGCAAAATTAAAAATTTCTACCTTAGAAGATAATAATATCATTTTTGAAGTCAGCCAGGT
>JBBRGZ010000185.1:0-5665 GCA_038223395.1 Chitinophagales bacterium
ATTGAAAGAGAGGATGAAATGTTGTTAAATGATCATATTTACGATGGTATTCAAGAGCTTGATAATGGTATGCCGCCATGGTTGCAATATATTTTCATTTTTACAATCGGTTTTGCAATTGTGTATTTATGGCGATATGATTTTGGTAATGGTTTAACACAAGAAGAAGAATATGATAGGTCAGTTGCAAAAGCAAAAATCGAGCTTGCTGCTTATTTAGAAAATGCCTCTGCAAATTATGATGAAAATTCGGTAGTTGTATCTACAGATGCTGAGGTGTTATCAGGAGGAAAAAACACTTTTACACAATTCTGCGCTACCTGTCACGGCAATTTAGGCGAAGGGCAGGTGGGACCAAATTTTGCGGATGATTATTGGATTCATGGCGGACAAATAAATGATATTTTCAGAACTATTTCTGAAGGTGTGCCTGCAAAAGGTATGGCGAGTTGGAAAGAAATTCTTACTGCAAAACAAATATTTGAAGTAGCAAATTATATTAAATCACTCAAAGGTACAAATCCTCCAAATGCTAAAGCACCACAAGGAAATTTGTATGTTGAAGGCAATACGAATGTTTCCGATTCATTAACAGCTCCTATAGATAGTATAAAGGAAAATGATACAATGAAGGTTGCTACGAATTAATTTTAGGATAAAAAGGATTATATAAAATATTAGAATGGATGAGCACAAATCGTTTCGTGACATAATTACGACTGCTGATGAGGAAGGTCACAGAAAATGGGTTTATGCAACCAAACCGGAAGGTAAATTATATAATCTCAGAACTCTCGTTAGCATTATTTATCTTGTTGTATTTTTTAGTTTACCTTTTATTAAACTGAATGGTGAACCACTTTTTCTTTTTAATATTCCGGATAGTAAATTTATTTTATTTGGCGTAATTTTCTGGCCGCAAGACTTTTATCTTTTTGCACTTGGAATGGTAACATTTCTTGTTTTTATCATTTTTTTTACGGTTTTGTATGGTCGTTTATTTTGTGGATGGGTGTGTCCGCAAACGGTTTTTATGGAGATGGTTTTTCGTAAATTAGAGTATTGGATTGAAGGTTCTGCTGAAAAACAAAAAAAATTAAATAAAGGCCCCTTAACAAAAGAAAAGGTAGCAAAAAAAGCAATAAAACATTTTATATTTTTTACTTTTTCTTTTCTTGTTGGTAATACCTTTTTAGCTTATATTATTGGTACCGATAAACTTTTTGAAATAATGACTGAGCCTTTTTCGCAAAATCAGGGTGGCTTTATTACAATGATAATTTTTAGCACTGTATTTTATGGCGTTTTTGCATTTTTACGTGAGCAGGTATGCACTTTTGCCTGTCCTTATGGTCGTTTGCAAGGCGTGTTATTGGATGCACATTCTATAATTGTTGCCTATGATTACAAACGTGGAGAGCCAAGAGGACATCAACATAAAGGTGAAACAAATACTGAACTTGGTGATTGTATTGATTGTGGTTTGTGTGTGCGTGTTTGTCCAACCGGAATTGATATTCGCAACGGAACACAATTAGAATGTATTAATTGCACAGCATGTATAGATGCTTGCGATTCTATTATGGATAAAATAGAAAAACCAAGAGGTTTAATTAGGTATACATCAGAAAATAATATCGTTACCGGAGAAAATGTAAAATTCACTCCGCGTATGAAAGCATATTCATTTGTTCTTTTGATTTTAATTTCTGTATTAACTATTATGCTTGTTACAAGGAAGGATGTTACTGCCAGTGTTACGCGTGCTTCAGGACAATTATACCAAAAACGCGACTCATTGCAAATATCTAATTTGTATAATATTAAAATAGTGAACAAAACACGAGAAGAATTTCCTATGCATCTGAAAATTGAAAATGCTGATGGCGAAATTCAAATGATAGGGAAGGAATTATCAATTGATGGACAGTCGCTCGAAGAAGGTACTTTTTTTATTATACTCAACAGAAGTCAAATTCACTCAATGGAAACTACTCTAGAAATTGGTGTATATAGTGAAGATAAATTATTGCGCACAGTAAAAACAACTTTTTTCGGACCTGTTTCAAAACAATAACTATGGATTGGGGTAAAAAAATATTATTTCTATATATCGGTTTTGCTACTTTAATGACTTTTTTAGTGATTATGAGTTTCAGACAAAAAACAGATTTGGTTACACAAGATTATTATGAGGAAGAACTACTTTTCCAAAATCAAATCGACGCTACTAAAAACGCATATTTGTATCAAGACTCTATTTTTATTACAATGAATGCTGAAATGGTGACTTTACAATTCGCTCAAACATTTACTTCCGCAGCAACCGGACAGGTATATTTTTATAAAGCCTCAAATTCTGATTTTGATTTCAAATTCCCTTTGGAATTAAATTCAAAAGGTATTCAACAATTTACAAGAAATACTTTTGCTAAGGGATTTTATACTGTAAAAATGCAATGGATAAAAAATGACATTTCTTATTACCTTGAAAAAAACATTGTACTTTGATTCCTTTATTTATAACAGCATTTATAACCGGATTTTTTGGCAGTTTGCATTGTGCAGGTATGTGCGGCCCTTTGGCATTGTCGTTTAATTTAAATAATAAGGGCAATCCTGTTGTTCAGGCGCTAGTGTATAATATTGCACGAATATTTACTTATGTTTTGTTGGGATTTTTATTTGGTGCAATTGGCTTAAGTTTTGCTTTTACCGGACTACAACAATTCAGTTCTATATTTATGGGAATTGTAATTATTTTTTTAGTTGCTATACAGTTTTTTGCACATTCAATGCGAGTTCCTTTTTTAAATACATATACAAATTATATTAAAATTAAAATAGGTAACGCATATTCAAATAAATCGACATTTCAAGTTTTTATATTAGGTTTTTTAAATGGATTATTGCCTTGCGGTTTGGTGTATCTTGCATTGGCAGGAGCAGTTGCAAGTGGCAATTTTTTGAATGGTGGGTTGTATATGTTGCTGTTTGGATTGGGCACTTTGCCTCTGATGTTTTCGGCTGCTGCTTTTGGAAATTACCTCGGGTCAAAACGTTTACTTATTCGAAAATATCTTCCGGTATTCAGTTTGTTAATTGCTTCATTGCTCATTTTAAGAGGCCTGAATTTGGGAATCCCTTTTATAAGTCCGCATTTTGATTCTCAAACAGCAACTATTGAATGTTGTGAAATAGAATAATTTAATAAAAATTATTTTTCTCTGCGCGCTGTTTCTTATCTTCGTTCTATGATTATTTCTGATGTTACTTCTTATCTCGAATCGTTAGCTCCACTTTCTTTGCAGGAAAATTATGATAATGCAGGATTAATTACCGGAAATTCGGAAACAAGAGTTACAGGTGTGCTTGTTTGTCTCGATTCAATTGAATCTGTTGTTGATGAAGCAATTGCACTAAAATGTAATTTGATTATTGCGCATCATCCAATAATTTTTTCGGGATTAAAAAAAATAAATGGTAATAATTATATAGAACGCACAATTATTAAAGCAATAAAAAATGATATTGCTATTTATGCAATTCATACAAATTTGGACAATATTTCTGAAGGTGTAAATGCAATTTTTGCGAAAAAATTGGGTTTAACAGAATGCAAGATTTTATCTCCCAAGCGCGGTTATTTGAAAAAGTTAGTTACTTATGTGCCGACAGAGCACGCCGACCTTCTCAGAAAAGTATTATTTGAAGCCGGAGCGGGTGAAATTGGCAATTACGACCATTGCAGTTTTAATTTGGAAGGAACCGGCACATTTCGAGGAAATGCCGATACAAATCCATTTGTTGGTATGCCGGAAGTTGATCATTCGGAGGCAGAAACGCGCATTGAGGTGATTTTTGCGAGTTATTTGGAAAGAAAAATTTTGTCTGCTTTGTTAAAAAATCATCCTTATGAGGAAGTTGCTTACGACATTTATGTGTTGGATAATAAGCATCAAAACATCGGTTCCGGGATGATTGGAATACTGGAAAATCAGCAAAATGAAACTGATTTTTTGCGTTTTGTAAAGGAAGTTATGCGTTGTGGCGCTGTTAAACACACAGCTTTACTTGGTAAACCGATAAAAAAAGTGGCCATTTGTGGCGGTTCCGGCAGTTTTTTATTGGGGGATGCTGTTTCGGCTGGGGCTGATATTTTTATAAGCTCCGATTTTAAGTATCATCAGTTTTTTGATGCCGACCAAAAGATAGTGATAGCGGATATTGGCCATTATGAAAGCGAACAATTCACGATTGAGTTATTAAGTGCTGTATTGACGAAAAAATTCGTTACCTTTGCGGTTCATTTTTCTAAAATAATTACTAATCCTGTTAACTATCTATAAATTATGGCAGCAGTAAAGGACTTGACCGTTAAAGAAAACCTACAATCCCTCTGGAAACTCCAAAAAATCCACTCCAAAATGGACGATATTACTATTTTGAAGGGAGAACTTCCTATGGAAGTGAGCGATTTGGAGGATGAAATTGCAGGACTTGAAACACGCATGCATAAGTTTGAGGCTGAAATGAAGGAGATTGAAACTGACATTTCATCGCGCAAAACAACAATTACAAACGCAAAAGCGCAGATTAAAAAATACGAACAGCAACAAAATGCTGTTAAAAATAGTCGCGAATTTGATGCACTTACTAAAGAAATTGAGTTGAATAAGCTTGATATTGAATTGGGTGAGAAAAAAATTAGAGAAGCAACTGTTGGAAAAGATGCAAAAGCAATTGCGGTTGAAGATGCAAAAGTGGCTTTCGAAACTAAGAAGAAAGATTTAAAGAAAAAGAAGGAAGAATTAGAGCGTATAATTGAAGAAACTGAAAAAGAAGAAGCGGAATTAGCAAAAAAAGCGACAAAAGCTGAAAAAGATTTGGAAAGCAGATTATTAGGTGCTTACTATCGCATTAGAGAATCTTATCGCAATGGTTTAGCTGTTGTTTCAGTTGCCAGAAATTCTTGTGGTGGTTGTTATGCGGTTGTTCCTCCGCAGCGCCAAGCAGAAATAAAACAAGCTAAAAAAATTATTATTTGCGAACACTGTGGTCGTATTTTAGTAGACGATGCAGTTATGGAAACAAAAGATTAATTTAAATAATTTTAATATTTTTAAGCCATGAAGAAAAATGTTGTCATTTTCTTTATGGCTTTTTTTATTGTGCATATTATGTCTGCACAGAAATATGAATTTAATCAGCGCTGTATTGATGCATATACTTATATTCAGGAGTTACGCCTCGAAAAAGGACGTACTCTTTTAGAGCAGGAAAAAAAAGAAAATCCCACAAATTTAATTCCCTATTTTGTTGAAAATTATATTGATTGGTTAACTACCTATATCAATGAAAATGAATCGGAATTCGACAGGCTTGAACCCAATAAGTCTGCAAGATTAGACAAACTTAAAACCGGCGATAAAAACTCACCCTATTATTTATATTGCCAAGCCGAAGTAATTATACAATGGGCATTTGCTAAACTAAAATTTGAAGAATATTTAGGTGCATTTACAGAAGTGCGCAAAGCATATTTATTACTTGAAGAAAACCAGAAAAAGTTTCCGGATTTTGTTGCTAATAAAAAAAGTTTGGGCATGTTGCACGCAATAGTTGGCGCTATTCCCGATCAATATAAATGGGGAATAAATTTGCT
>JBBRGZ010000186.1:0-5660 GCA_038223395.1 Chitinophagales bacterium
GCTTGCAGGTAATCTGATTGTGCATCTCGGTATTAATATGTATGGCAGTTATTCGACAAAGGTAGGTACGTATAAAATTCGTGCAGGAGGAATTCACTGGTTTGCAATTTCGGATCTTACAATGGCTTCTTTTAAAGGATACAATCGCTATATTTTATTTGAAGATAATCCATGGGACCCGGTTGGAACATCTATTGATACGCGCTATCAAAAATATTATACGCAAGGTGCCATCGATCAGGATACGAGATGGGGAAACAGAGCATTTACCGGTTTAATTTTAGAAGGCATAGACTTACCCGGCAAATTAAGTTTTTCGATGTTATACGGAAAATCAGAAATCAACGGAGGGTTTACTCAAACTCCAAATTATGCTTATGGCGGAAAGGTAAAAAAGGACTTTGGCAGTGGTCAATTTCTTAGTATTAATACGATGAATTCAAAAACCTTTTCTGATAGCTTAGCTATAAAAGGAGTTGGATTTAATGTGATTACCGCAGAAGGGAATGTTTTAATAAAAGATTTTACCTTAAGTGCAGAAACCGGTGCCGGCAGATATTTTAGTCCGCTACAGCAAGAAGGATGGGGTGAAGCAATTAATGCTTCTATACTTACTCCAATTAAAAAAAATATACCACAGTTTAATGTGCAATACTTTCGAATTAGTCCTAAGGTGATTAATAATACCGCGGCCTTTATAAATACTTCAATCAGCGAATATGATGTATCAAATATTCCTGCAGGCTCTGTTGGTAGTTCAACTGTATTACAACCTACAGGAAGTTCGATGGTAAGGCTTGGTCAAATGACAAATAATAGACAAGGATTAAATATCAATGCAGATTTTACAATTAAGAATTTTAAATTTGGAATAGGCACAGGAATTTCCGGTGAATTAGAAGCAATTTCGAACGAAATTACCTTTGGGCATCCTGTTAATCAACTTACTCGCGCACGATTTTGGAAATTTGCTTTTCCGGTAGGTGTTGGTCCATATGAAAGATATTCAGTTATTTATCGCGATACATATGAAACTGCGCATTTAAGCGACGATAGTAGCGGCATTTCTGTAAATAAAAAATATTTCAATATTACTGAAGGGCAAATAAAATACAAGGCAAATGTTTTGAATCGCGACCTCTATTTATTCTACTTAGGACAATACTCTTCAGCACAGCGCGATCTTTCATTATTTACAGTTACTTCAGAAGAAGCTTACATCAGACAATATGTAAGTGAATTCGAGTTGTATTATCACCTGTTTAAACAAATTATGGTGACAGGATATTTTGGATACGAACGCACGTTAGGAAATTACCTAACAGATATTGATGAAGAAACACGCAGACCTCTTAATCAATTTGGAAAAGGATTAGGTGCCGGAATTGATATCGACATGGGAAAAAATGCAAGACTATATCTGCGTACCAGATGGTTCCAATTTGAGGATAAAAGTTTTGCATTAGATCATTTTAAAGGACAAGAAACATTAGCTGAATTTAAAATATTTTTTTAAATCACTTTATGAAAAAAAATCTACTCTATATTGTTTTATTTGTTGCAAATAGTATGTTGCAACAAATTGCATCTGCTCAAGAAACAGAAAGCAAATTCAGCTTAAATGGAGCTGCACGTGCAGTTCTTTTTTCCGACGACCTTCAGCAGGAAAACCTTGTTGCCGATACCATTACTGCGCCTAAAGAAAATAGCGGTCATACATTAGTTGACCTTGGAATTAACATTCGCCCAAATAAAAATATTGAGATACAAGGAATGGTTCGGATAAGAAATGATTTTGGAGGCTTCTGGGGTTCAGGAATTACATTTGATGAAAGACAATTATATGTAAAAGGCATTATTGGAAATGTGGTGCGCTATCAACTTGGTGATATTAATTATAAATTAACGCCCTATACTTTTTTTAATAACAACACTGAACTCACACAAATTAATCCAACAATATTTAATCAATTTGAAGAGATTATTAAATACGATAATTTTTATGATGCAGATAATACCTGGAGACAACAAGGAGCAGCTACTGATTTTTCGTTGCAATTCAGTAAATATATAAATGAAATTCGATTCAATTTATTTACGAGCAGAATTCAGGCAACAGCACCTGGAGTAAATGAACAATTATTTTCAGGATTGAACATCAGTTTGGTTCAAAGTAAATATGCAACACTTGGCGTAAATTATGTCAATTTATATGATATTGCAGGAACATCAAATAATCCTGCTACTTTTCACAATCCTGTTACCACTTTTACACTCGATGTAGAATACAAATTAAAGGATTGGCAATTATCAGGTAAATCAGAAGCCGGACAATCTAAAACATATTATGATGAATTAAACGAAGCTCCTTCTTTATCAGATTATTTTGTAGATGGTAGCCTTCAGTTGAAATACATTCCTGCAGGCGTATTTATTAATGCGCAATATAAATCTATTGGCCCAGATTTCAGAAGTCCGGGAGCACAAACAAAACGCCTTGATTTTAATAAATATCCGCGTGCTTATGACCGCATTACAAACGATCAAGTTTTGCGCCCATTAACTATGCTTGATGTGTTTAGGGATGCTGCAATTTATAATTTGCAATTGCAAAAAGATCTGATGCTATTTGATCCAAAATATGATAATATTACACCATACGGAACTGCAACGCCTAACCGGCAAGGTATTACTATTGGTGCCGGATACAATGATAAAAAAGAAATCTTTTCAGCAACAGCAGCTTATAGTATGTTAACAGAAATACGAGGACAAGGAACATTTAATCTGCGCACATTCAATCGCGTAGAAGGAAAACTTTCAGTGCAAGCAAATAAATTGATAAAAGATTACGAAAAATTATTGCGATTTGAAATTGGCATCATGAACGACCAAACAAATAGAGTAGGGCAAGAAAGTGTTGCTCCAATAGATTTGAAGTCAAACATCTTTTCAGCAGGAATTGAAGCTGAAACATTTTCTAAATTGGATATTATTTTAGGGATACAATCAGTTACTTATGATGGCAAAGAATATATGCCAGATTTTAATAACTTCGGCGAGATTGTTTATTTTAATGCATATTTATTAAATGGTTCAGAATCGCTTTTAGGTTCGGGATTACGTTATCGTTTTAGTGATGCCATTTTTTTAAGCGCCATGTATAATAAATTTACGTGGACAGATAATACGACCGAACTTCCTACTTATACAATTAACGAATTTGCATTCATCTTTCAAATGAATTTTTAATATGAAAAAAATATATCTATTATACCTCGCTACAGCGCTTGCCGCATTTCAATCTTGTCGCAAAGAAACCGATGCTTTTGATGGTCCTTCGTTGAATGATATCTATGGCGAATTTTCTATCATCGAAAATTTTGATATTATTAATCGCTCTGTTGATTTTGCTGCGGGGCAAACAACCTCTTTTTCAGCCATATTTTCGAAAAGCGTGAGCTGGCAAGTTAAAATTAGCGGTTTACAATCAGGAGGTGTAAAATACATTTCCGGTATTTCAAATATGTTGGATAATTCAAACAGCCTTTGGAATGGAAGCACTACAAATCTGCCGATGTTCACCTCAGAAACATGTGCTGTTGAATTAACTTTCGAAAACGAAATTGATACCATTCGCGACACACTTGAAGTTATTTCTCCTAAAATAAATGAAGGATTATTATTATCCGATTTTGAAACTGGATGGAATCCTGCTTGGAGTTCATTTGTTCAGTCAGGTGCAGATATGAGTTTTGTAATAACAGATAATATTGTTTCGGCACAAGGTTCGAAATATTATGATATGGGAGGTGCAGTAGATTGGGATTATCTTATCGGGCTCATCGACATTCCTGGTAGTGCCTATGGTGCACAATATTTTCCGTTGAATAACAATCCGGATAATATATATTTCAATGTATTATTGAATAATCCTCCTGGGATTACAAACAGTATTGTGCTTTTTCAATTTAGAGAAGATGATAACGGTGATGGTATTTATACAGATGGTGCTGAGGATATGTTTTCTATTCAAGTTGTAATGACAGAAACCGGTTGGCAACAAATTTCATCAAAATATGCAGACTTAGCGACGCTTATTAATGGTGTTGCTGCAGATCCGATTGGCAATGGAATTCATGAACCAGATAAATTGTTACAAGTTTCTATATTGATGCTTGCAAATCCTGCTACAGGATATTCTCAAGCACTCATGGATTTTTTAATTTTTACAGACGGCAAAGCACTCGAACCATAATGAGATTAAAATCATTTTTTAAAATTAACATTGTAATACTGCTCAGTATTTTATTGAGTAGTTGTGCATCGTTTAAGCCAACAGGATTATACGACATACCCGCACCGCCGGATATGCGCGCAAATGTAAATGGATTTTATTCTGTTTCTGTATTCTCAGATTATGTAACAGATGAAATATGGCATACAGAAAGTCCATCCTGTATTTCGGTAGAAAATGTTTTTTCGGGACAACAAGATGGTGTGGGTGCATTAAAAATAAAATGGGATCGCCCGGGTGGAGGTTGCAAATGGATAGGGATGGGAATTGGATGGGATAATTGGGCTCCGAAAGATTTGCATGCTATTATAAATTCCGCCGCAGTGCAATTTTGGGTGCGCAACACAAAAGGTTCGAGCAAAGGATTGCCATGGGCAGTTTGTTTAGAAGATTACAATGGCGCGCAAGCATGGACCGGAATTACACCAAATAATATTACAGGAGGAACAGTAAGTGAAGATTGGACTATGGTAACCATTCCACTTTCGGCATTTGATTTTATAACAAATGATGCTGACATGTATTCTATAAAACAAATGCTCATTCAATTTGAAAGTGCAGGTGAAGTAATGATTGATAATATAGAAATTGTGCCATTTAAAGGTTCAATAAAAAATCAAGCTCAGGTTGCATATACACAAGTTGCTCCAATAATTGACGGCATTATTAATGCAGGTGAATGGCCATTACAAAGTATGCAAACAGAAAATGCTATAATCAGCATTACAAGCGATGAGAATAATTTATATATTTCTGCTGTTGTAAAAGATAATGATCCGCTAAATAATATACAGCAGGACGAAAATATTTGGAATGGCGACGCTTTGGAAATTGCGTTTTCTACTAACACTACTGCAGATGCAAACCGCACACGTTATCTGTTTACTGACAAGCATCTTGGAATTAAATTAAACGAGCAACCTATTGTGTGGGACTGGACTGCAAAAAAACAATTGAACAATACAACAGTGCACACAAAAAAAACAGAAACGGGTTACAATATTGAAGCATCAATTCCTTGGAAAGAAATAAATACATCTCCTTGGACACCAGGAAATATTTATGGAGTTGAGGTAGGTATAGATGATGGTTCTTCTGCCGGGGCTCGCAAATTTCAATACCGATGGAATAATAGTTATACAGAAGGATTTAATATTAATCCATCATTGTGGGGCGAAATGATTATTAAAATATCGGAATAAGAATTCCTATAAAATTTTTGGTATGAAAATAAAATCTAATTCATTTATAAAAGGCTTTTTATCCTGTGCTGTATTTTTATTTTCTCAAACAATGCTCAATTCGCAAACATTAACAGACCCACAAATTGAAGCGCTCATAAAAAAAATGACGATTGAAGAAA
>JBBRGZ010000187.1:0-5633 GCA_038223395.1 Chitinophagales bacterium
TCCGGGGAATATTTGTGATGAGGCAGACGGCACATTAGAAAAAACTTTGGATACCAATCTTTTAAGTGCATACCATTTAACACGTTGTATTGCGCCAACTATGAAAAAAAACAAAGTGGGGCACATTTTCAATTTGTGTTCGGTAGCGAGCATTAAACCTTATTCGCCGGGAGGTTCTTATGGCATATCTAAATACGCTTTACTCGGTTTTTCAAAAAACCTGCGTGAAGAATTGAAATCCTTTAATATTCGGGTTACATCAATTATTCCGGGTGCGGTATTAACTGAATCGTGGGGCGGCACATCATTACCTGAAAGCAGATTTATTGATGTTGAAGACGTAGCACATCTCATTTATAATGCTTACGAGATTTCTGAACGCAGCGTTGTGGAAGAAATTATAATCAGACCTCTGTTAGGTGATTTATAAACCTAAAAAAAACAATTAGACTAATTCCGGATCTTCTTCTTTGCGTCTTTTATAATTCCGATACCACAAATATCCGATAACACTTAAAGCTACATAAGGCATTGCTAATAAATACATTATGCCATAATTAAGTGTAGCGCTTTGCATGTTGCCATTTTGCGCACCATCTTCCGCAGAAGCTTTGCACATAGCACATTGCGCGGATAAATCGCTGCTCGAAAAAGCAAGAATTATTAAAAGAATTGAAATGACAATTATTCTGTATTTCATAGTGTAAAATTACAAATTAATGCGGATAATAAGGTGATATCATCAAATAAACTATAACACCAGTTACTGCAACATAAAACCATAATGGCCAAGTAATGCGCGCAATTTTTTTATGTTTATCGAAACGCATTGACAATGCGCGCGATAGAGAAATTAATATAAATGGCAATATCGCTGCAGCCAAAAAAATATGGGTGATTAAAATAAAAAAATATACGGAGCGCGAGGCTCCTAAAACACTTTTTTCCGCTTCGTCCACAACGCCATCAAAATTGCTATCGCCAAATAATGTTGCATCCGAAGATGTGTGATATAATACATAAGAAATTAAAAAAATAGCCGAAAGTGAAAATGCCGTCAGCATTGAAATTTTATGCGCTTTTCTATTTTTGTTTTTAATAAAATACAATCCTGCCAATAAAAAAACGGCAACGCTACTATTTAAAATCGCATTTAATTTGGGTAGAAATTCTGTATTAATATTGAGATGCACCGCCGGTGTAAAAAACAGCGCAGCTACCAAAAGCGGAACAGCAACAGAGATTAGAAATATAACTCGGTTGGTATTTTTTTCATTCATGCATTTTATCTTTAAAAACCAGGTAATTAATATCCATAATCAATGCCTTTACTTGAATAGAATCGGTGCCGGAATAAAACCCTCTGATATTACCGCTTTTATCCACTAGGGTAAATTTATCGGAATGGCCTTCGTAAGAACCTTGGGCATTTTTTACTATGGTATAAAAACCGTTTTCTCCAATATTATAAATGTCGTCTTGTTCGCCGCGCAAAAAATGCCAAACATTATCTTTTGCACCGTATTTTGTTGCAAAGGATTTTAGAATAGCGGTGGAATCATTTTCAGGATTTAACGAAAAAGATAAAATTTTAAATGGAATATCTGTATTCATTGCATTTTGCACCTTTGCTAATTGCGCTGTTGTAATGGGGCAATACGCCTCGCAGGAAGTATAAAAAAAATCGGCAACAAAAACTTGGCCTTCAATATCTTTATCAGTTATTGTAGTGCCATTTTGGTCCGTAAAAGAAAATTCGGGAATATGATTAAGAGAGTCTTTTAAAAAATTGGAATGCTGAATTGACTCAGATACTTTGTTAAGATTATCTTGTTTATCGGCGTAAGGTAAATATACAAAAATGAAAAAAAGTATAAATGCTACTCCTACAACTCCACCAATGATAATATTATTCCTTTTACTCATTCTGCATTTAATTTATTCAATAAAAACAGGACATCATTATATAAGTCTTGATTTTGTTTTTCGTCCATAGGATCATAAACTCCGCGCAGGTAACCTTCGCCATCTACCAAATATACCAACTGTGGACAAGCTGAATCAGTTTCATTTGAAGAAGAAATATCTAAAGTTTTCCTACAAAAATTAAAAAGGTTAATGGATGATGAATCCGGGTCGGAAAGAAAGTGCCAAATTTCGCGTGCCGCATAACGTTCGGCCATAATTTGCAGTTGGTGCGTCTGGTCTTCTTGCGGGTGCAGTGTATGTGTCAAAATACGGAATGCTTTTGTTTTGCCGTAATAATCTTCTTGCAATTCGAATAATTTACGCTCGCGTGCATCGTTTATAGTTCCACAAGAATAGGATGCAAAATCAATAACACATACTCTGTTTTGCATGCGTTCTTTTGTAATTGTATCACCGCGATGTGAGACAGTAAAATAATCGGGAATTTGCTGTAGGTCTGTTAATAATAAACGCTCGCTTGCTGGAGCTTCTTTTCGAATGCTAAAACCTTTTTCTAATAAAATAACTGAAATAACCGGAAGAATAACGATCATGACGAGCATTACCGCTACCCAAAAGCGCCCGGATTTCTTTTTCATAATTAATTAAGTACGTTCCACAATTCTTTTGCGCTTAACCAATATCTACCTTCCCAAAGGAATGCTATTATACCCCACACCAAAAATAAAAATGGCGCAAGAATTGTAACCGCCATAGCCTTAATTTCATATTTTAGATGCATGAATTCGCTCATGATAAAATATGCCTTTAATGCGCTCAGAATGATATATAACACATTGAGTAACATTTTGGGAGACTCCGGAAAAAATCTATAGTGCGAAAGGGCTGCAGTAATTTCCACAGCTGTTACCACGGCGAGTATGCCGCAGACTCTCCATACTCTTTTTCGTGATTCCTCTTTTGTTAAAGTTGACATACGTTGATATAATTTTTTTTTCAGAATAAATAAAATGCAAGAAATACGTACACCCAAACTAAATCTACAAAGTGCCAGTATAACCCTAACTTCTCTATCATTTCGTAGTGACCGCGTTTTTCAAATACGCCTTTATAGGTGGCATAAAATGCCCAACTATTTAAAAACACACCAACACTTACGTGAAATCCGTGAAAACCTGTTATTAAAAAGAATAAAGCACCAAAAGAACTTGCACCAAATGGATTTGAAATTGGTGTCATGCCTTCGTGAATTAAATGCGTCCATTCCCAAGCTTGACTTAATACAAATACTAAACCGCCCAATATTGTTAATGAAAGCCATTTTAATACACCACTTCTATTCATATCATGCCCTTCTTGTACGGCACGCACCATAGTAACAGAGCTCAAAATGAGTGTGAACGTCATAAATGTTACAAAAATTAATGGCGCATTGTGAAATCCGGGACCTGCATTAAATACTTCATTTGGATCAGGCCAAGAGTGAATATTTGCTGCATCATGTCTAGGTTGACTAGTTCGAATTGCGCCATAAGAAATCAATAAGCCTGCAAAAGTAAAGGTATCACTGATGAGAAAATACCACATCATGATCTTTCCGTAACTCACCCTAAAAGGCGAATCACCTCCGTCCCATAGTTCTTTTGCAGTTGGTTTTGCAGTTGCTTCCAAAGTATTTAATTTAATTGTTTAATATTAAGAAAAAATAAAGATATACCCATAAAATATCTACAAAATGCCAGTAGGTCATCATAATTTCTACGCTTACCAAACTGTTTTTTGAAGGTTTAACATCATTATTGGATATTTTATATTTCGTAAATGCCATTATTGAAAAAACGAATAAT
This sequence comes from Chitinophagales bacterium, assembly GCA_038223395.1. Classification (GTDB taxonomy): domain Bacteria; phylum Bacteroidota; class Bacteroidia; order Chitinophagales; family BACL12; genus UBA7236. The sequence goes on from JBBRGZ010000187.1 coordinate 3,777, forward strand.
GCAACAACACCACCCACTACGTGCAAAAAATGGGCGCCTGTAATTACATACACAAAAGAATTAGAAACGTTACTTCCTAAATCAACTCCCGATGCAAGCAATTGCGACCAGCCTTGAATTTGCAGTGTTAAAAATGAAGCACCACAAATAAAAGTGAGAATTATAAATCCCCTGTATAAACTTATTCTGTTTGTTTTAAAGGATACGTATGCTAAGTGCATAAAAACACTACTCACTACAATTACAATTGTGCTAGTAATAAAAATACGCGGCAACTGAATTGTATTCCAAACATTTACATCTCCCTTTTTTACAACGTATGCAGAGGTAAACGCAGCAAATGCCATCACCATAGATGTTATGGCGAGCCACATATTAAATTTATATGGATGAACAATATACCGTTTATGAATTAAGTCTGACATGATTTTTAGTTAAAGTTTATCAATTAATAAAGCAATCAATACAATAGGTAAATATAAAAACGAACCGAACATTAATTTTCTTGCATCTTTTGTGTCGCAACTTCTATATAATTGAATTGCTTGATACAGAAAAAATAATCCGGTGAGTGTTACAATAATAGCTGATACTATTCCGGTAAATCCCATAAAATATAATACTAAACTTGCCGGTAATAATAACAGTGCATAGATAACTATATGCGTTGCCGTTTTTTTTGATCTGCCATCCGGAGATGGTAATAAATGGAATCCTGCTTTAGCATAATCCTCAAAAGAAACCCAAGCAATAGCCCAAAAATGTGGAAATTGCCAAACAAATTGTAATACAAATAATAAAATTGCAAGGTCGTTTATTTCGCCTATTGCTGCCGCAAAACCAATAAGTGGTGGCATAGCTCCCGGAAATGCGCCGATAAATACGGCAATGGGAGAAACCTTTTTCATTGGTGTATATATAAATGCATAACTAATAAGCGATAATGCGCCTAATAATGCACTAAGCGTATTAAAAAATATCCAAAGAATTGCAATCCCGGAAATTGCCATGATACCCGCAGCAATAATTGCCTCAGTAGCTTGCATTCGACTTGCAGCCAGTGGTCGGTCTGCAGTTCTGCTCATTAATTTATCCGTATCTGATTCTATTATTTGATTCAATGCATTAGATGCAGCTGTAATTAAAAATCCACCGACAAGAAATAATAAAAAATGTGCTTGTGTGCCACCTGCAAATAAATAACCAATGCCTGAACTGAACACAACAATAAAACTCAGCCTAAACTTTACAAGAATTTGATAATCCTTCAGTTTAGCTGCAATCAATTTAATGATGCCTGTTTTTTCTATTGTTGCTTGTTTTTCCATTCTTATGCGTGATCGTCGTGATGATTTCCGTCTTCACCTTTATTTATAATATCGCTGTCACCTTCATCTCCATGTTCGCCATGTTCTATTTCAAATTGCGACAAAGGTTCTGTTTGCGGAATAAATTCTCTTCCGTGTTTATTGTAATCATAAGGCCAGCGGTGTACTTCAGGTAATTCTCCCGGCCAGTTTCCGTGTCCCGGACGAATAGGTGTATCCCACTCTAATGTATTTGCGTTGTAAGGATTTTTCTCTCTTACTTTTCTTCCAAACCAAATGCTATAAAAGAAATTGAAAACAAATAATAATTGTAATGCAAAAGAGATAATTGCAACAGTTGAAATAAATGCATTCAAAGCTTCAAATCCTGCAAATGTTTCAAAGCCGGAGTGTGTATAATATCTTCTTGGTAATGCAATTTCAAAGTGCATTGGATAAAAAATTAAATATGCTGCTACTATGGTTCCCCAGAAGTGGATATACCCTAGCGTTTGATTTAAATATCTTCCAAACATTTTAGGGAACCAAT
>JBBRGZ010000188.1:0-5630 GCA_038223395.1 Chitinophagales bacterium
CAAAAAGATCAACAATATTACGGGATGGATGGTGTTTGCAATCGCCCTGATTGTGTACACACTCACTATGGAAGCAACAGCCAGTTTTTGGGATTGTGGTGAATTTATTGCGGCAACCTACAAATTGCAGGTAGTTCACCCGCCTGGAGCGCCGATTTTTTTGATGGTTGGTAGAATATTTTCGCTTTTTGCTTCAAGTCCGGAGCAAGTACCGACAATGACTAACTTCTTTTCGGCAATTTCGACAGCCTTTTCGATGTTGTTCTGTTTTTGGATTATTACCCGTATGACAAGAAAAATGGTTTCAGGTAAAAATGAACCCACTTCTTCTGAAACTGCAATAATCATTTTTTCAGGATTAATTGGTGCTTTGGTTTGCACATTTTTAGATTCTATCTGGTTTTCTGCAGTTGAATCGGAAGTATATGCTTTGGCAACATTTTTCTTTGTAATAATATTCTGGTCAATTGTTAAGTGGGAAGAACACGCCGAAGATCCAAATTCTGACAGATGGATTTTATTTATGGCATTAATGATGGGATTATCTATTGGAGTGCATTTATTGGCACTACTTGTAATTCCTGCAATTTGTTTGATTTATTATTTCAGAAATTATAAATATTCGCATAAAGGATTTTGGGCAACAATAGGAATTGGTGTTTTTTTAGTGGCATTTATTTTATACGGATTATTAGATAAATTAATTGGTATAGCAGCAGGATTCGATCGTGTATTCGTAAACAGTTTCGGACTTTCTTACGGCTCAGGAATAATTTTTTATTGTTTGATTTTAATTGGTGCTTTAATTTGGGCAATTCGCTATGCAATTAAACATGCAAAACGCGCTTTATATATTACACTCATGTCGTTTACCATGCTTACCATTGGATTAACATCTTATGCAATGGTGCTCATAAGAGCAAAAGCAGAACCTGTAATTAATATGAATGGTATTAATGACGTGCACACATTTTTATCGTATTTAAAACGCGAACAATACGGAAGTCGCGCGTTATTTTATGGTCCGTTTTGGACAGCTCAACCCTTAGAGTATAAAAAGGGCGAAGCAAAATATGGCAAAGTAGAAGGCAAACCCGGATACCAAGTTGTATCGCACACCTTTGAACCGCAATATAAAATTCCTGCAGAATATTTAAACTCACCAAATTTAAGTCAGGATGCTTTACTTATTCAAGCAAGAAATAAAATGGTCATTTTCCCAAGGATGGGTTCTTTAGAAGATAGGCACGCAGGTTTGTATTATCAATATGCAGGCGTTGATAAAAATCAACAAGACACCTATGTTCCAACTTATTCTGATAATATGAGTTTCTTGTTTTCTTATCAAATTGGACATATGTTTTGGCGCTATTTTATGTGGAATTTTTCCGGGCGACAAAATGATACTCAGGGTAATTTTTACGATGGATATAAAGATGGTAATTGGATAACCGGAATTACAGCAATTGATAAATCGAAGAACGAACAGTTGCAAGATTTACCGTCAAGTTATACCGACCTCGTTACGCATAATGTATTTTATATGATACCATTTATTCTTGGTATTTTAGGAATGGTTTATCAGTTGCGAAAAGATAAATATGGATTTATTGTTATTATGACATTATTCCTCTTTATGGGTTTCATGAATATTTTAAACATGAACCAGCCACCAACCGAACCCAGAGAGCGCGACTATGCCCAAATAGGTGCATTTTTTGCATTCGCAATTTGGGTTGGATTTAGTATTGCAGGTATAGTAGATATGGCTAAAAACTGGAATAAAAAAACATGGCAGGAATATGCTTTATATGGTGGTCTTATTTTATTGGGGATGTATTTTACAGGTTTAACGATGTATGCATTTCCAACATTTATAATGGTTGCTGTTTATACATTAGGTGCAATTGCACTGTTAGGATTTATTGGAAATTTGGTGTATAAATCCACCAAAAAAGAAATGACTGTGGCTATAGTTGCATTTATTTTGTGTATCTCTGCTCCTATTTTAATGGGTTCGCAGGGATGGAATGATCATGATAGGTCTGATAGAACTTTTGCTAGAGATATTGCAAGAAATTATTTGGAATCTTGTCCGCCAAATGCAATTTTATTTACACAAGGGGATAATGATACTTATCCATTATGGTATGCACAAGAAGTGGAAGGCATTAGAACAGATGTGCGTATTATCAATTTAAGTTTGTTGGGTGTGGATTGGTATATTAATCAATTACGTCACGCAACGAATGAAACACAACCAATACAAATGCTATTATCTGCCGATAAAATTTTGGGAGATAAACGCAATCAGATAGTTTCCAACGATAAATCCAAAAGTAAAAATACAACGATGGAATTATCGGATTTTGTAAAATTTATTGGCACTGATGATCCTAAATTTCAGATATACAGCAAAGGTTTGGAAGATTATTTTAATTACATGCCAACGCAAAGTTTAAAAATTACTGTAGACTCTGATATGATGATGAAAAATGGCATTGTTCCTGCAGCGTTAACAGATGAAATGAAGAAGGAATTAACTTTTAATATTAAACGCAGCACATTATTAAAGAATGATTTAATGACATTGGATATTGTTGCGAGTAATATTAATACACGTCCAATTTGTTTTGCAATTTCTGTTACCGGCGATTCGCATTTAGGCATGGAAAAATATTTAATGCAACGGAATATGGTATATCAGTTAATGCCGGTTGAAATGGAAAACGAAAAGTCAGAAATGGATGGCTACGAAAAAAATATGAATACAGATATTCAATATGATTTACTCGTTAACCAGAAAGACAAATTTACTTATGGTGGTGTTGAACGCGGTAAAAAAATGTATATCGATCCAAGTGGCATGGGTTCTATTCTAACAACAAAATACCTGAATTATTTTGAGCTTGTAAAAAGTTTAAATGAAGAAAGATTGTACTTAGAAGCGCAGGCAAAACAAATGATGACCGATACTGTAAATATTGCATATGATGAAGTGGGTCAACAATTAATGCAAGAAAGTGCGGAGAAAAAACAAAAGGCGTTAGAAGTATTAGATTTAATGCTTGCATTGTTCCCGGATGCTTCTGTGCCGTATGATTATAATATGGTTAACGTTGCGCAAGTATATCAGCAACTCGGTGCAAACGATAAAGCAATTGGAATTTTAAAAACGATGATTCCAAGAACTTTTGATGAACTTGAATATTTCTATAAAATGACGCAGAACGATCAATTAACTGCCGATATGTTTAGCCAAGATAAATATCAAGCGGAAACCTGCATTTATTTTTCCACCGACCTTGCTAAAAAAGCAGGTGATGCCGAGTATTCAGAAAGTATAAATAATCAATGGGAAACATTGCGTTTAAAATATGGCATATTAGCACCAAATGAGAGAAGACAATCGAAATAACCGAAAGAAGTTCGATAATCTTGTATTTGGCAGGCAACCGGTATTGGAATTATTAAACAGCGACAAAACTGTCGATAAAATTTTATTACAAAAGTCTGGTCAAGGCGATGTAATTCCATTTATTAAATCGAAGGCTGCAGAAAGAGAAATTCCGGTGCAGTATGTACCAATAGAAAAATTAAATACACTTACAGGAGGCAATCACCAAGGGGTGATTGCCTTTATAGCTGCAATAGAATTTCAAAGTATAGAAAACATACTTCCTTTTATAATTGAAAAGGGAGAAACACCTTTACTTCTTGTTTTAGATGGTATTACCGATGTAAGAAATTTTGGAGCTATTGCAAGAACTGCTTACGCAAGTGGTGTGCATGCAATCATTATTTCAATAAACAGCGCCGCACCAGTTAACGAAGATGCAATTAAAACATCAGCTGGAGCGCTCACTAAAATTCCAATTTGCAGAGAAAAAAGTTTAACGCAAGCTTTGGAATATCTCACATTAAACGGCTTACAAATAATAGGAATGGATGGCAATGCAAAGAATTTTATTTATGATGCTGATTTAGCACTTCCAACTGCAATTATTATGGGCGCAGAAGATACAGGAATTAGTTACGCAGCGCAAAAACATGTTACACAACAAACCAAATTACCCATGTTTAATAATTTTGATTCCTTTAATGTTTCGGTAGCTGCAGGAATGGTGCTATATGAAGTGATGAAACAAAGAAAATAAGAGGCACTAGTTTCTATTAGATAAAACCGTAAAATATTGGAAATAGTCGTAATCCAAAAAATACAATTTTTGAATGAGGAATATCGAACACTGAATATCGAATATTGAATTAAAACAGCCAGTGAAGAGCGAATATAATAATTTCAGAAATATTAAAAAGGTTTCGAAACAATAAAGGGAATCGTTACCATAAAATAGGAACGAAAAATATTAGAAACAATCGAATCCCAAAAAAATCAAAAATTAAATGTCGAATATCGAACATTGAATATCGAATATCGAAGTGGACAGCCAGTGAGGTGTAAGTATCATAATTGCGGAGCTACTGATTATTTTTAAAACCAAATGTTGAATTAATAATTGAAAAATAAAATTCAAAACAAACTCAAATTAATAATAAAACGACCTTGGAAGAAAAGGACCGGCCTTAGCTGCCAATGCCAAATCCCTTAAATGAGATTCACCGCCACTAGTTATTAGGTGCGTGCAGAATGGAAGCAAAAGCCAGTCCGCCAAATGATTTGAAGAACTCCAATTATTCAAATACCTATAATTATTTAAAGAATTTAAAGCCATCCAAACCGGACCTTTTTTGCGCTCAGTGAATTTCATTTTAGGGATTTGTGCATTGCTGAGCGTTCTCGATAGCTATCGGGATGATTTTTTGCCGATAGCTATCGGTATTTTGATCAAGCAAAAGGTATCGAAACAATAAAGCGCATCGTTACCATAAAATAAAAACGAAAAATATTTGTAATAATCGAATCCCAAAAAAATCATAAATTAAATGTCGAATATCTAATACTGAATATCGAATATCGAATTAAAAAACAACCAGAGAGGTTTAAGGATTATTGTTATTTGTGTTTCCCGAACAAACGAAAATAATATCCCGCCACAGTATAAAATTCGTAATACGTAATATTTTGTTCACCAATATCTGGCTGGTCGTTGTGAATTAAAATATGCGGCAAACTTGCGTAGCCATTTTTAATTTCTGCAGAAACAAAAAATCTGTTCCACAATTCTACACGCGGTCCTGTTTTTACTTCAATAGTATATCCTGATAAATGGAAATCATTATCCAAACCATAATCAAGAACCTTTACATCAGTTTTAGTTATGAGCCAGATTCCGCCAAGTCCAAAATTCCAAAGAACTGCAACTTTATCATCAAAAAATGACGCTATTGGCAAAAGATATTCAATTTCCCCGCTTAATAAATTAAATCCGTTAGTGTGTTCCAATTCTAAAAGATGGGGGCTTAATAACAAGGTATCGTGCAAATAAGAACCTGCGTATGTTGTTGATGCTTCTGCATTTACAACGCCTGATACTTCGGCCATTTGGTTTTTTGTAACCACATATTTCATGTGGTCTAATCCAAAGGAAGTTGAAATTCTATCTGTAATAAAATATCCAAGTCTGTAATTATATTGAGGCGCCCACATGGTAACCGGATTGATATAATCA
>JBBRGZ010000189.1:0-5621 GCA_038223395.1 Chitinophagales bacterium
CAGTATCTGCTCTTTCGCTATACGTAAACACATGCAAATACGAAATATCCAGGGTATTCAAATATTGATATGTTTCCAGAAAATCGGCGTCAGTTTCACCGGGAAATCCGGTAATTATATCCACACCAATACAACAATCGGGCATCAAACTTTTTATATAATTAACGCGATCGGTATATAATTCACGCGCATAACGTCGGCGCATTAATTTTAATATTTTATTACTTCCACTTTGTAAAGGAATATGAAAATGAGGCACAAATTTTTTAGATTGACTTACAAATTTAATAATATCGTTGGTTAATAAATTTGGTTCTATAGAGGATATTCTAAATCGGTCAATTTTTTCGGTTGCATCTAATGCTTGAACTAAATCGTAAAAATTTTCATTTGAATCTGTTCCATTATGTTTTCCAAAATCGCCGATATTTACGCCTGTTAAAACAATTTCGCTGATATCGTTTTCAGCAATCTTTTTTACGTTATCTAAAATGTTTTCAATTGTATTGCTTCTACTTTTGCCACGTGCTAAAGGAATGGTACAAAATGCGCAAGAATAATCACATCCGTCCTGTACTTTTAAAAATGTTCTTGTGCGTTCCCCAATAGAATACGCAGATTTGAATGTGTTAACGTGAGCAATATCCCCTGAAATATATTTTTGCTTTTTTTCTTTGCGCGTTTCATTAGAAATTGCGGTTAGATGTTGAACAAGATTAAATTTTTCGGCGGCACCTAAAACTAAATCCACACCTTCCATTTGTGCTATTGCTTCCGGCTTAAGTTGCGCATAACATCCCACAATAACAATATAAGCATCCGGCGCATTTTTAAGTGCTTGTTTTACTACTTTGCGGCATTTTTTATCGGCATTATCTGTTACAGAACAAGTGTTAATTACATAAATATCTGCAGGTTTATTAAAGGGCAGAATGGTATACCCTTCTTCGGCCATATTTCTGCCTAAGGTGGAAGTTTCGGAGTAATTGAGTTTACAACCTAACGTATAAAATGCAACAGAGCCATTCTGCATAAGTTTGCAAAACTACTTAAATATGAGAGAAAAATTAGCTTATTGCTACTATGTTAGTCGCATCCTGCCAGATTGTAACTCAAATTACAATCTGCAAAATATCCTCCCCAGCCTGCGTCGATTTGCAAATCGCAAAATGAAAAAACCATGGTGCCACCTGAAAGTTTTTCAACATAAAGGGTATCTCCATCAACCGCTATATAATGATCTGAATAGGTATTATATTGAACTACTGCCTTCGAATCGCTAGTTGGTGGATTGCCATAGTAGTAGTCAGTAATATATTTGCCCGGTAGAGGTTTGCTTTTAAATGTTAAAATGAGGGTTACATTATCACCCGGATTAGTACCTGTAACTTTAAAGCCTAAATCATCATCATAATTGCAGCTAATTATGGTAAATTCATGGTCGTAAGCACCATAATAAATCATATTAGTAGGCGTTGAGCAAGGCATATCAATGTCAACAGGCACAGTATCTACAATTGAAATAGAATCAAGATAATCTTGAATGTAGGTATTATATTCTGTTTCTTTTACACATGCAGTTAATGAGGCAACTAAAAAAGTAAAACAAAATATTATCTGGATATTACATGCTTTCATAGGTTCAAAATTAAGAATATTAAACCCAATTAAATTAATAGAATGATTTGTTTGGTATTAAATATTAAATAAGTAATTTAAATATGTTGAAATGGAGATGATAATATTTTAAATAGACGTGAAGGTAAATTCGCCAACACACAAGTGCACAGCGCATAAAGCGCCGAAATGCACAGCTGAGAAGTTGACGTGCAATTTCTATAACTATTGGAATGTGGGTAATAATGATAGCTATTTTGCTGCTGTTGCATAAACAAAAGAAATTTTAATTTTGTGTTATGATTCTGCATTATAAAAATTATCAATTTGATTTACGCTCTCCATTGGATATTTCAATTGCATTGCATGAGGGTGAGCAGTTAAACTGCTATTATGCACCACCATTTAGAACGGAAGCTTTTGTATCTGGTAATTTTATTGGTGATATTAAAGAAGGGGGATTATTAAACTATAAAAATGTATTTTTTAATCCGCATGGCAATGGCACACATACCGAATGTTATGCGCATATTTCAGATACTGATCTTACCATAAATAAGGCTTTAAAACAATTTCATTTTTTGTCTCAACTCATCACTATTTCGCCTGAAGTTTTAGACAATGGCGACAGGATTATTACAAAATCGCAATTAGAAGGAAAATTGAATTCAGATATTGAAGCAATTATTATCAGAACAACTCCAAATGCAGAGGAAAAATTAATAAAAAATTATAACAAAACCAATCCTCCGTACGTTGAAGCTGCTTGTGCGACGTATTTACGAGAGCAAAATATAAACCACTTATTGATTGATTTGCCTTCAGTTGACAAAGAAGTGGATGGAGGAAAGCTTGCTGCTCACCATGCTTTTTGGAATATTCCTGAAAACCCACGAAAAAATGCAACAATTACGGAGTTGATTTTTGTACCGGATTCGAATGCAGACGGCATATATTTGCTAAATCTGCAAATAGCCTCTTTTGAAATGGATGTAACTCCCTCCAAACCTGTAATTTATAGCGCATTATCCGTAAAACAACCCTACAATTAATAGCAAAATAACCTTACCTAAACTTTACTCAAAGTTTTAAAAAAGTATCTTTGCAGACTTTATAAAATTATATGAAAAAACTAATACTATCTCTCATTATTGTATGCGGTTTACATGCAATGCTACAAGCGCAAATTACAATTGCAGCTGCACGCGCAATGCCTTTAGGCACTGCCGTAACCGTTAAAGGATTAGTGTTAAACGGCGCAGAGTTAGGTGATGTTCGATATATTCAAGACAATACCGGCAATATTGCTGCCTTTTCAACTACGTTGTTGGATGATGTTTTACGCGGCGACTCTATTCAAGTAACAGGTCCTTTGAGCAATTATAATGGGCTTTTAGAAATTTCATCTGTTACGAGTACTACAATACTTAATTCAGGAAATCCACTTCCTGCACCAAGTGATGTAACTTGTCTATCAGGTTTTGCAGAATTTTATGAGGCGAAATTGGTTAAAGTAAGTGCTGCTTTATTTGCAGATGCAGGTACTTTTTCAACCGCAGGTTCAGGAACAAATTATGACATATCGGATGTGACAGGATCTGCGCAAGTAAGAGTTTTAACAGCTACAAATATTGATGGCACACCAATTCCTGAAGTTGAGGTAAGTGTAACCGGAATTTTGAGTCAATACGCTCCAGGCGGCACAGGAGGATATCAATTATTGCCACGCGATTTAACTGATATTTCAACAGGTGGAAATCCTCCTGTAATTTCAAGTGCATTAACACAAACAGATATTACTACGAGTTCGTTTACAGTTAATTTTAATACAATTACAGATGGTAATACAATAATTTATTATGGCTTAACAACTGCGTTAGGATCTGTATTTTCAACTCCGGGTTTAACAACTACACATGCACTTAATTTAACAGGCTTAACTGCAGGCACAATATATTATGTTAAAGCTGCAAGTGTGAGCGTAACAAACGATACTTCGTATTCCGCAATTGCTGCAATGGCAACTGCATCAAATTCTACAGGTCAGATAAAAATATGGTTTAATAATCCGGTTGACAATAGTGTTTCAACAGGCACAAATGCTGTGTATGTAAATGGCACTATGGACGATACGATTATTGATATTTTAAATCACGTATTGTATTCGGTTGACATTGCAGTTTATAATATTGATAATGTAAATAATATTATATCAGCAATTAACGATGCGTATGCGCGTGGAGTAGATGTGCGCGTAATTTGCGACAGCGGGGTAAGTGATGCAAGTTATAATGCTATTGTAATAGGTACAGGTAAAAAGAAAAAATCGCCACCTGATGGCTCAACAAATGTTGACGGCGCATTTTTTGGAATAATGCATAATAAATTTATTAATGTGGATGCTATTTCAACAAATGCAAACGACCAATGGGTGATTACCGGTTCAATGAATTATACAGATGATCAGATTAAACTGGATAAACAAAATATTATTGCTATTCAGGATCAAAGTTTATCAAAGGCATATAAAGCAGAATTTGATGAAATGTTTAGTGGAAAATTCGGTCCAGATAAGACAAATAATACCCCTCATGAATTTGTTATTGGCGGCAAACGCGTTGAACTCTATTTTTCGCCAAGCGACGAACCTGAAACACATTTAATTGAGAAAATTAATACTGCAGATTTTGATTTACACATGGCAGTGTTTTCTTTTACGCGTTTTAGCATAAGTTATGCAATTGAAGATGCAGTTAACCGAGGTGTTTTTGCTTCAGGAATTTGGGATCAAACAGATGCTACCGATTCTACAGCAGTTAACATTTTAGAAGACGCTATGGGAGATAAATTTTTCAACTATTCCGGTCCCAATTTATTTCACCATAAATATGTAATTATAGATGCTAACTGTCCGCATTCCGATCCACTTGTATGGACGGGCTCTCATAATTGGAGCTCCAGTGCAAACAGTCGCAACGACGAAAACTCAATTGTAGTGCACGATTCAACGGTTGCAAATATTTATTATCAAGAGTACACTCAACGCTACAAAGACGAAGGCGCAACAGAATTTTTAACTTCTAAGTGTGATTTTGTTGGGGTAGATAATGTTATTGGAGAAAATACAATCAGCATATATCCCAACCCTGCAAATACTTGGATACTCATTTCAAACATGCCCGAAAATGTAACATCATTAAAAATTTATAGCATAAACGGCATCATGCAAAACATTTTTCGCAACAACTATTCAAATCAGATTGACGTGAGTTTGTTAGTTCCGGGATTATATATTTTGGCGATGGAAAGTGAGAGTGGTTTGCAGTTTGTGAAATTTGTGAAGGAGTAGGGAGGGGTGGAAATGCATTAAAAAGGTATAATTGGAGGTGCTCATTGGGGATTGATTAATTGAATTTTATAATTATTTGTAAATTGTTAAATAATTATTAATCTAAAATCAATTTGTAGAGGGATTTGAACTGATTCCCAACAGTCTCATAAGATAACCTCTGAGATAGGGCATTTACATCAATATTAAAATCTTTAGTAATTAATGACTCAATTCCATGTACCCATGCATCGATTGAATTTTCCACTAATATTCCTGAATCTTCGTTAATCAATTCAGATAAAGCTCCAACCTTGGAAGCTAAAACCGGGAGATTACATAATAAAGCTTCAGCTATAACAATAGAAAATGTTTCAATATTGGATGCATGAAGAAAATAATCACTTTGATTTAATAATCTAGCCACTTCAGTTTTCTCAAGTATACCGTGATAATTAATTTGGAAATTCCATTTTGTCTTTTGAGCCTCAATTATTAATTCTCCATCGCCAACTATGTTGTAGATGATTGTTAAATGCTTATTTCTTGATTGAAACGAATTTAAAGCTTCCAACATTAAAAACAATTGTTTATGTTTATCCCATTTTGCAATGGAAATAAATGTATGCTTATTTAAAAAAGTATTTTTTGATTTTGGATAAAAGATTTTCGAATC
>JBBRGZ010000190.1:0-5595 GCA_038223395.1 Chitinophagales bacterium
TACAATTTTATCACCCGCCATTAAACCAACACGCTCACTTGGGCCACCGCTTATTACACTAACAATATTTATTGTGTCGTCTAATAAATTAAATTGAATACCAACACCTTCAAAATTGCCTTCTAAAGGTTCGTTTGCTTCTTTTAATTCATCTTCTGTAAAATATACTGAGTGAGGATCTAATTTTGAAAGCACCTCAACAATGGCGTCTTCTACAAGTTTTCCTGCATCAACTTCATCCATGTATCTGTCATCAACAATACTAAGAAAACGCTCGAATTTTTCAAGCGCTTCTGCTTCTGTAAGTTTAGTTGCACTTGGTTCAGTTGTGGTTGTAGTTTGAGAAAAGCCAAACTGCGCAGCTGAAATTGATAAAACAAAAAGAAATATTTTTAATTTATTCATAATCTAAGGGTGTTTTTTAAGTTATTTGAGGTCAAATTTAAATTGATTTTTTTTATTAACGTCAAATTCGTTCACTTAGGTTCAATTTAACAAGATTTAACGCTATCGCCATTGGTAGCGTATCTTGTATCAGCATCAATCCTGCCAAATGTTCAGTTTTAAGGTTGTTTTAATGATAGTTTAACCAATTTTAATAAAAAAGGTAGCGCACTTTATACTTCTAATGGTGTTTATAAAGTATTAATTCCATATTGCCATTCCTTAATTTTGCAGAAATAATTCATATTTTGAAAGGTGTTTAATTATCGTAAGAACAGTCATACCCATGCCATTTATTACATGATTACATCCACATTGCTGTTTGCTGTGATGAATGTTATGGTAAAACTTTGTGGGGATATTCCTTCACCTGAAATTGTAATGTTTCGCTCAGTTATTACATTAATTATTACATTTTTTTTACTCCGCAAAAATAAAATATATCCTCTAGGTAAAAGTCACCGTTGGATAATGATTGGCAGAGGTGCTTCTGGAGCAATTGCACTTATGATTTTTTTTTATTGTATTAAACATCTGCCTTTAGCAACTGCAGTAACTGTTGCGTATTTATCACCCATTTTTACGATTATTTTTTCCTCACTTTTACTCAACGAACATATTAACTGGCGCCAATGGATGTTTTTTGCAATTTCGTTTGCAGGTATTATTTGTATTAATGGATTGCATATCGATAAGGATACTTCGCTGGTTTTACTTGGATTAGTTGGCGCTGCCTTTTCGGGTTTGGCGTATAATGCATTGCGCAAAACTTCGGGATTTGTTCCTGCTTTAGTGGTAGTTCTTTATTTACCTTTGGTTACCATTCCGCTCGTAACTCCAATGTGTATTCAGCAATGGGTAACTCCGCATGGATGGCAGTGGTTGTTGTTAATTGGTATTGGTTTGGTAACTCAATTTGCACAACTCAATATGACAAAAGCCTATCAAATGGAAAGGGCAGGAAGTATTGCCAATTGGGCTTACCTGGGCGTTGTGTTTGCGTTAATATTTGGTTATTTTATTTTTGATGAACGATTTAATATGTTAGGTATTATCGGGATGGTAATTGTAGTTAGCGGAATTATTCTCAACTTCTTTTATGTAAATAGGGTTACTTCAGCCAAAAGATTTAAGGCATATTTCAGAGCATTTCCGGGGATGTAGTTGGGGTGGGATGTGGGACGTGGGACAAGTGACAAGGGACATGGGACAAGGGACAGGGGACGTGGGATAAGGGACAAGGGATTTTGTAATAGTTTTGTGATTGGGATTGGGTGTGTTTATTACTTATAATTAAATTCGCCATTTGGAGATGTAATAGTTACAGAATTTTCTTTAGCTTCTACAACATAGCCTATAATTTGTGCATCAATGTGATATTGTTTTGAAATGGCAATTATTTCTTCAGCAGTTTTTTCATCGGTATAAAATTCTAAACGATGTCCCATATTAAATACGCGATACATTTCTTTCCAATCTGTTTTTGATTCCTCTTGAATAATTTGAAATAACGGTGGCGTTTCAAGTAAATTATTTTTGATAATATGCACACCTTCTACAAAATGTAATACTTTAGTTTGCCCGCCTCCGGTGCAATGAATTATACCGTCTAATTTCTCTCTAAAAGCATGTAAAATGGTTTTTAAAACGGGTAAATATGTTCGGGTAGGGGATAATACTAATTGACCGATATTTAATTTTTCGCCTGCAATATTTACCTCATCTAACAATAATTTATTTCCTGTATAAACTACCTCTTTTGGAATTTCAGGATTAAAACTTTCAGGATATTTATCAGCATAAATATTTGAAAAAACGTCGTGACGTGCGCCTGTTAATCCGTTGCTTCCCATACCGCCATTATAAGATTTTTCGTAGCTTGATTTTCCATAGCTCGCCAAACCTACAATAACATTTCCCGGTTTAATGTTATTAATTACAAGTTCGTTTTTTGGCAATCGGCCAAAAGCAGTAATTCCCACATCTATCGTTCTTACAATATCGCCAACATCGGCAGTTTCGCCACCTGCGTGGTGTATTTGCACACCATTATCCGCCATATTCTCTAAAAATTCCATCGTTCCAGAAATAACGGCGCCGATTACTTCGCCCGGAATGAGATTTTTATTTCTACCGATAGTTGAGGAAATAACGATATTATCAGTAATTCCAACACATGCTATATCGTCGAGATTCATAACCAGTGCGTCTTGAGCTATGCCTTTCCATACGCTCACATCGCCCGTTTCCCTCCAATACATATAGGCCAGAGATGTTTTGGTGCCTGCTGTATCGGCGTGCATTACATTGCAAAAATCGGCATCTCCGCCTGCAAAGTCGGGTAAAATCTTACAAAAAGCCTTTGGAAACAAGCCTTTTTCCAAATGAGCTATTGCTTTGTGCACATCTTCCTTTTGCGACGAAACTCCTCTTAAACCGTATTTATCCAATTCCATGCTGCAAATTTACTGAAATGCAACAGCATGGCGTTTGTTAGGTAAACATTATTTAACAATTAATTAATCAATTTGATGTATGAGTGTAAATTATACGCATCTATTTTAGCCAAAGTTTAATTTTGCTGTGTATTATATCAATACGGAGCATGAGAAAAGATAAAAAAAAGGGTTTGAAACTTAAATATATTAATCGGGACCTCAGTTGGTTGTCGTTTAACGAACGTGTTTTGCAGGAGGCGGAAGACGTTCGGGTGCCATTAAATGAGCGCATTCGATTTCTCGGTATTTTTTCTAATAATCAAGATGAGTTGTTCAGAGTGCGCGTTGCTGTTTTGCGGCGCATGGTAAAAATTGAAAAAACCACGCTTAAATTATTTGAAAATAATCCGGCAAAAATTCTCAATCAGATTCAGAAGAAGGTTTTGGTATTAAAAAATCGGTTTGATAAAGCCTATCTATCGATTTTGGACGATCTGAAAAAACACAAAATATATATTCTTAACGAAAAGGACGTAACACCACAACAAGGTGAAATCATTCGCAATTTTTTTAATGAGAAAGTGCATCAGCGGTTATTTCCAATTATGCTCGATAATGCGAAAAAAATTCCTCTGCTCAACGACAAAACAATTTACCTTGCTGTGCGGCTTATTAAGAAAGATAAGCCACAGGCCACAAGATATTCGTTGATTGAAGTACCTGACGGCGAACCTTCACGTTTTTTTGTTTTACCCGATGATGGTGAAAAACAATATATTATTTTATTGGATGATATTATTAGGTATAACTTAGATTCTATTTATTATATTTTTAATTACGATAAAATAGAAGCTTATACAATAAAAATTACAAGAGATGCTGAATTGGATTTCCACCCCGACCTGTCGCAAAGTGTGTTAGAAATTATTCAAAAGAGTGTAAAAAGCAGAAAGAGGGGTGAAACAACACGATTTATTTATGATGCTGAAATGCCGGAAGAAATGCTCCAGTTTTTTGCAAAAAAAATGAAACTCGAACGTCACGATGCAATTATTCCGGGCGCGCGATATCATAATTTTAAAGACTTTATCAATTTTCCGGATTTAAATAGAAAGGAATTGCGGTATGAAAAATTACCGCCCTTGCAACATCCTTTATTAAACACAAATTCCAGCATTACGAGTGTATTGCGCGAAAGGGACATTTTGCTGCATTTTCCTTATCAAAGTTTTCATCATATTATAGATTTATTGCGCGAAGTAGCAATTAATCCTAATGTTACGAGTATTTGTATGACACTTTATCGTGTTGCAAGAAATTCGAGTGTTGTAATGAGTTTGATTAATGCTGCAAGAAATGGTAAGCATGTTACTGTTGTTATGGAATTACAAGCGCGTTTTGATGAAGAAAATAATATTTTTTGGGCAAACAAATTGCAAGAGGAAGGCGTAAAAGTATTATTTGGTGTCAATAATTTAAAGGTGCACGCTAAATTATGTTTGATAACACATTTGCACGAGGGGAAAAATGTATATTATTCTATTATTGGAACGGGTAATTTTAACGAGAATACAGCTAAATTATATACAGACTTTTTCCTCTTAACTTCTAAACCGGAAATTACAAAAGAGGTTAAAAAAATATTTGAATTTTTCGATAATCGGTTTGAAATGAGTAAGTATAAAAACCTAATACTTGCGCCAATCAATATGCGATTAAGGCTGAAACAAATGATTAGCCGAGAAATAAAAAATGCAAAGGATAAGAAACCGGCTAAATTATTTTTTAAAATTAATAATCTTGTTGATAAAGATATTGTTAAAAAATTATATGAAGCGAGTTGTGCCGGAGTAGAAATAAAGTTAATTGTTAGAGGAATTTGTTCTTTGGTTCCTGGAGTTCCGGGATTAAGCGAAAATATTGAAGCAATAAGCATCCTCGATCGTTTTTTAGAACATCCTCGTGTATTCTGTTTTCATAATAATGGCAAAGAAGAAATTTATATTGGTTCCGCAGATATCATGGAGCGCAATATTGATTACCGAATTGAAGTGCTTGCAAATATTCTGGATAAAGATGTGCGACGTCAACTTAAGGAAATTTTGGATTTACAATGGACTGATAATGTTAAAGCACGTACCTTGCGCCATGGACACTTGAATGAATATATTCAACCTGAAAAAGGTGACAAATTAATACAGAGTCAGCTTGCTATTTATCAGTATTTTAAAGAGAATAGTCAAAAACGGATTGTTAAATATAGCGAAAATATTACTTCAGTAAAAAGCACAAATAAAATTAAAGAAAAAAAGGTAATCGAAATTAAACCTGTCGTAAAAAAAGCGATAGTAAAATCTGCTCAAAAAAAAATAAATACAAACCAAACGGAAAAGACAGATAAAAAATGAAATTTGCAGCGATAGATATTGGAAGTAATGCGATTAGACTATTAATAGAAAATGTGTACGAAACACAAAAGGGACCTGTATTTCATAAGGACTCCATGATTCGCATTCCTGTGCGATTGGGAGAAGATGCATTTTTGGATGGCGTAATTTCGGAAGAAAAAATAAGCAGTGTGGTTAAAACCATGATTGCCATGAAACATGTGATAGATATTCACAAGGTTGTTGCATATAAAGTTTGCGCAACATCTGCAATGCGTGAAGCAATAAATAGTGATGATATTATTGCGCGTGTGAAAGAAGCAACA
>JBBRGZ010000191.1:0-5559 GCA_038223395.1 Chitinophagales bacterium
ATAGTTGATGGGTTTAATTGCCTGTTTATATCAGGGTCAAGAGTCATTATACTGATGTACAAGTTGTCAAACGGCTTAATTTTATGTTTGGGTGGTGGCAAAGTTGCATAAATCCCTGCCGGATTATCCACTTTTTCCTGAAACATTATAAGATCTCTGGGGCTTCTGCAAGATGATGCAAAAAGCAACGCAATAAACACAAAATATACATTATGATTTTTTTTCATACTAAAAGTTATTTTGAAATGGTTTTTTTACGGATAGATAACAAAATTCAAAGGATTCGATTTAACCTGTTTGGTGTATATAATATAATTATGAAGATTTAAACAATTGAAGTGTACAATTTATCAAGTTGAGTTGAGATTGTTTTTATGTGAAATAAATTATTGCTTAGTTGAAGTGACGCCTTACTCAATTTTTGACGAAGTTTAACGTCATTCATCAAAATTTCAAGGTTTTCTGCTAACCCATCAATATCGCCAGGTTGAAAAACCAATGAATTTTCACCATGCAAAAGTACATCAGGCAAACCTCCTACAGGGGTTGTGATTACAGGCAAGCCAAAAGCCCAGGCATCTAATACGGCCATTGGAAAACCCTCCGTATAGCTGGGAAGACAAAATATAGATGCTTTGCTGAAAAGTTCATTCTTTTCATTGCCAGAAATCCATCCGGTAAATTTTATCTGATTTCTAATTCTTAGCTTTTCCGACAGGGCTTCACTTTTCTCGATATCCCCATTGCCAGCTAAAACCAATGTCCAATTAGGAAATGTGTGTGCAACCTTACTAAATGCCTGAATCAAATCGTTTGTACCCTTTTTTTCTGTAATTGTCCCTGCAAAAAATATAATTGATTCCTTTTCGACTAAATCTTCCCCTAACTTTGGTATCAAACACGGGTTAAAGATTATTTCAGTTTTTTTTATT
This sequence comes from Chitinophagales bacterium, assembly GCA_038223395.1. Taxonomy (GTDB): domain Bacteria; phylum Bacteroidota; class Bacteroidia; order Chitinophagales; family BACL12; genus UBA7236. Next base: position 933 of record JBBRGZ010000191.1, read on the forward strand.
TCAAAATATTCTTCAATTTGTAGTTTAATCGCTTTTGCCAGTAAAACAGTTACATCAGCATTTTTAAACATATACTGATATACCTTTTGGGCTTTTGATTGTATAATGGGTTCAGCACCTGAATGTAAATGGATGATTATTTTTTTTCCTAATAATTTGGCATAAATAAAAAAAAACAATTTACGGTATGCACTTGTTGTCCAGCTAAAATGAATATGTACGATTTTATAGAATGGAAGGACTACTAAATAAACTGCAAAACTTTTAACAAAAAATAATATTTTAAAAAAAGTATTCCTATCAATGTAAGTCTCTATCCACTTGCAACGATACTTTTCCCATATTTTTGTTTGTTCATAAGCTTTTATTACGGATGTGATTCCACCGCGTGTTTTCCTCCCGGGAGCCACTACTAATATTTTACTCATTAAATACTATTTACGTTACTTATAAGGCAAGATATTTCTCAATCCAAAAAATTAAAATCGGAAATAATTTTTCCATACAATATTTGCTCATGTTTTTCTAATTCGTCTTTTTTTCCCCTATATTTAATAATTTTTGCCGGAATTCCGCCAACAATAGCATAAGATGGAACATTTGTATTAACAACTGCTCCTGAAGCAATCACTGCTCCCCTGCCTATTATAACGCCCTTTAGAATTATTGCACCCGCACCAATCCAAACATCATCGGAAACTGTAACCGGCATATCTTCTCCCGGTAATTTTTCAAGAATATCGTAAATGAATTTCCCTCTTAAGTCAATTGGATGATTACCTGTTATAATTGAAACATTGGGTCCAAACAGTACCTTATTGCCAATAATTATAGGTGCTTCGGCAGCCAGAAAAGTTGCATGTGGCCCGATATATACATCGTTTCCAATGGTAATATTTCTAAAAGTAAAAATGTCCTTATATTGAAATTTAACATTTTTGCCAACTGATTTAAACAAATTTTTCAAAAAGTACCTTCCTACCCTATTTTGAATTCCTCTTAAATAATAAATAAATAATCCAGTAAAATACAATATTGATTTTCGCTTTTTCATTAAATGCAATGATAGTTTTTTGAATAAAAAGTTATTTAAAGATTATTTATAAACAATTTTATCTTATCAGAATATGATAAATAATTGAAATACTTTGATGCAAAAGTATATGATTCAATCGAAATTCTTTCATATAATTCATTGTCATCAATTAATCTTTTAATTTTTAATGCCAAATCCTTGAAATCACCTACTTGATAATAAAGAACGTTAACCATATCAGTTAACAAATTTGAAATTTCTCCAATTTTGCATGTTATAATCGGGTTACCTGCTCGCATGAAGGATGCAATTTTTGTTGGAAACCTTGATTTTGATCTTTCATCATTCCATAATGGAACTACAAATAGAAAAGCATTGCTGCAATAGGTATTTAACTTATATTCAGAAATATAACCTAACAGTTTTATTTGTTTAAACGGATATTTATATTGATCTGCTAATTCCTTAATTCGATTAAATGTATCATTATTATAAGGTCCGCTGATATAAAATTTCAAATGTATTCCCATTTTATATAACTCGGAACAAGCTTTTAGTATAAAAAAAACATCATTTTGATAACCATCAACATCACCCATCCAAAAGCAATATTTTTCACTTGTTTTTTGTTCAACTTCAATATTATTATTCCGGAAGAAATCTTCAAGAACAGGAATCTTTAAAATTTTAAGGTTTGGATTTATTTCCAACACTCTTTTTTCAATGGTTTCTGATATTACAATTGCTGCATCGCTTTGTTTAACCATCGGTCCCTCGATTATTAATTTCTCAAGTTTTCTATTTAAGTCGTTGTGATACCATTCATTAATTTCCTGAACTAATTTTATATTAAAAATTTTGCATAGCAGTATAATATAAAAATTAAATAAAATACCGTGGTTGTAACTATAAACTATGTCGTTGGTTTTTACAAATTTCCGAAATAATCCATACATCCTTTTACATCCAAGGAGGTAATATAAGAACTTGCGTGATTTATTTAGTTTTCCAGTTAAATGTTTTTGGTGTAAATATTCAAATGAAATGCCTTCATTTTCACCATTGAGTTTGGTATTAAATTCATTATACTGAATACTGTTTGTGAATACCTTGAATTCGTGGCCTGAAGCAAGTATTGATTTACCGATTAAACTAATTCTTTTTGCGTTTGCAGTGCCATAAGGAAAACCTGAAAGACTTGTTATAAGATTCACCTTCATTTATTTCAGATTTCTTATAATTACACAAGGATTTCCGGCAGCAATAACATTTGCAGGAATTGATTTTGTAACGACGGAATTAGCTCCTATCAAAGTATTTTCACCAATCGTTACACCCTTTAAAACAATTGAATTCACACCCAGCCAAACATTATCTTTAATGATTATTTCTTTGGAAATAGACGTCCTTGGATCGTCTAAATGCCAATCTCCGTCAGTAATTAAGGTATTTGCCCCACATTTTACATTATTACCTATACTTATCGATTTAAACGCTCCAATTACAGTCCCGCTAAAACCACAGTTATCTCCAATTGCAATATTGGCTTCTCTGGTTTGGGTGGATATAATACATGAATGATTTAGACCAATCAAATTATGCCGTGATTTATTTGAGAAATAACATCTACTTCCTATTTTGATATCACTCTCAGGAAGCCGCCGAATTTTTATTAGACCATCGAATTTTATATTTGAAGAAAAAGAAATTCCCCACCAATAAAGCTTAATGACATTAGGAATATAATAAAGTGCAATTATTATCCGATTTGTAATTTCGTAACAATAATGAGCGTAATATTTAATTTTGAATTGATATTTCATGTTTATTATCTAATTCTACTTTACTCCAATTTCGGCAATATTTGTACGTTTAATAAATTTTGGATTATAATATTTCCCTCCTTTTAAAAGGAAATAAATCTCAACATTTGAAATATTACGAATTTTTGCCGACAGACACACTCCAATACTTAACCAAAAAAGAATGTAATCCAAGGAATATTCAGGTAAGCTAAATGATACCATACTTAAGAATCTTTCGATAATAATAAATGTGACCATAACAGTAAATGTATTTTGAGTCTTGAAAATACCCAAGTAAATTGCTCTAAATGAAATAATTACGAATAATAAGAGTCCAACAATCCCTGTTTTGAGGATAATATTTAAATAACCACTTTCTACCTCAAGACGGTAACCTAATGGCAAATTGAATACATTTGTAGTATTTCCACTAAGTTTTTGTAAAATGATAAACTGTGGGCTATAAGTTGCTCCAAGTGCACCCCTACCAAACAACAAATCCTGCCAACTTGAAAAATCATTTGCAAAATCCTCATAAACCATATTCCGGCTATCAGCATTTAAATTGTCTCTTTCATAGCTTTTAATATTTTCTACAATTTTAGGGTCAGTAAAGTGTTTGCTTAAATTACCGAAATACATATACAAAAAGCCCAAAAAGAGAATAAAAATTATGGTAAACCCTTTGATATTTAAACCCATCCTTCTTTTAAATATGTTCTTATTAATGAACAATAAAGCAACTACTGCATAAAATACCAACCTAACAAATTCAGTTCTTTCACCATGCACCACACAAAAGGCTAAGCGCACAGTAAGAACTAGAGCAACCAAAATGAATTCATTTTTAGTGAGCTTATCGTAGTTTAAAATCATAAGTGGAAGAAATCCAATAAAAGCCAGTAAAATACCTGCATTATATATAAAAAGCAATGGACTAAATAACAAAAAGTAACCGATGATTCTTTTACTAAGCTCCCAAGAGGACCTTATTATGGATATATCACCTCCCAGAAATGCAAAAATCGGAACTAGCAAAGCAGGTCCATAAAGACTTCCACCCAAAAATCTTGGCAACGTACTTAAATTAGAAATGGGAACATTAACCGATCTAACTATATTGAAGCCAAACCATAAAATAAGGGTTGTTAAAAGTATCAGATCAACTTTTGAAAAATACCCCAAAAAAATGCTATCATACCTAATTAAACCAATGAATAATACGACATAAGACATGAATATAAACATTAATTCCAAATGTTCTGAATTAATATTTATCCGGGCAACTAATATAACAGCATGAAGAATGGATGCAAAAAGAAGTAACCCAATACTTAACAAGTAATACTTAATCATAATTCGAGCTTTTTAACTACTCTAAACTCAGAATTGATTTGTACAATGCATGTAACTCCAATGCAACTTTTTCTTTATCGTGCCTAATCAACGCACGTTTTCTTGCCGTTGAGGCCATCTTTTTTGCTTTTTCAAAATTGTTTTTCACTTCAACAATTGCTCCAGCCATTGAATATGGATCTCCATCTTGCACCAATATCCCCTCTTTATTGTTTTCAATCATTGATTCTGTTCCACCCGCAAAAGTGGCAATAATCGGCATACCTAAACACATTGCCTCGCAAATGCTGTTAGGGCTGTTTTCAATATGACTCACTTGGCAAAAAACATTTGAAGTCAACATTGTCGGTATAAATTTATCCGGTGACAATCTACCTCGCAGTTGTATATTAATGTCTGTCAAATTTACTTTTAACCATGAAACAATGAT
>JBBRGZ010000192.1:0-5516 GCA_038223395.1 Chitinophagales bacterium
GAATCCGGCAATTGTTTTAATCCCCCACCATTATATTTTCCAATTCCTGCAGCAATTGAAAGTGTTTTAAAGGTATGTGATTTATCATCTACAGTAACAGTTACATTGGTATGTTTATAAATAAACAAAGAGCGCAAGATGGCAATTTGATATTGCAATTTACTTCCGGTGAAAATACTATTTTCTTCAAATAATCTTTTTGCCACATGGCCTTCAAATCCTAATCCTACAATATTGATAAAATAGCGTTTTAATTGCTCTCCGTTTTTATAATACAAACATTCGCCAACATCATAAATAAAGCCCTGTTTTTGTTTTAATGCGTTAATAATATTTGCATGCAATTTACATTTTCCAATTGTGCGCACCCAGTCGTTACCAGTTCCAGCCGACAGCATTGCAACTGTAAATTCAGATAAATTTATTGTTGAATTTTTAAGTCCGTTAATTACATCGTTTGCAGTACCATCACCTCCAATAATTAGAAAATTTCTATTTCCTGTTTTTGCAGCATCTTCTGCAAGCAAAGCAGCGTGATTGATATATGCAGTTTCAACAAAAGCAAAGGGAATATCACCATCTGTTAAAAGAGGTTTAATTTTACTCCAAAGTTTCCTGCCTTTATTTTTGCCGGAAACAGGATTAATTATTACAAACCATGTATCATTCATAAATTATGATTTCACCTGACGAATTTCGTAAACAAGCCCATGCTGCCGTTGATTGGATTGCTGATTATTTAGAATCTGTAGAGCAGTATCCCGTAAAGTCGCCTGTACTACCCGGCGAAATTAGTGCTCAAATTCCGAATAATGCACCTGAGCTTGGTGAGAATTTTGAAAAGATAATGGATGACTTTAAAACTATTATTCCTCCGGGAATTACGCATTGGCAACATCCTGGGTTTATGGCGTTATTTCCTTCAAATACAAGTTACCCGAGTATAATTGCTGAAATATTAACGGCAGGTTTGGGCGTTAACGCAATGGTTTGGGAAACTTCTCCCGCTGCAACTGAGCTAGAAACCAAAATGATGGACTGGTTGCGCGATATGTTTGCCTTACCAAAACAATTTTCAGGTGTTATTCACGATACAGCATCCACATCCAGTTTAGTTGCGATAATTTCTGCGCGCGAAAAAATTACGCAATATCAAATTAATGAAAACGGCTTTGCAGGATTTGAAAATTTGGTGATGTATTGCAGCGATCAAACACATTATTCCATAGAAAAAGATGCAAAAGCAGCGGGAATTGGGAAAAATAATGTGCGCAAAATTACCAGTGATGAAAACTTTGCAATGGATATAAATATATTGCAAAAACACATTGAAGAAGATATCAAAAACAATAAAAAACCCTTCATGGTTGTTGCAGCATTGGGCACTACAAGTTCGTTGGCATTTGATCCACTTTTTGAAATAGGACAATTGTGTAAAAAATATAATATCTGGTTGCACATAGATGCTGCCTATGCCGGAAGTGCATTTATTTTACCTGAATATCAGCATTATTTAAAAGGGATTGAGTATGCGGATAGTTATGTTGTAAATGCACACAAATGGTTATTTACAAATTTTGATTGTTCGTTATATTTTGTAAAAGATGCAGAACATTTAATACGTGTTTTTACATCAAATCCCGAATATTTAAAACGCACTGTAGACGAAGTAATTAATTACAAGGATTGGGGAATAAATTTAGGTCGCCGATTTCGTGCACTTAAATTGTGGTTTGTAATACGCAGTTATGGCGTAGAGGGATTACAAAATGCATTGCGAAAACATAATTACTTGGCTCAACAATTTTATACCAAAATTTCAATGCACAAAGAATGGGAATTCATAGCGCCGTTTGTTATGAATGTGTTGTGTATTCGTTTTCATCCAAACAATGTGGATGATGAAAAACAATTACAAGCAATTAATGAAAATATTATCAAAGCAATAAATAGCAAAGGCGATTTCTTTTTAAGTGGAACACAGTTAAAAGGCAAGTATGTAATCCGCGTTGTAATAGGGCAAACAAACGTTGAAGAGAGGCATGTAGAAGGTGTTTTGAATGCATTAATAGCGCAAACAGAAAATTACAAGTAATACTTTACTTCTCTATTTCATTAATTGTTTACTGAGTTAATAACCCGGTTGCGCAGAGCAATTATTTGGTCTTTTTTTGATGCAGACAATCCTTTAAAGCGCAAAACTGAAAGCCATTTTTTTAAATCGTACCAATAATAAAAAGCAATATGCCCCGCAATAGGAAACGACACTAAAAATACTAAGGCTGAGAATACACTTCCCAATACCTTGCTGATTATAATTGTTAGTATAAGATAATATATTGGGAATAAAAATAATCCAATAACATATTGCGCAGAACTCCAGAATATTTTTTGTTTCAATTTATTTTTCGCGTACCAATGCGGAATACTGTAAGGCAAATAATTAACGATAAATCCATAAATAAATACCGGTAAAAAAAACAAAAAATACAGCGCCATAAATGCAATGGCAAGTGTATGATGTTTTGCTTTATCGAAGGTATTTTCTTTAAAATGATGTTGCGTAATTTCTTGTTTATATGAATGAAAATCACCAACCAACGTCTCTAATGCTTCATGATTTTCTGTACGGAGATTTTCTAATTTTTTAGAAACGATTTGTTCTTCTTGCAATTTTGTAATCGGTTCGTATTTTATGCTTGCCTTTAAAATATTTTCTCTGGCAACCATGCGAGAAATTTCGACAATATCTTGATGAAATTGTGAATATTCAACGTGCACTGTTGTTTGTTGCATTCCCATTTCAATGGCATCTTTCAGCACATTAATTGTTTGAGCGGGATTTGTTTTATAGGATTCTGAGTAGCCTTTTAATAAAATCGGCTTTCCAAAATTTACTAATTGCCATTTTTTAAATTTTTCGGAGGCAGAGTAGCTAATTCCAACAGGAATAATATGCACATCGAGCTCAAAATCATAGCGTTCTTCTGCTAAAAAAGCGATGCGGCAAATACCTTTTTTGAGGGGTCGAATATGTTCTTCATCAACACAATTGCCTTCTGGATAAATGCCAATCTGCCCATTTTTTGCAAGAATATCTGCACAAGCATCAAAAGTGGGGTCATTCATGGCTTTGGTGTCAACGCCATCGCGCTCGCGCCAAATTGGGAGCATGTGAAAGAAATAGAATAATTTTTCTGCTGCTTTATTATTAAAGGCATCACCCCGCGCTAATTGCCAAACTTGGGTGCTTTTTATATTTACAAATGCCAGCGAGTCCATAAAGGCATTGCGGTGACTAATTGCGAAAATTACCGGTTTATCTTGAGGCACATTTTCCCAGCCATTAACCTGAAACTTGCGGTAGTAAAGACCATAGGGCAGGCCTACGAAAAAAGGCTGAATCAGCCAATAACCAATACCCCAAACCGATAATTTGCCATCGCGAAAGGGAATCTTGTCCTTTTTACTGAATATTTTCTTTAAATCTTTTGCTGCCAACATAAAACGTGCAAACATATTACATTTTGCGCTTTCTATTATTGCAGATATTACTTCATTTGAGATAAAAAATATCAATTAGGAAGAAAATTATCATTTCACGGGTAAAAATATCCTTTAGGAATAATTCTATTGTGCTTCTCAAATATTTATGTTATTTGGAACAAAGCGACGCCGCCTTTAGTTTTGTAGAAAAAAATAGTGAAACTTTTTCCAATAGATATACATCAAACATTAGAATTCGAAAAGGTATTGAGTGAGGTTGCCAAATATTGCGACAGCAAACTCGGTTCTGATCGCGTGGGTAAAGTGCGGCCGATGTGGAAGTATGATGAGATAAAAAAAATATTATTGCAGACGGAAGAAATGCGTGCGCTCTTGCAATTTGAAGATACCTTTCCACATGATAAAATATACGATATACGCGAAACAATTAATCTGCTCAAAATTGAAAACTATGTATTAAGCGAATTACAATTTCATGAAATACAAAAGGTAGTGATATTAACGGGTAATATTTTGCGTTTTCTCAATACGAAACAGGAAAAATATCCAATTTTATTTGCTCTAAGTGAAGTGTCTGAATTTGTGCCTGTTATTCCTAACGAGATTAAAAAAGTAATAACACCCGATGGAACAATTCGCACAGATGCATCGCCTGAATTAGTGCGTATTAAAAAAGAAAAAGACAGTGCCATTCGAAGTTTAGATAAGGTGTTTAATAGTGCATTAAGTCGTTTTAGAAAGGCTGGATATTTAAGTGAAGTTGAAGAAAGTATGCGCAATGGGCGACGCGTATTAGGGATTTTAAGTGAATATAAACGCAAATTAAGTGGCATTATTCACGACGAAAGCGATACCGGTAAAACCATATTTATGGAACCGGAAGAAGTGGTAAATATCCAAAATGAAATATTTGAACTTGAACGCGAAGAAAAAAGAGAAATTTATCGCATACTGAAAGAGCTTACACAAACAATTGCACCTTTTGCATATCATTTGGAAAATTATCAGCATGTATTAAGTATTATCGATTTTACAAGAGCAAAGGCAAAATATGCATTGGAAATAAATGCACAAATGCCGAAACTTGAAAAACATCCTGTTGTGTATTTATATCAAGCAAAACATCCTGTATTATTTCAACTCAATAAAAAACAACATAAAGAAATAGTACCGCTGGATGTGGAATTGGATGAAAATAAAAGAATATTGATTATTTCCGGTCCCAATGCAGGAGGTAAATCGGTTGCAATGAAAACCATTGGATTATTGGTATATATGACGCAAAGCGGACTTCTTATTCCCGCTGCAGAAAACTCGCGCATCGGTATATTCGAAAATATATTTTGCGATATTGGTGATACGCAATCGCTGGAAGATGAGCTGTCAACCTACTCATCACGACTTATTAAAATAAAATATTTTTTACAGCACAGCAATAAAGAAACACTGCTTTTAATAGATGAATTTGGCACAGGTACCGATCCTGTTATGGGAGGCGCAATTGCGGAGGCTTCGTTGCGTTTATTAAATGATAAAAAAATATTTGCTGTAGTAACAACACACTATGCCAATTTAAAGGCCTTTGCAGCAAATAATTTAGGCGTGTTTAACGGCAGTATGTTATACGACGAAACAGCATTAAAACCCTTATACAAATTAGAAACAGGAAAACCGGGCAGCAGCTATGCCTTTGAGCTTGCAAAAAAATCGGATTTGCCGCAGCAACTCATTGATGAAGCAAAAAAATTAATTGGAATTGAACATATTCGTTTTGAGGAATTGCTTAAAAATGTGCGTATAGAAAAAGAGCACATAAAACTGCGCGATAAAGAGGTTTCTAAAAAAGAATTGTCGCTCCTTCAAAAGGAAAAAGACCTTGCTGCTGCTTTTGAAAAGGCAATGGAAAAACAAGAAAAATACAACCTAAAAAAACTTGAAAAGGAAGATGAATCCGTGCGCAAAATGGAGCTCGAATTTAAGACGATGTTAAAGGAATTAAAAGCGCAATA
>JBBRGZ010000193.1:0-5499 GCA_038223395.1 Chitinophagales bacterium
GGGATTTTTATTGGGTGGCATCGTATCGCCACCTGATGCTGTAAGCGCAGGTGCAATTTTAAAATTTGTAAAAGTGCCTAAAACAACCGCTACTGTTTTAGAAGGCGAAAGTCTTTTTAATGACGCATCATCCTTAATCATTTTTCGTTTTGCATTAATAGCGGTTGGAACTGGCCAATTTATTTGGAGCGATGCGATTTTAAATTTCAGTTGGATGGTTTTTGGTGGCATTGCTATAGGTTTGCTCTTAGGTTGGATATTTACTCAAGCCCACAAACGTTTACCAACCGATGCGCCTTCAGATATTGTTTTTACCTTGTTAGAACCTTATATTTTATATTGGGTGGCAGAACAATTACACAGCTCGGGCGTAATGGCAGTTGTAGTTGGCGGATTATTTTTAGCGAATAGACGTTTTCAAATATTAAATAGCGAAAGTCGAATAAGAGGATACAGCTTTTGGGAAAGTTTTGTATTTATTTTAAATGGACTCGTGTTTTTTATAATCGGTTTGGATTTAACTGAAGTTGTAACAGGTTTAAAAAATGCAGGCATTTCGATTAATACCGGAATTTATTATGGTGTAATTGTAACCGGATTTATAATTCTTGTAAGAATAGTGGCATCCTATTTGGCATTTTTTTCGACACTACTTTTCAGACGTTCTGTATTATCAACAGATTTTAGTATCAGAAAATCTTTGGGAACTCCTTTAATATTAGGCTGGACAGGTATGCGCGGCGTAGTATCGCTTGCTGCAGCCCTTTCAATCCCGGTGTATTTAGATAATGGTGATGTATTTCCGCAACGTGCATTAATTTTATTTATCAGTTTTATTGTAATTATACTTACGTTATTTGTTCAAGGACTTACTTTACCTTTCATATTAAAACGTTTTGATATGTCAAAAATGCTGGCACTTGTTGAATCAAACGAAGATGAAGAACAAAAATTAAAAAAAGAAATTTGGCGTTTTTCTATCGATAGAATGCAAGAAAAATATCATAAACAAATTTCAGCAAGTGCTTTTCTTACTGCGAATATTAAGTATTGGGAACAAAAATTAGACAATACAGAAGAAAATTTTATAAGTGACGAAACCCGACATATTTATTTAGAATTGCTCGAAGCTCAAAGGCAATTTCTGATAGAAAAAAATAAAAATGTATTCCTTGATGAGGACATTGTTCGTAGACAACTCTATTTAATTGATTTGGAGGAGGAAAGAATTAAAAATATTGATTAATATGTAATATATTTACCTTATTCAATATTTTAATCCTAAATAATATCTTATGGGAAAATTAGCAGAAATAAAAACAAAAGAAACCACTTCCAGTGTTGACGAATTTATAAATGCCGTGTCAGATGAACAAAAACGCAAGGATAGTTATCAGTTAATTAAACTGATGGAAAATGCTACAAAAGACAAGGCAAAAATGTGGGGAAGCAGTATAGTGGGTTTTGGAAATGTCCGTTATAAAAGTCCGAAAACAAATCGGGAAGTTGACTGGCTTAAAATTGGTTTTTCTCCTCGAAAAGCGAGCATCTCCTTATACCTTAATATTAATTTCAAAACGCACGAAGCTTTAATTGGAAAACTCGGCAAACACAAAACAGGTGTAGGCTGTTTATATATTAATACACTTGAAGATGTAAATATTAAAGTGTTAGAAGAGTTAATTAAATCCGGCTCTAAAAAATAATAGCCAAGCATGTTATCAAAACTAATAACTACAACATTTTAAATTGTTATATTAATTAAAGGCAATTTTATTTTTCAAGTGACCTTTTGTATTCAGTTACTCTTTTCCTCTACAATAAATCTCAACCTAATGATTTAATATCTCTAACTGGAGAAGAGGTATTTATTTGAAAAAAAATCACAAAAAATTTGCGTAGTTAAATAACTACATATATATTTGTAGCCAAATAGCTACATAATGAACCTTAGAAGAGACGTTTTTCAAGCCATAGCAGACCCTACAAGGCGAGCAATACTGGTGCTTTTGGCCACTCAATCCATGTCGGCAGGGGCAATTGCTGCCAATTTTGATACCGCCAGACCAACTGTTTCTAAACATTTACAGATACTTACCGAATGCGATTTGCTAGAACAAGAACACAATGGAAGAGAAATCTTTTACCTATTAAATCTTCAGAAAATGAAAGAAATAGCCGATTATATTGAGCCATTCCGCAAAATGTGGGACGACAGATTTAATACTCTTGAAATTGTTATGAAAGAATATCATTCACCAAAACAAAAGAAAAAAGTAAAAAAATAATTATGGAACAAAAAACTAAAATTCACGCAGAAGACGGTAAACAGGAATTGGTAATTACCAGAACCTTCGACTTACCACTCGAGTTACTCTTTAAAGCATATACCGAATCCGAAATTGTTGAACAATGGATGGGCACTAAAGTGCTCAAACTTGAAATTAAAAAACACGGCAGTTGGCAGTTTGAAACCAGTGATGGAAAAGGAAATGTGGTATTTAAATCAAATGGTGTGATTCATGATTTTATTCCGAATGTCCGCATTATCAGAACCTTTGAAATGGACAATACTCCCTATCCGGTGCAACTTGAATTTTTGGAATTTGAAAGTCTTTCAGATGACAAAAGTAAACTCATTATGAAAGTAATTTATAAATCGGTTGAGGATCGAGATAATATCTTAAAATTACCATTTGCTTATGGCATCAATATGGCGCATGATAAATTGGAAAGTATTGTTCAAAATTTAACCCAACTTGATCGATAGGCTTTTAAAAAATAAACCCCCCTATTGATTTAGTTGGGTTTAACCTAAATAGCAAACAATTGGAAATTGCTTGTTATTGCTTTGATAAATATTGTTTTATTACAAAAAATCATTTGTTACTTTTATATTGCTTATTCTAGGTTTAAAATAAAAACGATGTCAAAAAGAAATAAAATTATCTATTGGATAGCCACAATTTGGTTATCACTTGGAATGCTCTCAACTGGATTGGCGCAATTATTTAAATCAGAAATGGGAGCAGCGGGTGCAGATTCCATTGCACGATTAGGCTATCCAATATATTTTCTAACAATAATAGGTGTTTGGAAATTATTAGGCGTAATTGCATTGCTTATACCCAAATTTGTAATATTAAAAGAATGGGCTTACGCAGGAATGTTTTTCTTAATGACAGGAGCACTAATGTCGCATATCATCATGAAAAGTCCGGCGATTGATTTATTTCCTTCATTATTACTTTTAACACTAACTGTTGTATCTTGGTATTTCAGGCCAGAAAACAGAAAAATGATTACCGCAAATTAAAAAATATATGATGAGCAGAAAATTAACGGCAAAACAAAAAGAAGAATTACTCAAAACATTAAAAGCACGTTTTGAAAAAAATATGTCGCGGCACAAAGGTTTAGTTTGGGATAATATACAGAAAAAAATAGAAGCTAGTGAAGTAAAACTTAATTCACTTTATTTAATGGAAGAAACAGGTGGTGAGCCCGATGTAGTTGCATACGATAAAAAATCGAGTGAATACCTATTCTTTGATTGTTCAGCTGAAAGTCCCAAAGCCAGGAGAAATGTTTGCTATGATCGCAAAGCTTTAGATGACAGAAAGACATTTAAGCCAAAAAATACCGCTATGGATATGGCTGAAGAAATGGGAATAGAAATATTAAACGAAGTGCAATATCGTCAACTTCAAGAAATAGGTGAATTTGATTTAAAAACATCAAGCTGGATTATAACCCCTGCTCCTATCAGAAAACTCGGAGGTGCATTATTTTGCGATCGTCGTTATGATACAGTATTTGTTTATCACAATGGTGCCATTTCATATTATAGCGCAAGAGGATTTCGCGGCATGTTGAAAGTATAATTGAATTTTATAAGGTTTAAAAAATAAATTATGAATCCAAAGGTTGATTTTTATTTCGGAAAAACAAAAAAGTGGTTTAAAGAATTGGAGAAATTACGCAGCATCATGCTTGATTGCCAAATGACCGAAGAATTAAAATGGGGAGTACCCTGTTATACTTATAATGATAAAAATATTGTATTAATACATGTATTTAAAGAGTATTGTGCAATATTATTCTTTAAAGGCGTATTGCTCCAAGATTCTGAAAATATATTAATTCAGCAAACAGAAAATGTACAGTCAGCAAGGCAAATGCGGTTTACCAATGTGAAGGAAATTACACATTTAAAGTCTACAATTAAAGCCTATGTTTATGAAGCGATAGAAGTTGAAAAAGCAGGATTAAAAGTAAAGTTGAAAAAAACCTCTGAGCTTGTTTTTCCTGGAGAATTTCAAAAAAAGATAGATAAAAATGCCAAATTAAAAACTGCCTTTGAAGCACTAACTCCCGGTCGCCAAAGGCAATATAATCTCTTTTTTAGTTCTGCAAAACAGGCTAAAACAAGAGAAGAACGGGTTGAGAAATATATCCCTTTCATCCTAAAGGGCCAAGGTTTAAATGATGAATAAATATATGGTATATCACTGTATCCAAATCTCATGAAAATAAAATAAGAGTGATTTATTACATTTGTAACATGAAATTCATTTCACTAATATTATTATTTGTAATACTTTACAGTTGCAACCCACAAACTTCGAACGAAAAACAATTACAAACTCGAATTGACAGCCTAGAATCTCAAATAGCCGACACTTACAAACCCGGTTTTGGAGAATTTATGAGTAGCATACAATCACATCATGCAAAACTCTGGTTTGCAGGCGAAAATCAGAATTGGAAACTCTGCGATTTTGAAATTCATGAAATCATGGAGTCATTTGAAGATATTCAGAAATATCAAAAAGAAAGGCCGGAAACTGCGCTTGTTGCTATAATTTTTCCTGCAATAGACAGCGTAAATCATGCTATCGAATTGCAAAATCCCCAAAAATTTAAAAGCAGTTATGTATTACTTACAAATACTTGCAATAGCTGCCATCAAGCTGCACAATTTGAATTTAATGTGGTTAAAATTCCTGAGGAACAAGATTTTAGTAATCAGGACTTTTCAATTCAGAAAAATTAATGCTGCATAAAATGCATTTAAAATTTGCACTGTAGTAATAAATAGCATAATCATACATTTGGAGAAAAACATAAATATGCAGTAATTTGCATCATTATTCACTAATAAATAATTTTTATGGCAGAAGAAATCAAAGAACCAAGAAAATTAACGGGAGAAGATATCACCGAATTAGCAAATGAGGATCCATCAATAGAGGCTACTTGCTGTTGCTATTGGAAAGAAACATGGACCGGTTGGGAGAAGGTCCGTTGCACCGAAGAGTATGCTACTGAAGACATGTGTCGCAGTAATACACCTTCAGGATTGGCATATTCCTTCGGAAATTCAGGTTGTTGATTTTTTAATACGTTTATTAAAATATTTGCAGCTCTAGTTATGTGAAAGGTAGAATTTAAATGTTTAAATAAATATTCTATCTTTGACATAACTCATAAACTACT
>JBBRGZ010000194.1:0-5478 GCA_038223395.1 Chitinophagales bacterium
GCGCCGGTGCTCTGATACTTGAAGAATACGAACACGCGATTAATCGCGGTGCAACAATATATGCCGAATATATGGGTGGCGGCATGAGTGCTGATGCATATCATATGACTGCACCACATCCGGAAGGCTTAGGTGCTCAACTTGTTATGACTGATGCATTGCGCGATTCAAACATGACAATTGATGATATTGATTATATCAATGTGCACGGAACATCTACACCTATTGGAGATCCACAGGAAATAAAGGCAATTCAGGCAATTTTTAAGGAAAACGCCTACAAAATGAACATCAGTTCTACCAAATCTATGACGGGCCATCTTTTAGGTGCTGCAGGTGCTATTGAAGCAATTGCAAGTGTTATGGCGCTCAATAGTGGCATTATCCCTCCAACAATAAACCACTTTACCGACGATCCTGTGTTTGATAAGAGACTCAACTTAACCTTTAATAAAGCGCAAAACCGCAACTTAAATGCCGTTTTAAGCAATACATTTGGTTTCGGAGGACATAATGCTTCCGTTATTTTTAAAAAGTTGAGTAATTAATTGTTTGATAAAAAGTTTACAAAAATTTTATAACTGTTATTTAGGTTCGGAAAAACAATTTTGCCGAAAACTCAAAAGTATTACCGGCACTACTCCGGTAAATCACAACGTATATAAACTGGCGTTTCAGCACAGTTCAATTCACAGTACCGTACATACAAATAACGAAAGATTAGAATTATTGGGTGATGCTGTTATAGACCTTGTAATTGCAGATTTTCTTTTTAAAAAATATCCTTACCGAAGCGAAGGATTTTTAACTGAAATGCGCAGTAAAATTGTGAGTCGCGATCAGCTAAATCGTGTTGCGCTCAAAATTGGAATTGGCGAAATGATGCAAATTCGCAGAGGTGGAACCGACCTTACAAAAAGCAACGTTTTAGGAAATGCACTCGAAGCTTTAGTTGGTTCAATATATATAGATTCGGGATACGAAAGTGCTTGTAGATTTTTTATGCATAAAATTTTAGTACCGCATTACGAAATTGAAGAGCTTGAAAGCATAGTCTATAATTTTAAAAGTAAGATTATTGAGTGGGCTCAAAAAAATGGCCGCGAAGTGCGTTTTGAATTGCTCGAAGAACATGAATTAAAAGGTAAACGATTATATAAAATGGGATTAATGTTGGATGCCGAATTAATTGCTGAAGATACCGACTACAGTAAAAAAAGAGCTGAGCAAAAAGCCAGCGAAATGGCCTGCAGAAAAATGGGCATTCACGTGGATTAATTATCTCAATATCCCAAAAAAAATCCCGGCATTTACACCGGGATAATTCGAAACCTGATATTAAAACAAATTATTACTTATCAATCTGAAATTTTATTGGGATAGTAGTTTTAACACGCACAGCATTTGCATTTTGTTTTCCGGGAACCCATTTAGGCATTGCAGAAATTGCGCGAATTGCTTCTTCATCACAACCAAAACCTATTCCTCTTACAATTGTTGCATCAGAAATGGAGCCGTCAGTATTAATAATAAAACTTACATAAACTGTTCCTTCTACACCAACATTGAGTGCTTGTTTTGGGTAGTTAATATTATTTCCTAACCACTTCATCATGGCAATATTTCCGCCAACAAATTCAGGCATTTGTGATGGATAAAGTATATATTCTTCTTTTGGAATCGGATTTGAACCGATAGAATTTTTAAGGATAGGAATATCTCCACCAATAATAGAATCGTTGGTACTTACAGTGCTAATTTGTAAATCTTTAATATCTGCTATTGCAGTTACATCAGCATTTAAAACATCGCGATCGTTGCGCGCAACCATTTCGGTATAGGCTATGGATGCAGTTTGTATTTGAGTTACTTCAGGTGGTTCGGGAATGATTGGTTCCGGTTTTGGAAGATTAACATCAACATCAGGTATGTTAACAGTTGTGATATCAATTATTTTTTCCTTTGAAATTAATTCGGGCGATTTATGCGTTAAGCTAAAAGCAGAGATAACCGAAACTAAAACTAATCCTATAAAAAGAGCAATTTTTAAAAATCGGGATGAATCTTTGCGCAATTGATATGCACCATAAGCTTGGTTGCGATCCTCGAAGATAATATCGTCGATGGATGAATTGAGATAGTTGTTTGAGTTTTTCATAGCCGTTTTGTTTTGATTTTAATGTATGATGCGGGGTTACATATCATTCCATAAACTGTTGCTATTTGTTTTTATTATTGGTCAGAAAATCAGTTTCTGCCACGTTCATATCCTGTATTGCATAGGTTGCAACATCGCAAATTTCCATCTCATCTAATACGTCAACCATGTTTTTATAATTCGCTTTGTCTCCTAATTTTATTAGGCAAACTAATCCTTTATCGGCTCCAAATTGGGAATGCACTCTTGTATTATTCTGATACACAATTTCGCGCAATCCATGTGTGCTGAGATCCGTTTTCTCAATTGCGTCAATTGCATCGGCAGTATAATACCATATCGTATTTTCGGCATCTACAATCAATGTCAAAACACGGTCAGGATTTATAGATGCAGGTTTATCCGTATCCATAGGCATGTGTAATACCATTGCATTATTTTTTTGTAAAGTAGTTGCCAGCATAAAAAAAGCAATCAATAAAAATGCGAGGTCAACCATTGGTGTTAAGTCTACAACAGGCGCTTTACGTGTTGATGACATTGAAGTTTCCATTTGTGCCATTGTGGTTGTATTTAGAGTGAGATTAAATACTTATACCACATTAAACGGAAAACTAGACGCAGGGTTATATATCAAATAAAATTATGATAGGGAAATGACAATATGGGCAGTCAGAATTTTAGAATAAAGAAGAATAAACTCAAAAGGATATTTCAATATTCTCCTCACTTTTTCTCGTCATCCTTTTTCTCCTCTTCCTTCACAACATCTCCATTTTTAAGAATATTTGTAATTGTATTATAAGGACCACTTACAATTTTTTGTCCGTCTTCTAGACCGGATTTTACTTCTATATAATTATCATCTTGCAGTCCTGTAACAATTATTACTTCCTTGGCTTTATCCCCTTCTAATAAATACACAATTTCATTTATTTTTTTATCTGAAGTTGTTTTAGTAGTATCTTCACTTGTAGTAACTGCTTGAATTGGAATTGTCAAAATACTTTTTGCAACATCGGTTTTAATTTCAACTGTCGCGCTCATCCCCGGATAAAAAGGATATTTATTACTGCCCTCAACAATTAAATCATTATATGATTCTGGAAGTAAATAAATTTTCACTTTAAAATTGGTAGCTTGTTCCGAAACTGCCGATAAAATACTTCCGCTTCCGGCAGAGTTTGCAATTTGAAATACTACACCTTTAAATTTTCTATTCATATAGGCATCTACTTCAATTTCTGCAGTATCACCTACGCTTATGCGCAATACATCATTTTCGCTTACATCAACTTGAATCTCCATTTGCGTTAAATCTGCAATGGTCATTAATTGATCACCGGTCATCTGAATTGTTCCCAAAACTTTTTCACCTTTCTTTTTATTTAATCCAACAACGGTTCCTGAAGCCGGCGCATAAATAGCAGTGCGTTTAAAGTTATTGCGCATTTCTTTTAACATCGATTCGCTGCTTTTAACTGTATATTCCATTGCAGTAACACTTTCTTGTGCAATACCATATTCAGCTTTTGAAGTTTCAAATGCCAATTGTGTTTGCTCAAATTCCATTTGAGAAATCACTTTATCTTTTAAAAGTTGATTGCTTCTATCAAATTCAATTTTTGCATTATCGAATTGCAATTTACTTTGTAAAACGCGTGCTCTTGCACTAGATAATTGTGCTTTTGTATTATTTAAACCAGCTTGCGCTTGTTCAACTTGTGTTTCGTATAAATCGGGATTTATGCGCATTAATAAATCGCCTTCTTTTACTTTATCGCCTTCTTTTACATTGAGGTCAACTATTTCGCCGGAAATTTCTGCAGAAATTGCAACTTGTGTAACGGGATAAATTTTACCGCTAGCAGTAACAGTTTCTATGATATCTCTTTTTTGAACTGTATCGGTATTTACCTCAATTCCCTTAGAACCACCGGCAAGACCCATGCTTTTTGCAACAAAATAAATAATAACTAACAGAGCACCAATGCCTCCAAAAATTTTAAGTAAACGCATATTTTTATTTTTAAAAATCTAAAGGTTTATCTAAATAATAATCTATAATTTTTGCCTTAAATATTAAATCGTATTTTGCTTGTACTAAGCTTGATTCAGCTTGTGCTAAAACATTAATTGAATTTGTATAATCAAATGAAGAAGCAGACCCTAAGTTAAATTTCTTTTCAGCAAAATCGAATGCACTTTGTGATAAATCATAATTCGACAATGCTGCATTATAAGATGCAAGTGCTGCTTTAAGGTCATTTACTGCAACGGTTACATTTTGACGTAATGTATTGATAGCAATTTGCTGATTGATTTGCGTATTAATAATTGTAAGTTCGGCATTTTGTTTATTAAGTAATACCTGTCCGTTATTAAAAATTGGAATTTGTAACGACACCCCAACTATCTCGCTCAGGTTATTATTTACTTGGTCTTTAAAAGGATCTGATTCTGTAACAAATGGCGGATAAATTGCTGTGGAATAATTTGTAGAAACTTGTCCTATTAAACTTAATATCGGCAAACCTGCTGCTGATGCTATTTTTTTTGAGAGTTCGTCACTCAGTAATTGATAATCATATTTTTTAATGCTTGCTTTATTCGCTATCGCATATTCGGCAACGGCATTTGCATCAGGAATTGGCGCAGTAATTACATTTTCTAATTTTGAAACATCCGGAAAAACAATGCGTATTTCTTCATCCGGTTTCATTTGCAGCAACAATTTTAAATCGAGGTATGCTTTATCTAATTGATTTTTAGCTTGTATTGATGTTAATTTATCTTGCGATAATTGCGCTTTGATAGTTAATAAATTTCCTTCGGGGATGCTGCCTGCATTCGCTAATTTTTCTGAATTTGATAATTGCAATTCTGTAGTTGCAATTTTTTTGTTTGCAATTTTAACTTGCTCCTCAGCAAACATTACATTGAGGTAAGCACTAATTACTTGAAATTGTGTGTTCTCCACTAACTCCTTATAATTAAAAGTGGATACTGCTAAATCTGTTTTACTTTTTTTGATTGTGTTATTGATACTTCCGCCGCTAAACAAATTGAGTTGTGAGGTTAGCTGATATCCGTTTGTTTGAAAATTGTTTGAAGTGGGATTGTTTGAAACGGGATCAATTGTAAACCCATAATTCGAAAAGTAGGAAGTTCCAAAATTCAGGTTGGGCAGCAATAATAATCTACTTTGGTCTGAGGCGGTTTCTGTAAATTGAACTCCGGCAGCACCTTGTTTTAACTGCAAATTATTTTCTGTTGCTATATCAATACTTTGTTGCAACGTCAAAACTGATTGCGCGGTA
>JBBRGZ010000195.1:0-5393 GCA_038223395.1 Chitinophagales bacterium
GACTTCCGGTCCCGGGTCCATATCTGATGTTCCCTGGAAATATCCTGTAACAAAAACATTTTGGTCTACATCAACATCAATAGATAAGCCATAATCAGCATTTGTTCCACCTATATTTTTTGCCCAAATAAAATTGCCTTCTGTATTTAATTTCAAAATGTATGTATCTTGAGAACCTGCAGAGTTTAAAGTAACATCGCCTGCACCTGCATCAAAGTCGACTGCATTTTGAAAATAGCCGGTTGCATATACATTATTATCATTATCTGTTATAATGGAATAGCCGTATTCAATTCCTGTCCCACCAAAACTATACGCCCACTGAAATTCACCGTCGTTATTTAATTTAACGATGCAGCAATCGTAATTACTCACAGGAGTTAATTCATGCACATCAACTCCCGGATCAAAATCCGCTGTTCCTTTATAATTACAAAGCAAATATGCATTACCGTCATTGTCGAGTGTCATATTATAAGAAATATCTTCTACAGTACCACCCATTGCCTTAGCCCAAAGGAAAGTGCCACTTGCATCGAATTTGCATAAAAAAATATCTGAAATACCAAGCGAGTTAATATAAAAACCACCAGCCTCCGGATTAAAATTGCAATTGTTTTGAAATGCACCCGAAACAAATACATTTCCATCGCCATCTACCCAAACAGATTCTCCGTAATTATTTGCAGAACTGCCCATATGATTTGCCCAAAGATAATTTCCATCGTTGTCGAGTTTTACAACAAATACATCGGCTGGGCCTATAGCAGTTAAATTGGCGATGCCTGCGTTCGGATCAAAATCCACGGTTAAATTAAAGCTTCCTGTAATATAAACATTGCCTTCATGGTCAACCCCAACATGCAAAGCTGTGCAGTAGGATAATGGACCACCAATGGCCTTCGCCCAAACAAAGTTGCCATCCTTATCAGCTTTAATTAAATACACATCGGTGCCCTGAGCAGTAATATTAAATACATCTGCACTCGAATTAAAATCCAAAGTTTGGTTGAAAACACCGATTGTAAATACATTCTCCTCGCCATCAATGGCAATAGAATTACCGTATTGATTATATTCATCGCCAACGCTATTTACCCATTGAAAACTTTGGGCATGTATTCCGTTTGCAGATATTATAAATATCGCAAGTAGTAGTTTTTTCATAACTTCTTATCGTTTAATTGTAAATAAATATTATCCTTTAACAAGGCATAAGCAAATATAAAAAATTTATATCTTAAAATGATGCTTCTAAGGCCAAGTGACAATTAGCAAAACTATAATTCCACACGAATCGATCTACATAACGCATTGCTTATGTTCCGATAACTCCAAAATGGAATCGATTAATGGGAAATGAGAAATGAGTTTTGTGGATCGAAGGGCTGATATTTTGGTGAGTGGTGAGTGGTGAGTAGTGAGTGGTGAGTAGTAAGTGGTGAGTAGTGAGTGGTGAGTGGTGAGTGGTGAGTGGTGAGTGGTGAGTGGTGAGTGGTGAGTAGTGAGTAGTGAGTAGTGAGTAGTGGGGTGACAGTCCTATGTCCCAAATCCCAATCATGTCCTATGTCCTTTGTCCCTCGTCCCACATCCCAATATCGTAAATTTGATGCTCAAACACAAATATAACCATGCTTAGTAACAACGACATCCTTAAAAAATTAAGAGTAGCACTTTCTCTGCATAACGAAGACATTATATATATTTTGTCGCTAGTAGATTTTAAAATTACCAAAGGCGCTTTGGGCGACATGTTTAGAAATCCTGATCAACCCGGTTATGTTGAGGCAGGAGATCAAATTCTCCGTAATTTTTTAAATGGATTAATAATCTATAAAAGAGGGAAAAAAGTTGAGCCTACAACGGATGCTCCTGAATAAAAAAGAGAAATTTATTTAACAACCATAAAGGTGCCGCCGAAATCAATTTTGGATGCAAATAATTTCATGGCATAAACTCCTGCTTCTAAATCGAGGTTAAGGGCAGTGTATTGTTCCATAATGCGTGTTTTGAATATTTCTTTTCCATTCAAATCAAAAATACTGCAATAAATAATCTGTAATGGAGGAGTGCTCAATGCAACATGCACATCATTTTCTGCATAATATACGTTTGCACGCATAATATTGTCATCAATTGCAGTTGTTGAACCAGCTTTGATAGCTTGATTGGCTTCCATTTCAATTGCATAATCTTTTATCACTAAGGTGCGTCCGTCATCCTTTACATCGCATCGCACCCAGCCATAATGTTTTTCGTTGTTAGCATCTTTAAAGCGAATACCAAGAAATTTATCTATTGCTTCACCTGTCCAATATCCGCCTAAATTAACTGGATCTATTTCATCTTGTAATTTATCCGCGCCAACTAATAATTGTGACGCTTCATTTTGCCAACTTAAACTGGAATCTATTCTATTATTTTGATTTATTTGATATGGAAAATACATCGTAAAACCGCCATTTTCTGATATTATATAATCTGATAATCCGGCTAAAGCATTATTTTCTAAAAGCGGTCCTGCTGCAAGGTCTTGCCTTAAAAAACTCATTTGAGTTGAACTTAATAAGGAGGATTCGATTGGGAAAAGAAAAGAATTATTTACAAATCTAAAATCATTGATACCATCACCATCAATATCTAATAAATATTCTTCGCCATTTGCATCCAAAATAATATCGGGTTCTATATCAACATAAACTATTTGACCATGTAACATATTTCCCGCCAATGCAGCCGCATTAGCAAAAACGGAATAGGCTAAAAGCTTTTTGGAGATTTCGGTATTCAAATTCATGCTTGTGTGTTTAACATGGTTTTCTAATCGACAACAAAAATACACTTACCTTCCTTAATCTTGTAGAAGTAATCCACATAACTAATTAGGTTATAAACAGTTCGAGTGCTTTATTGAAAGATACTTTGATTAAAATCTGCTACATTGCACTAATGATTGAGAAATGCAAATTCCTTAATTTGCAACAGATGTGCACAAATATTATTTGAAATGTGGAAGATTATGTAAATTGCTTATGTAGCTGCGTATTTTTTCGGATATAAATGCAATTGTAATCTATTCTTAAAACGTAAAGAACTGTGTTTGACACTGTTCATTCCATTTATAAGCTCCAGTAACCATTGTAACAAATTCATACATTTGCGTGTTTGAAAAGCAAATGTATGGTAATACAAAGAGTCTATTTTATTTATTTACTTTTGAGGATAATTATTGAATAGTATGAAAAAAACTCTCTTCGTTTTGTTTTCTTTACTAACTGCTTACTCTTTGTCTGCGCAATTCAACCTTGTAACTAATAATAGCTTTGAAAATTTGGCTGCTTGCCCGCCCGGTATTTCCGGTTTTTCTTGGGGTGCCGATACCTATGCAATTGACTGGTATTCGGGCACCGGAGGTAGTTCTGATTATTTTAATGCTTGTGCCGGTGTTGGTTCATGGGTTAATGTGCCTGACAATCTATTTGCAACTTTTCAACCAGCACATTCTGGTGTTGCTTATGCAGGGTTTTGGACAAATACTGGTAGCGAATATTATGAATATGTTCAAACTCAATTAACAGAGCCTCTCGTTGCCGGAGAATGTTATTATGTTGAATTTTGGAGCGCACCTGCAACTCAATCCGATTTTTTTGGAATAACGCATGCAACTACAGATGCCATTGGCGCTTATTTTTCTTCTTCAAAAGTGGGCGATGCTTTTACTTATAGTTTGCTCGCCGCTACGCCTCAAGTTGATAATAATGCAACTGGAAATTATATTGACCAACCAGGAGATTGGACGAAAATTTGTGGTTATTTTGAGGCAGCAGGAGGTGAAGAGTGGGTATGTATTGGTAATTATCATAATTATGCTGGAATTGATGTTGTGGCTTACGAGGGTGGAACTGTGGACGGGAGCTCAGTTGTCTATTTATTTTTAGATGATGTAGTGGTTACACCTGTGGATTCTATGCTTGCTTATGCTATGCCTGATACTGTTGTTTGCAGTCCCTTCGAATTAACTGCACCTTCCTGTGCCGAAAGTTATTTGTGGAACACCGGAGCAACTACTCAAAGTATTACAATTTTTGAAACAGGAAATTATTGGGTCAGTTTAACAACTTCTTGTGGTGTACTTACAGATACTGCACATATTTTATTTGTTGAAGATTCTGTTTATACTTCTGAAAACAATTTTGAAATCTGTTTTAATGAATTACCATTTACCTTAACTGCATCTCCAACTTACGATTATTATTTATGGAGCACAGGTGAAATAACAGAAAATATTAATATTAATGCAACAGGAACTTACTATGTAACCGGTTTTGCAGATTGTGCAACTTTTATTGATAGTTTTAATGTAATTGTAATAGAACCAATTGGTTTATTTCCTGAATTAGGTGACGATACTTTAGTTTGTGATGAAGGTTGGGAACTGGACTTGGCAGTCCCACTTGGATTTAATTCTTATTTATGGAGTACAGGAGATACAACAAATAGTATTACAGTAACAGAACCCGGAACATATTCTATAATTGTTGAAAGTGATTGCGAAACATTTACCGATGAAGTTACAATTACGATTGATCCGAATTTAAATTCAAATATTAATTTAGGAGAAGATCGGATATTATGTCCAGTTGCCGGTATTGACCAAATTCTGCTATCAACAGATATTGCTTTGCCAAATTATAATTGGAGCACAGGCGAAACAACCTCATCTATTATCGTTACCGAACCTGGAACCTATTGGGTAAGTTCAACATTACTGTGTAGTCAGCCATCCGACACCCTGCGCGTAACCTTATGCGATGACGTTGCTGTTGCCAATGCGTTTAGTCCGAACGGTGACGGAACAAATGATGAATTATTTGTTATTATTTCAGATCCATCTCGCATCGTTATTTTTCAGATATTTAATCGTTGGGGAGAATTAGTTTACGATGGAAATGCTTCAAATTATCGTTGGGATGGGAAATTAATTAATGTAGACCAACCAATGGGCACTTATGTTTATTATCTAAAATATCATTCAGATTCGGGAGAAAAATTATTACAAGGGAATTTTATTTTGGTGCGATAATATTATCAAAAGCAATTTTATTTATTCTGATAGAGTAGGTGGTATTGTTTTCCGTTTTGCTGTAAGCAATATCATTACCCCATTATATAAAAATAAATAAACAGGAAAAAAAGCATACAACCACGAATTTCCAATACATAATAATAAAGTAATACTCCACGACACAAAGCCCAAAGTCCAAGCAAAAGTTTTTTGGGATTTAGGATTTTGATACGCGTGAATTAGGGTTGGAATGCCAACAATAAAATCAGCTAAAATGGCAAATCCGGTGGTTAACCATGCGTCTTTTGAGGCGATGTAAATTAATAAA
>JBBRGZ010000196.1:0-5388 GCA_038223395.1 Chitinophagales bacterium
GCAGTATATCCAAATCCTGCAATTAATTCTTTAAACGTTGTTGCTTCTTTTAGCGCAAATATTGCAAGAATAGAAATTGTAAATATTGTCGGCAAAAAAATGCAAGAAGTAAAATGGAATTCAACTTCGGGAAAAATGAATTTCGATATTACATCACTCCCACAAGGAATTTATTTCGTGCGTTTACTGAACGATAAAAACTTAGCTGTTTATACAGAAAAAATTTCTGTTACACAATAATGAATTAACTCAGCAATGGATATATTACCTCTATTGCTGAGTTTTATTTATAATGAAACTACTATCTCCACTTCTCCCTCTTTCGGCGCTTATACTTATACTATTTACAGGATTAGAAACACTCTGTAATACCTATTTACTTGAAAATGGAGTGCGTATCGACCTCGTTTCTATTACCTATGTTATTTCGGGTTTATCTATCGCAATTATACCCTTAATTGCAAATCCGCAAAGGTTTACAACAAATCTAAGTGCAAATTATTCTCGATTTAACACCTTTTTTTTATTCGGATTTTTTGTTTTTCTTGCAATATATACAGCAGTATTTTCAAATGTAATTTTTCAGAAAATGGTTTTGGATTATCATATATCCGATACTGTTCCTCAAATTAAAGTCATGTGCCAAAGATTGCTCTCTGGACATAAAGTGTACGCACCAATTCAAGAAATTTGGGATGGAAAACAACCGCCTTATTTGCCATTTATGTGGATGCCATTTTCATTTGCAGAAATCATAGGTATTGACATCAGGTGGACCACAATTATTTTTTTGTTAGGAGGAATTTATTTAACATTCCGAATATTGCCCTTTAAATTTTATTTACATCCTGCATTACTTTTTATAACATGTATTTTTTTATTTTTATTGCTCAATTTTCTTTTAGCCAGAGATAAGATTACTATTGGCAGAACAGAAGAAGGTTTAGTTGTTGGTTATTATTTATTTTTAGGATTTGCACTAACCAAAAATAAACCTGTGTTAATTGGCATAGCCATTGCGTGTTGTTTGCTTAGTCGTTTTGCATTGTTTTTTTGGGTGCCAATGTATCTGTTGTATGTTTTGTTTTATGAATCAAAAAAGAAAGCTGCTATTATAACTTCAGTTGCAGCAATTATAGGTCTCCTATTTTTCGTTATTCCATTTGGAATTCAACAGCCGGAATATTTTTTAAATATTCCGGCGGATTATAAGGTTGGTGTTAATCAAGCATGGAATTATAATTATAATCCTGAAACAGGAATTTTTTATGAAAAGAGTTTGGGTTATACCAAGTGGTTTGACATTGCCCAAGTGCATTTTCTACACAATTTTCAAATTATTGTTGCAGCGGTTTTGCCTTTTTTATTATTGTTAAGCTATTATTTATTCAGAAAGAAGATATCTATAAACCAACAATTTTTTGGAATTTGCACCTTAAAAATTACACTTGTATTTTTTTATAACATGATTGAAGTGCCTTATTATTATTTATTTTTAGTATCTACCTTTTTTAGTTATGCTATATTATTTGCTTTTTTAAAGTATGTAAACGACGTTTATGGCAGTCTTAAATCAATCAATTGCTGATAATAAAAAAGCGTTTTGCTAACCAATTTCTAAAAATGGTTTGATCCTCCAAAAAAAGTTAACACAAGCAACTCTAAACCAACTCAAAAACAATATCCGTCCGCTGCAATTAATGCATCAGCAATTCTTCTTCTAGCAGCTGTTGTATTATAGATTTCATATTTCGAAAATCGTTTTAATCCCAACAACATCATTTTTTTTTCATCGCCATCAGCAAAAGATGCTATTGCAGTTTTGCCCGCTTTAGCAAGTCTGTCGATAGAATCGGTAAAATATACATGCACAATATCTTTATAAAGTGTTGTTGCTTCTTCACCTCGCATTTCGGTTAATTTTTTAACGCGTAATAATAAAGATTCTGAAATGAAAATTTCATTCATCATATCAGCTGCGCACATTAATATTTCCTGCTCGTCTTTTAATTTTTCCATCATTTTTTGTACCGCAGCTCCGGCAACCATAAAGAATGCTTTTTTCATATTCTTAATTGCTTTTTCTTCTGCAGAAAATAATCCGCCATCATCAGAACTCATATCAGGAATTGCCATTAATTCTTTTTGCACAGCCATGGCAGGTCCCATCATATCGAGCTGACCTTTCATTACGCGTTTTAAAAGCATATCAACTGTAAGCAAACGATTAATTTCATTTGTGCCTTCAAATATGCGGTTAATGCGTGCATCGCGATAACTTCTTGCTGCAGGATATTCTTCACTATATCCATTACCTCCATAAATTTGCACACATTCATCAACTACATAATCTAAAACTTCGCTGCCTACTACTTTTAGCATCGCACATTCAATGGCGTATTCCTCAGCAGCACCTAATAATGCTTTTTCAAATCCGGCACCTTGTTCCAATAATTCCTTTTCTTTTTTATCTATATAATCGCTGGTTCTGTATGTTGCGCTTAGAGCAGCAAAAACACGAATTGCTTGTTCAGATAGTTTATATTTTATTGCGCCAAAGGAAGCAATGGGTACATTAAATTGCATTCTTTCATTAGCATATTTTGTTGAAATTGTGCACAGTTCTTTTGCGCCTCCCAAAACACCAACGCATAATTTGTATCTTCCGATGTTGAGAATATTAAATGCAATTAAATGTCCTTTACCAATTTCGCCTAATATATTTTCAACCGGTAGTTTTACATTTTCAAAAAATATTTGACAAGTTGAAGAACCTTTTATTCCCATCTTTTTTTCTTCAGCTCCAATTGTAAATCCGGGCGTATTTCTTTCAACTATAAATGCAGTAAATTTTTCGCCATTCACTTTTGCAAATACAGTAAATATATCTGCAAATCCGGCGTTTGTAATCCACATTTTTTGACCATTTAAAATGTAGTGTTTTCCATCTTCGCTTAAATCTGCTCTTGTTTTTGCAGCAAGTGCATCGCTACCGGAACCCGGTTCTGTTAAACAATAACTTGCATGCAATTGGCCAGATGCTAAGCCGGGCAAATATTTTTGTTTTTGCTCTTCTGTTCCGAAATACAAAATAGGCAAAGTTCCAATTCCTGATTGAGCGCCATAAGCAACAGAAAATGCGTGTGCAGTTCCTGTCATTTCCGTTACAACAGAAATGGTATTAAAATCTTTTGCAAAACCACCATATGCTTCCGGAATCGGCAAACCAAGAATTCCAATTTCGCCCGCCTTTTTTAACAATGTAGACATGAGTCCCTCTTCATGATTATCAATGCGGTCAAGATGTGGCAGTACTTCTGTATCTACAAAATCTTTTGTCATTTGTTTAATCATCAATTGTTCTTCATTTAATTCTTCAGGAATAAAAATATCCTGTGGTGTTGCGTCTTTAATTAAAAATTCGCCGCCTTTAATTACGATTGTTTTTTCGGTTAATTCTGCCATGACTGTATTTATTTATAATAAAAAGTTGAATTTAATTTAAGCGTTCATATATACCTGCAATGCCTTGTCCGCCACCCACACATGCTGTTACCATTCCGTATTTTTTATTTAGGCGTTTAAGATCATTTAATATTTGCACTGTTAATTTTGTTCCTGTGCATCCGAGTGGATGTCCAAGTGCAACAGCGCCACCGTTAATATTTACAATATCCGGATTTAAATGCGCTTCTCTAATCACTGCTAATGCTTGTGCTGCAAATGCTTCATTTAATTCTATTAAACCAATATCTTCTAATGATAAATTTGCCATTTTTAAAGCCTTTGGAATTGCAGCAACGGGACCTATTCCCATAATGCGCGGTTCAACGCCAACAGTTGCACAACTTACCATGCGTGCAATGGGTTCTAGATTTAATTCTTTTACCATTTTTTCGCTCATCACAATTACAAAACTTGCACCATCAGAAGTTTGAGATGAATTACCTGCGGTAACAACACCTTTATTTGCAAATACAGGTTTTAATTTTTGCAATGCTTCCACCGAAGTCTCTCTTCTTGGGCCTTCATCTGTATCAACGATATATTTTTTTTCTGCACTTTTATTTTTGTCATTAATATAAATTTCTTTCACTTCAATAGGAGCGATGCCTTCCTTAAAAATATTATTATCAATTGCAGCAATTGCTTTTTTATGCGAATTAAAAGAAAATACATCGGCATCTTCGCGAGAAATATTAAAATCGCGTGCAACATTTTCCGCCGTTAATCCCATGCCAATATAATAATCAGGATGCGTTTTTGCTGTTTCATAATTTAATGCTATTTTCCATCCTGCAGTTGGAACTAACGACATAGATTCTACACCACCTGCAATTATACATTCAGCCATACCTGCCTTTATTTTTGCAACTGCAATAGCTATTGTTTCTACACCGCTTGCGCAATATCGGTTAACCGTCATTCCGCCTGTGGTAAGCGGAAGTGCACGCACCGCAATCATTCTTCCTATTTGCAATCCCTGTTCAGCTTCAGGAACGGCATTACCTACAATTAAATCATCCACTCTTACGGGATCTAATTGAGGAACCTTTGTTAATAATTGTTGAATTACATCAACAGCTAAATCATCGGGACGTGTAAATCTAAAAAGGCCTCTTGGTGCTTTCCCAACTGCTGTTCTTAATCCTGCTACTATATATGCTTCGTTCATAATTTTTAATTTATAGATAATTAATTTCTGAGTGGTTTACCTGTTTTTAAAATAAACTGCATGCGTTCCAATGTTTTCTTTTCACCAAGCAGCGATAAAAATGTTTCGCGTTCGAGGTCTAATAAATATTGTTCATTTACTTCTGTTGGTTGCGATAAATCGCCACCACATAAAACGTAACATGCTTTTTGTGCAATTTTTTCATCATAATCAGAAATGTATCCTGCCATTTTCATGGACGCAATTCCCGTATAGAAACTACCCAATGCACTTCTCCCCAACACTTTAATATCAGTTCTTTTTTGGGGTTGTGTGTAACCTGCATTTGCTAAATCAAGAACTGCATTTTTTGCTTCTGCAATAACCCTATTATTATTAATCACTTCTATATCAATTCCTTTTCTCAAAATACCAAGTTCAAATGCTTCGCGCGCGGAAGTAGCAACTTTAGCCATTGCAATATTTAAACTCATTTCTTGCAGTGTTGGAATCTCAATATCACCTTTAAAATATTTATCGCTTGCACGTAAAGCGAGTTCTTTCGTTCCACCACCGGCTGGAATTAAACCGGCACCAACTTCAACTAATCCGATATATGTTTCTGCCGCAGCAACTGCAACATCACTATGCATTGTCATTTCGCATCCTCCACCAAGAGTAAGTCCATGTGGTGCAACTGCAACCGGAATTCCCGAGTATCTTACGCGCATTAT
>JBBRGZ010000197.1:0-5375 GCA_038223395.1 Chitinophagales bacterium
ATAAGGAACATCCCTATTGTAAATCAATTATTTCATCCGGATTTGAAGATTTTTTGAAAATATATATTCTGCGTTTCCCTGAATCAAAGAATTTGCAAATTCACTTTGTAGGATCTATTGCAGTGGTGTTTGAAAATGAACTTAAACAAATTTGTGGTCGTTTAAAATTGGAAGTTGGCTCTATTTTGCGTTCGCCAATTGAAGCACTCGCTGAGTATTACAATAATATTAAAGATTGAATTTAATACCTAGACATGAAAAATAAAATAACATATAAAAATACACCTGCCTTTCAAAAGTTAAATGCTTATTTTGAAACATTTAAATCAAAACACATGCGCATCTTATTTCAGGAGGATGATAATCGGTTTGAAAAATATCATGTGCAATTTGAGAATATTTTGTTTGATTATTCTAAAAATAGAATTGATGATACTATTATTTCTGATTTAATAGCATTAGCACACGAAATGCAATTGCCGCATGCTATCGAAAATATGTTTCACGGGATAAAAATTAATGGAACCGAAGACAGAGCAGTTTTGCATACAGCATTGCGCAATTTTAGCGATGAGGTATTTATTGTTGATGGCGTAAATATTATGGAAGAAATTCGTTTTGTGAGGAACAAAATGAAAACATTTTCCGATAATGTGAATTCAGGAAAACAAAAAGGTTATTCGGGAAAACAATTTACCGATGTTGTAAATATCGGCATTGGAGGTTCCGATTTGGGCCCAGTTATGGTTTGTGAAGCTTTAAAACATTATGCAAATCCCAAAATTAAAATGCACTTCGTTTCAAATGTAGATGGCACACAAATAGTTGAAACATTAAATAATTTAAATCCTGAAACAACGTTATTTTTAATTGCCTCAAAAACTTTTACAACGCAAGAAACTATGACCAATGCGCATACAGCAAGAAATTGGTTTTTGGAAACTGCAAAGGACGAAAAGCATGTAGAACATCATTTTGTTGCCTTATCAACTGCTGAAAAAGAAGTAATTGCTTTTGGGATCAATAAAGAAAATATGTTTGAATTTTGGGATTGGGTAGGAGGGAGATACAGTCTTTGGAGTGCCATTGGATTATCAATTGCAATAAGTATTGGATACGATAATTTCGAACAATTATTAAAAGGCGCAGAAGCAAGTGACAATCATTTTGCACAAACAGAATACGAAAATAATATTCCGGTTTTGATGGGATTAATTGGTTTCTGGTATAACGATTTTTTCCATTTTAATGCACAGATAATTATTCCTTACGATCAATACATGCATCGTTTTACTGCTTATTTACAGCAGGCAGACATGGAAAGCAACGGCAAATCTGTAGATCAAAATGGCAACAGAGTTGACTATGCAACGGGACCGATAATTTGGGGTGAACCGGGAACAAATGGTCAACATGCTTTTTATCAATTGTTGCACCAAGGCACTCAAATAATTCCTGCTGATTTTATTGCGCCTGCAATTTCTCTCAACCCAATTGGCGACCATCATCCAATTTTATTAAGTAATTTTTTGGCACAAACAGAAGCTTTTATGAATGGTAAAACTGCCGATGAAGTGAAAAAAGAATTAAAAGCAAAAGGTATGGATGATGATACAATAGAAAAGCAATTTGCCTTTCGTGTATTTGAGGGCAATAGGCCATCTAATTCCTTTTTAATTGATAAGATAACACCATATAATTTAGGTGCTTTAATCGCTTTGTATGAACATAAAATCTTTGTGCAAGGTGTCTTATGGAACATTTTTAGTTTTGATCAATGGGGAGTGGAATTAGGAAAAAAATTGGCACAAGCAATATTGCCTGAATTACATTCAGAAAAAGAAATTACAAACCACGATTCTTCTACCAACGGTTTAATTAAAGCAATAAAAAAAATTAGAAAATAGTGGTAATTGTTGTTGCTTTTTTAACTTAATTGAAAGTAGAAAATGCAAGTTGTATGTGCGAAATAATGTCGCCGGCAATCAGATTTTGACCATCATTTTCAGATAACGCAATATCTCCTGCAAGTCCGTGTATAAATACTCCAAGCATTGCCGCATGCATTGAATTATAACCTTGAGCAAGTAAAGCAGTGATAATGCCTGTAAGCACATCACCACTTCCAGCTGTCGCCATTCCAGCATTTCCGGTTGAATTAAAATATATTTCTCCTTCAGGATTTGCAATAATTGTAAATGCGCGTTTATAAATTATAATACAGTTATATTTTTTTGATTGAGTTAATAAATTCTCAATTAACCCATCCCAATTTTCATCCTTGCCAAATAAACGTTCAAATTCTTTTGGGTGAGGAGTTAAAATTGAATTTTGGGAAATTAAATTCAATATTTCCTGATGCTCAGCAATACAATTCAATGCATCTGCATCTAGCACAACGGGAAAATTAATAATAGGTAAAATGGATTTCAATAATTCAAAAGTATTTTCATCATTGCCAAGTCCGGGACCAATGCCAATGCTATTGTATTTGTTTTCCTTTAGTTGAGATGGTATTTCATCTGCGTTGATATGCATTATTTCAGGATGTGCGCTATCTGCAGTCAGTTGGGATGATGTAACTAAGCCTGCACCGGCTGTTAAAGAAGCTAAACCGCATAATTCTGCTGCGCCTGTCATGCCAGGTTTGCCTGCAATAATTAATGCGTGACCATAACTTCCTTTGTGCGAAAAGGTTGATCTAGGCTGTATAATATCAGATATTATATCTTCAGTTAGAAAAGTATAATTGGATTGTGTTGTTGCAATTATACTATTTGAAAGCCCTATGTTTTTAATTATCCATTCGCCGGTGTATTGCGCATTTTCCGGAAAGAAAAAACAAAGTTTAGGTAATTCAAAAGTTAAGGTAATATCTGCTTCTACGCAAATATGATTGGTTGGTATATCACAATATAAGCCTGATGGAATATCTATTGAAAAAGTAAAGGCTATTGAATTATTGATGTGCTCAATGGTTGCTGCATAAATATCTTCCGGTGCTCGATTTAATCCTGTTCCGAAAATGCAATCAATTATGCACTGTGGTTCTTCCAATGGTAAATCATTATTCCCTTTTACAATTAGAATTAATTCAGGAGCAAGCCCTAACAAGCGGTTATAATTCAGATTGAAATCGGCCGAAGCATTATTAATATCCCCTAAAATAAAAATTGCAACTTGCTTACCGTTTAATATTAAATGCCGTGCAATGCATAACCCATCGCCGCCATTATTTCCGGTTCCGCAATAGATGTGAATGGAATTAAAAAATGAAAAATGTTGATGAAACCAATTCGAAAAAACTTTTGCAGCACGTTCCATCAAATCGGCGCCGGATATTTGTTGTTCTGCTATTGTTGAAGCATCCAGTTGTCGTATTTGTTCTGCAGATAAAATTTTCATAATACGCGTTTAATGATGCGCAATTTATGCGTGTATTTTTTTAATTCCTTATTGTAAATTCCGTAGTGGTCAATCATATCAATGCGCACTTCGCCGGAAGCGTGAATAATTTGGTCGTTGTTTAAAATAATTCCGGTATGTGTTATTTTTTCATCATCGTTGTCAAAAAAAGCGAGGTCACCCTCTCTTGCTTCATTTATAAAATTAATTGTTTTGCCAACCTCCGATTGTTGATAGGCATCGCGAGGGAGATTAATACCATATAGTTTAAAAACAATTTGCGTGAGTCCTGAGCAGTCAATACCAAAGGGACTTCTACCACCCCATTGATAAGGCGCATGCAAGAATTTTAATGCAAATTTACGCAGGTGTTCATCGTTTAAAAAATCCGCCTTTTCAGTAGTTGCCTGACCGGAATACACAAATTTTTCTTTACCGATTTTAAAATTCATACCATCAAAATCGTAAAGCGTGCTTCCAATAACGATTGGAAAACTTTTATCATTATTTGTTACAGTAAATACCAATTCGGCAGCCATAGATTTTGGTGCGTTAAGCATTTTATCTTTTTCGGTGTCTGATAAACTGTAGTGCTGTTTATTGTGAATCCATCCGCTATAATCGTCGAATACGGTTTTAATGCGCATCCAATCTTCCTTTTGTTCTTGCACAATATACATTTCTCCGAACAACAATTGCGAAACTTGTTCGGCGCTATGTGCAGGTTTTATTCTGATTGGCATAATACTTTGAAATGCAACTCCGTAATTCATAATACGCTTTTGAGCTTGTAAAGTTATAATGCATAGATGGCATATTCCGAATTGGATGCTACCAAATTGAAGGGTAATACTCTGTTCTTGTCTACTATAATATGCGTGAGGCCTTTTTCATTTTTTAGCTGAAGAAATCTTTCAGCTGTGATTTTATTGTAGTTTTCATCCCCTAAACGGATTGCATCAAAACTTACAACTTCTGAGGTTTGAGCATCAATAGCGTAAATATCTTTAAATCTTGCAGCCCATTCAATAATATAACTTTTTGAATGTGTTATTGCTTTAAAATCTACATAGGTACTTCTTTGTCCGTAATATTTAAGTTCGTCGAAACTGCAAGGAACAATGAATAAGGCATCCAAAGGAGTTTTTTGTTTTGCCAAGGTGCTAATATCTATTTCAGGTGTTATTTTTTTATAAAAGGGAAATTCGTAAGGTGTTTGTGATGCGATAATTGAAATTTTAGGAAAAATTATCATCACCCAAGTAGCAGAACCAATAATTACTATAACCAAAAATTGTTTTGCATGTTTGCCGGGTTTTAAAAATGGTATTATCTTCTGAATGCCAATTAAAATGCCAAGCACAGCAAAAAACTTCATAAAAGCGGTTGTTTTAAACCATTGTGATTCAGCAAATATTACCATTTTGCCTATTTGCACGGCAGGCACATAAATCAAACATCCAATTACAATCAGCAAGGATAATAATGCTAGATTTTTATTGTGTTTATATAATAAAATGGGTGTAATGAGGTAAATAGGAGATAACAAAATTACATCCCGCATAACAAAATGCGAAGGGATAAAATGGTGCGCGTTTCTAAACACAAAAAATATTTGGAAGAATGTAGCATTGTCGACAGAAATATCATTTAAACGACTGTAAATTGCATATATAAATATTCCCGCTGTTGCAAAGTAGAGAAGAATAAAAGGCGCGATTTTTTTTAAAATTGATACTAAATCCTTATTTGAAATTGCTTGAATTACAATTGCAACAGAAATTAAAAAGAAAATTAAAAATCCCCCCAATGGATGAAAAAGAGTAGAAAATATCAGAAATACATAACAACTCAAATATTTGTTTTTAAGCCAGGCATAAATTGCCCAAACTGCCATTGCATCTGAAGGAATAGAAGATGAAAAATCGTTGCCAAATAAATCGCTTAATCCAATAGAATGATATTGCAAT
>JBBRGZ010000198.1:0-5320 GCA_038223395.1 Chitinophagales bacterium
GTAAACCTCAACTTTAAAGGCGAAATATTGGATGTAAGAGACGCTTCCGCCGAAGAACTAGAGCACGGACACGTGCACGGCGCAGGTGGTCACCATCATTAATCCAACTTAATCAATAAAGCCCTTAAAAAACCAACTAACCTATTGATTTAGTTGGATTTATCCTGAATAGCAAAGGCCTGAAATCGGATGTTACTGTCACGATACAACTGGTTTTGATATCTAAAATCATTAGTTACCTCAAAAATTGCTTATTCAGGATCAACTAACCTATTGCACACCCCGCGGTTGGCGTCCCCGCCAATCCGCTGAAAATCTCGCAGACTTGGCGTCCCCGCCAATCCGCTGAAAATCTCGCAGACTTGGCGTCCTCGCCAAACCGCTGAAAATCTCGCAGACTTGGCGTCCCCGCC
Source organism: Chitinophagales bacterium (assembly GCA_038223395.1). GTDB lineage: Bacteria > Bacteroidota > Bacteroidia > Chitinophagales > BACL12 > UBA7236. The sequence goes on from JBBRGZ010000198.1 coordinate 414, forward strand.
AAACCGCTGAAAATCTCGCAGACTTGGCGTCCCCGCCAAACTGCCCAAAATCTCAAAGACTAGGCGTTCTGCCACCATCCACAGGTAAATTAATACCATTAATATATCCTGCAGCCGGTGAGCATAAAAAGGCAACAGCATTGGCTATTTCAGTGGCCTCGCCAAAACGTTTCATCGGAATTTCTGCTAACATACGCTCTTCTATAACATCTATATCAAGCTTGTTTTTTGAAGCATTATTTTGAATGATACTGCTCAGTCTTTCGGTTTTAGTGGCTCCGGGAAGCACATTATTTACAGTAATATTGAACTGCCCAAGCTCATTTGCCATAGTTTTTGACCAATTTGCTACTGCCGCCCGTATGGTATTTGATACACCCAAGTTGGGTAAAGGCACTTTTACTGAGGTGGAAATAATATTTATCATTCTGCCGTATTGCGCCGCTTTCATAAATGGAATTAAAGCAGTTGCTAAAATATGATTGCAGATGAGATGTGCATTAAAAGCACTAAATAATTGTTCCTCTGTAGCCTCCGATATTTTTCCACTTGCAGGTCCTCCGGTATTATTTATTAATATGTCAATGGGTTTATCGTATTCTTTCAAAAACTGTGTAATGGTAGTTTTAAGCTCTTCGGGTTTCGAAAAATCGGCAACCAAAAATTGGTGTTTTTGAGCAAAATTTACGGGTAATTCTGATATTACCGCCTTCAGTTTTTCAGCATCTCGGGCAATTAATATAATTTCTGCCCCCAATCCGGCAAGCTCCATAGCACAGGCTTTACCAATGCCCTGCGAACTTCCACAAACAATAGCCGTTTTATTTTCTAAACTGATTTGCATATTTTTTTATAAATTTACTTCAAAATTAAACAATCAAAGTTATGGCAGTTGCAGCACCTTTTAATTTAAAAAAATGGATTGACGAAAATCGGCATTTATTAAAACCACCGGTTGGCAATCAACAAGTATACAAAGCAAATGAAGATTTTATTGTGATGGTAGTGGGTGGACCCAATGCACGCAAAGATTATCACTTTGAAGACGGTGAAGAATTATTTTACCAATTAGAAGGAGATATTACTGTTAATATTCAAGAAGACGGCAAAGCACGTGTTATTGAAATTAAAGAAGGTGATATGTTTTTATTGCCGCCAAATACTCCGCATTCACCACGCCGCCCTGCTAATACAGTTGGGTTAGTTATTGAAAGATACCGCACCGAAAAAGAAGAAGATGCCTGTATTTGGTATTGCGAAAAATGTAATACAAAATTGCACGAAGAACATTTTCCACTAAAAGATATCGTAACACAATTACCACAAATATTAAATGCATTTTACGAAGACGAAAGTTTAAGAACTTGCAAAAATTGTGGTGATGTTATGGAAGTGCCAAAATAATATTCCGCAATAATCTTTAAAACACTTTGACTTATTTAATATCGAGATAGTATTTTTAATTTTGATATTAAACAGGAAAATAAACCTTATCTGCAAAAAATATCTACTTATTTTTTTGTGAGATTGTTATTCTGAACTGCATGTTAAAAATAGATATCCATACACATATCATTCCTGAACATTTACCCAAATGGAGTGAAAAATTTTTCGATAATAGATATATTCATCTCGACCACCATTGTGCCGGTTGTGCACGCATGATGCAAGGCGATAAATTTTTTAGAGAAATAGAATCCAATTGTTGGGATGCAAATGTGCGACTCAAAGATTGTGATGAACACAATGTAAACGTGCAGGTATTAAGCGCAATTCCGGTAATGTTTCACTATTGGGAAAAAAATGCAAATAACGCACTCGAAACTTCGCGATTTCAAAATGATTATATAGCAGAGGTAGTTTCACGAAATCCAAAACGTTTTATCGGTTTAGGAACCGTTCCTTTGCAAGACCCAGCTCTCAGTATTCAAGAAATGGAACGCTGCATGAACGAATTAGGTATGAAAGGAATTGAAATTGGAAGTCACGTAAACGATTGGAATTTAAATGCAGAAGAATTATTTCCATTTTTTGAAGCAGCAGAAAAATTAAATGCAGCAATTTTTGTACATCCCTGGGACATGATGGGAAAAGATAAAATGAATAAATATTGGTTGCCTTGGTTAGTGGGCATGCCTGCAGAAACATCACTTGCAATTTGCTCTATGATTTTTGGTGGCATATTCGAAAAATTGCCAAAATTAAAAGTGGCATTTGCACACGGCGGTGGTAGTTTTCCATCAACAATAGGCAGAATTGAACACGGATTTAATGTGCGTCCCGATTTAGTTGCAATTGATAATAATGTAAATCCACGCAACTATCTCGATAAATTTTATATAGATACACTCGTGCACGATCCTCTCATGTTAAAATATATTTTAGACGTTTTCGGCCCCAACCAATTGGCAATGGGAAGCGATTATCCCTTTCCATTAGGCGAACACCATCCCGGAAAATTAATTGAAAACAACATCAATGAAACAGCAATTAAAGAACGCTTATTGCATGGTACTGCTTTGGAATGGTTGAACCTAAAAAAGGAACAATTTATTTAAATAATTGAATTTATTGTGTAAGATTAAATTTGATATTTTGTTTGCGCTTCATCGGCTTTAATAAATTGCAATTCTCCATATTGTAAACTGCATAAGGTTTTTAATTGTAATTCAAAACTTGTTAGTATTGTTTTAGTTATACCAATATACTTGCGCATTTTAACAGAATTGTCGAGGGTGGCAATATGCTCTTGAAGGGGTTTAATTAATTCTCCAGAAAGTTTATCAGCCAAAGTATAAATGTGTCGCGTTATTACTTCTTCTAATTGAATAAGATTAACCATATCTACATCTAATACTATTTCTATTTCCGATTTATATTGTTCTGCTAAAACATATTGTTGTTTTACCTTTTGCATTAAATAATTTGCAGTAACAGCTGCACCCTTAATATCCGGAAAATTTTTAGCCGATACCCAAAATACATATCCTTCCATGTGCTTAATCAAGTGGCCAAATTCAAAAGCTTGTAAAACATTTTTATCTCTTTCAAGTTTAGTTTCATTCTCCAATAAATTTTCGAGTCGATTAAGAGGAGTTGTTTGTTTCGAAAAAGCTATAATGCGTTCATCAGTTGAAATTACATGCGGATTAATGCGCGATAATAATATCATGCCTTCCAAAGTTGTGCATCTACTTAAAGCAACATATACTTGGCCAGGAGCAAAGGATTGTCCTGCATCAATAATAATATTTTCAAAAGTTAATCCCTGACTTTTATGAATTGTTATTGCCCAAGCCAAACGAATGGGATATTGCGTAAACCTACCTAATTCTTCCTCTTCAACAATATTTTTCTGTTTATTTAAAACGTATTTAATGTTTTCCCAGTTGTGTTTTTTTACTTCAAATTCAGAACCATCATCTTGCATGGTTACTGTTATTTTATTTTTAGCAATAGATTTTACTGTTGCAATTTTTCCATTATAAAATGCACGGTCTTCGCCGGTATCATTTTTAATAAACATAATTTGAGCACCTTCTTTTAAGGTTAGTTTCAATTCTGTTGGCAACGATTTCTCTGAAAAATCGCCTTCAATTTTGCCAATAAAAACATGTTCCTCCGTGGAGAGTTTTTGGAGTTCTTCTATATTTATTTTATCTGCTTTGTAGTTGTGTGTTGTAATTGTAATTGCATGTTCCATCTCTTCTTCAGAAAAAACCGGTCTATATCTTTCTTGCAATAATTCAAAGTCGAATTCGGTGACATTATTATTCCGCACATTATTTAAAAGGTCAATAAATATTTGTTGTTTTTGACGATATATCTTGAGTAATTCGACATGTACCAATTCAATTTCGTGTATTACTTGCGCGTCGAAAAAAAATGGACTTTTATAATGCTCCCTCAAAATTTGCCAATCGTTGTCAGGTGCAACAGGTGGCAGTTGATACATATCCCCAATAAATAAAACCTGCACACCACCAAAAGGAATATTTTTTTTTCTAATGGCGCGAAGAATTGTATCTATACTATCCAATTTATCGCAGCGCAACATACTTACCTCGTCAATAATTAATAATTCAAGCGCCTCAATTACTTCGCGCTTTTGCGTATTGAGTTTTATTTTATTGAATAATGAATGTTTATCAGAAACACCCATGTTTACCGAAAATGATTTTTTAACCGGCACAAAGGGCTCAAAAGGCAGCTGAAAAAAGGAGTGCATAGTTACGCCACCTGCATTTATTGCTGCAACTCCGGTTGGTGCTATCACAGCTAAGTTTTTGCGACAATGCGCACGGATATAATGCAAAAATGTCGTTTTCCCCGTACCGGCTTTACCTGTTAAAAAGATATTTTTATTACTAAACTTGATTAAATCGGCAGCAATTTTAAATTCTGCATTCGATTCGTCGGGATTTTGCATACAATTTTTGAAGTTAATTAAAGGATAAATTACCGAAGCCAAATATAGAAAAAAAGTAACAAAGTATAACATGTTTTCTTACTTGTGTTTACCTTTGTAAGTATATGCAGAAAAGTATGATACATTTTGAAAACACACGCGAGTTTGCATTGGCACTCGATGCAAAAGATGAACTCAAATCTTATCGCAATCAATTTTATTTTCCGCAACATAAGGAAGAAAATGCAATTTATTTTACCGGAAATTCTTTGGGGTTACAACCTAAAACTACAAGAGCATATATTGAACAAGAATTAAAAGATTGGGAAACATTTGGAGTGGAAGGACATTTGAACGCAAAAAATCCTTGGTTGTATTATCATCATTTTTTAGAAAATCAAACTGCGCGCTTAGTTGGTGCACTTCCTTTAGAAGTTGTGGTAATGAATACTCTTACTGTTAACTTAAATTTATTGATGATAAGTTTTTATCGCCCAAC
>JBBRGZ010000199.1:0-5286 GCA_038223395.1 Chitinophagales bacterium
AAAATTACTTTGTTACGAAAAAGCAAAATCACCAAAACCATGTTAAAAAATAAATAAATGCATACAAATTCAACCCCAAACTTAAAGGATGGCGACAACTGCAAAGTAATTACTGGTACGCACATCGGTAAATCAGGTGTGGTAATGGACATAAACACAAGTAAAACCGGACACATTACAATTACAGTAGAACAAAACAACGGAGTAAAGTTTAAAACACTTGGAAAAAATGTATTAGTTTTGACAAACAAAAATGAATAAGTAATTATGCAATTAAATAAAGCAATACTGATATTTACTTTATTTATAATTCCATATATCGGAATAAAGGCACAGGTAATAAACTCATCGTATGTAAAAGAATTTGGTGAAAAAGCATTGCAATTATCCATCATAGTGCCAAATACAAAAGCAGAAGTGTGGAAACTCTTTACAACCGACAAAAGATTAGCTACAGTTGTAACTACTAATATTAAAATTGGAGGCTGGATTAAAACTAATTACGACGAAACCAAAACAACCGACGACTCATCCGCAATTCAACTCGATATTATTAATTACCTAGAAAATGAAATGCTTACAGTAAAAGTAAACCTGAACGACAATTTTTCGGAACGCGCACAAAATGAGGATAAAAACCTTCAAGAAATAATTCAATTTGTTGATATGGGAAACGGAAAAACACGGATTATTTCTGCTATGATTGGTTGGGGAGAAGGAACTGATTAAGAAAAGGCCTATGCCTTCTTTGAAAAAGGAAATGAATAAACTTATAAGGAGTTGCTAAAATTGTTTTAATTATTAAACAAGTATTATGACAATGAAAATATCATCAAAAAACCAACCAAATTGGCTTGTTGCATTAGGAATACCAATACTGACCTATTTATGCTGTTTTATTATTACCATGACTTCAAAATTCAAAGCGAATAATGACTTAATATCAAATGCCATACTTATTGACATTCTTGTAGTTGCGCCATTAATATATTTTCTTGCCATTAGAAAAAGCAATGTTTCTAGAATAACAGTATCAAGAATATTTATTGTAGGAATTTTAGTTGCAAGCTTTATCTTAAATGCTGACTCAAGTATTTTTCTACAACTCATCAAAACCTGGGTGTCGCCGGTAATTGAAGCAACAGTTATTTTTATAATCGGTCGCAAATTTTATATTGCGAACAAAAAAGCAAAGGCGACAAATAATAATAGAATCGATTTTTTAATACATTGCAGAAATGTCATGTTTCAAGTTACAGGGAATGAAAAGTTTGCAAATATTATTTCCTCAGAAATTTCTGTTTTGTATTATGCTTTTTTGGGTAGAAGAGACAAAACAATAGACAATAAAACAAAATTCACATCTTATAAAGAAAATGGTGTTGCAATCATGTTGTGGGCAATATTATCTATATTATTAATTGAAACTACAGGGATGCATTTTTTGCTGAGTATGTGGAGTAACACAATTGCTTGGGTATTAACAGCCCTCAGTTTATATACTTGTATGCAATTGTTTGCGCATATAAAAGCAGTTAAGGCTCGTCCAATATTTATAAATAAAACAGTATTGGAAATTCATAATGGACTAGCAGGCGACGCATATATCCCTTTTTCGAATATTGATAAATTTGAGTTATCAAAAAAAATACCGAAAGATCGAAACACTATTAAAATTGCACTTATAAAAGGATTAGAGAATCATAATATTGTTGTGTATTTAAAAACTCCAATGCACGTCACCAAGATGTTTGGAATTAAAAAAAGCACTGATACAGTATTATTTTATGTTGACAAATCAAGTGAATTTGAAAACGCATTAACTTCTCGGTTAAAAAATTATGAGATTTAAAAAAAGAAGATAAGGCAAAACTTTCCATTTCGAAAAATAATTAAAATTTAAAAATAATTATTTGTAAATAACAATATCTGCAAATATCTAAAAGTAAATGTAGTGATTAAAAGTGAATAAAAATAGAATTTTTACTTGTCGCATTTTTACTCCTAATTTGTCGTGTTTACACTTCAATAACGCAATCTAAATAGACGAACTTTGTATTCTAACAAAACCGTAAAACAATGAGAAAAATAATTGTAATATCTATGATTACTTTAGATGGAGTAATGCAAGCACCCGGCGGACCCGAGGAAGACACAGAAGGTGGGTTTCAATATGGTGGCTGGTGTTCACCCTATACTGATGAAGCATTTATAGAAGTGGTAAAAAAACAATTGCAACCTACTGATTACCTTTTAGGAAGAAAAACATTTGATATTTGGGAAGCCTATTGGCCTGACCATGCAGATTTTTGGCCTGGAATTAATATTGGCACCAAATATGTATTGTCTACTACACGAAATACTTCAGAATGGAAACATTCCGTCTTTATTAATACTTTGGATGAAATTAAAAAACTTAAAAATTCAGAAGGCACCGACATACAAGTTTGGGGAAGCAGCGAGCTCATTCAATTACTGCTTAAAAATGATTTGGTAGATGAGCTTTGTCTAAAAATTTATCCTCTGACACTTGGTGTTGGAAAAAAAACGTTTAATAGCGGTGTAATTCCAGCATCATTTACATTAATTGAAAGCTTGGTAACAACAACCGGAGTTATAATTGCCAATTTTAAACGCAAAGGACAAGTTGAGACAGGTACAATAGAAGTTTAAATATCCTAAAAGCAAATGCTATTTGAGATAGAATTAGACTATTTTAATCATTACTTTTGTTTTAGAGCTTGCTCTGCTTTTTTTGGGGATGAGTTGCAAAGCGAAGTAATTGAATTGTCAACTTAGATTTGAAAGATGCTTTATTAAAATTTAAATTATATAAACTGCGTACTATGAATAATGACATCAAATTACAAGAAAGTTTTGCTGTGTCTTCAGCAACCTTATACCATGCTTGGTTGAACAGTGAAGAGCACACAAAAATGACTGGAGGAGATGCAAAATGTTCGCCCATTATAAATACAAAATTTTTTGCCTGGGATGGTTATATAACAGGAAAAAATATTGAGTTAATAGAAAACAAAAAAATTGTTCAAACTTGGAGAACAACAGAATTTAAGGAAAAGGATAAAGATTCCAAATTAACCATAGAACTTACTGAAACAGCAGAAGGTTGTATATTAAATTTAAACCATACAAATATTCCTGAAGGCAACTCTGATTATAAAAAGGGTTGGGTTGACAGCTATTTCACTCCGATGAAGGCGTATTTTAATAAATAGCAAGGAAGTGAATTTAACTGGATATTAGTATCATATTTCTTTAGTAATAAATATGCTTTAAAAACACACCCAAGAAAAATTGAAGCTTTTTATGAATTATTTTTTTATAAGCAAAAACCGAATAAACAAGGACAATTTATTGAATTTTAGACAACTTCCAAACAAAGAAGTAACATTGTAAACACCGTTTGACATGATTCTATAAAAAAAACATCATCAATAATTGATATATCAAATATATTGCCTACCTTTGCATCCATAAACGTTCAAAATGCAGAAAATTGAAGACGTCATACTTTTTCAACTTGACCTGACAAACAAGGTAGCTAAACAATATTCGCAAAAAGAATTTGATAGACTCAAGCTCGGAATCACTGTGGAACAATGGGTTGTGTTAAAGATTGTATCAGAAAACTTAAACCTATTGCAAAATGAATTGGCAACCAAATCCTATCGCGATCCGGCATCTATTACCAGAACAATTGACCTATTAGTAAAAAAAGAATTAATTCTTAGAGAAGCAATACCAAATGATAGAAGAGCTTACAATATCACTTTAACCAAAAAGGGACAACTCTTTATTAAACAACACTTCAAAATAATTAAGAAACATAGAGAATTAAGTATCAAAGGCCTTTCCGAGCATGATCTTACCACATTAAATAGAATTTTAGCAAAAATCAGAACAAATATGGAGTAGCTTTTTTGTGTTTTTAATTGATATATCAACTATTGATAATACAACTTTTTAAAACATTTTAGTTTTAATTGAAATACATCGCTTTAAAGATACCAGGAAAACTAAAAGATAAAAATATATGAAAAAATTAATTCTAATCACTTTAGTACTGTCCCTAAATATACGTTGTTCAGCACAAGGGACTTCTGCTAAAACGGTTTCAAAAAATGAAATGAAAGTAAGTTGGTATTACAAAAACGATAGCATATTTTTCGAAATGAGCGCGCCAACTGATGGCTGGGTAACCATCGGTTTCAATGATAGTTCCGAAATAACAGGAACGTATTTAATTATGGGAAATGTGATAAATGGAAAACCAAACGTAGTGGAACACTACACATTAAGTCCCGGTAATTACAAGTCGCTCAGTGATTTAGGAGAAAAACCACATGTTGGCAACATTATGGGGGATGAAAACTCCGGTATTACAACCTTAAAATTCTCATTACCAATAACACCTAAAAGTAAGTATCATCGTGATTTAACTGAAGGGAATGCGTACACAATGACTATTGCATACAGTCTTGAAGATGATTTTCAACATCATTCAGTTATGAGGACCTCAATTAATGTAAAACTATAAAAATAAAATCGGATGAAACAAAGAGAATATTATTAGCGATTTATCAAGTCGATTGCAATTTAAAATATTTATTAACAAGTTAAAACTAAAAGTGATGAAAAAATTTAATTTAATTGCTCTCATCTGTTTAATGTTTGCAGGTATAGCATCAAAAGCTCAAACTATGGAATTAAAAAATATAGAAAAAATAATTACAGAATTTTCAAAAGCCGGCGATGAAAATAATGCAGAAAAACTTGCTACCTATTTAGACGACAATTATCGCATTGTTATGAATCGCTTATTTGGAAGTACAGGAGTAATTGTAATGCAAAAAGCAGCCTATCTTGAAAAAATAAAATCAAAGGAATATGTCGGGGATAACAGAGTTTTGACCATTGAAAATATAGTTATAAACGGACCCACAGCAAATGCAAAGGTTATATTTAAAGGATCAAAAATGACTTTTATTTCGTTAATTGAATTGATTCAAGATACGGACGGCAATTGGAAGTTAATTTCTGATACGCCTATTGTAAAATAAAAGGACGAATCAATTGTATACAAAACGGCTTGAGCAAATCTCGAACCGTTTTTGTATTTATTTGAATTTATAAAATAAGAATTCTTATCCCTCCTAATTGAATTTTTTATATAAATTGCAGTTCTTAATCAAAACTAAATTTATAAAAAATGAGTACATGGAGACAAAAAGCAATAGCGTGTGCCCCTGAGCTTTCATCCGAATT
>JBBRGZ010000200.1:0-5254 GCA_038223395.1 Chitinophagales bacterium
TAGCATACAAAGCAACTATAATTGGGTCACCGGCCATAAATGCATCCTTGGCATTAATATCTTCCACTTCAGGACATGTTTTAAAATCCGGAAAGTCATCGTGTGTTATCATCCTGTTTATTCCAGGCACATTATAAGTAGGTTGAGTTGCCCACCAACTTTCCGCATTAAAGTCGTTGCAAACACCTGCGTAAGTATCAATTAATTCATCATCTGCGTTATATACTTCAAAATGTAAATGCGGTCCTGTAGAGTTTCCTGAGCTTCCAACTAAGCCTAAAAATTCTCCAAGTTCAACATTGTCGCCTAAACCTTTATCTGTTAAAGAGCCATTTTTCATATGACCATACCATGCTGTTGAGCCGTCTGCTTGACGCACATAAATTGAATTCCATGTCAGGTTATTAAAGGCACAATTTTTATCGTAGCTGCCATTTGTTTTGCCTACAATTAATCCCGGTGCAGCAGCAACAATTTTAACAGCACCACTTTCCATTAAATCCCAAGAAAATGGCCATAAAAAATAATCAATTCCCTGATGGTTATAACCTGCTTCCGTATCGTAAGTTCTTGTACCACAATTCCAATCAGTTAAAAATCCCGGATATGCAACATTATGATCTACATAATTCGAAATTCCATAAAAATTATATCCACTAAATCCTGTATTCCAAGCTAATGGAAATTGAAAGGCTACAGATTCGATTTTTGGTTGAGTGAGAGGTATTTTTCCTTCTGCTTTTAATTGTTCCACATTGTTGTGCAACATCGTTTTAATTTCTTGGTATTGGGCAGGACTTATTTCATCATGTCCTAAAACTGGTGCTTCACCACCTCCTGCGGGGATATTAATTTGGGCTGATACAATTGTAATGCAGCTCATACATAAGATAGTTATTAATTGTTTCATTGGGTTGTATTTATTTTATTGGCTAATAATTTAAACTAAATATGTTTCCGCCTTTTTTAACGCAGATTGAATTCCGGCAGGGTTTTTTCCACCGGCACTTGCAAAGAATTTTTGCCCACCACCACCACCATCAATTTCTTTACCTAATTCGCGAATAATTTTAGCCGCATCCAGATTTTTATCGACAACTAAATTATCACTAATAATAAGCGAAATATTTGCTTTACCCTGCAAATCAGCACCTAATATACAAAATAAATCTGATGTAGCATTACGTAAATCAAATGCTAACTTTTTTATTTGATCGGCAGTTGTTAAATCTACTTCAGCACTTAAATAATTAATGCCGTTGTGGGATGTTATTTTTTGTAAGAGGTTATTTTTTATCTGATTTATTTTTTCAGTTTGAAATTTTTCAATTTCTTTTTTTAATATCCCATTTTCTTCAGATAAAGCTGTTACACTTTTAAGAATATCGCTGCTTTTTGTAATTTCTGCAAGTTGTTTAATTGTTGCAACAGTATCATCAATATATGCTTCAACGGCTTCACCTGTAATTGCTTCAATACGGCGAATACCTGCTGCAACTGCACTTTCCGAAATTATTTTGCAGTATCCAATCTCACCAGTTGCGCCAACATGTGTACCTCCACAAAACTCTTTACTGTAATTTTCATCTGCAATAACAACTCTTACACTATCACCATATTTTTCGCCAAACAACATCATGGCACCTAATTTTTGTGCTTCAGCAATGGGCATTACTTTGGTAATAACAGGAATGTTTTGGCGTATTTTTTTATTGATAAGATGTTCAATTGACTTTAATTCATCATCTGTTATTTTCGAAAAATGTGAAAAGTCAAAACGCAATCTATCATGACCAACATAACTTCCTTTTTGTTGAACATGTGTTCCTAAAATTGTTCTGAGAGCTGCGTGTAATAAATGTGTTGCGGTGTGATTATATGTAATATCTGTTCTTCTTTTTGCATCTACTTTTGCAATAATGTGTTGTTCGGGTTGCGTTGGAAGCTTATTTGTAAAATGAATAATTAAATCGTTTTCTTTTTTTGTATCCAATACTTCAATAATATCATTTCCGCTTATTAAAGTGCCGATATCGCCTGTTTGTCCACCACTTTCTGCATAAAATGGCGTTTTATTTAATACGATTTGATATTGCAACACATTTTTTGTTTTTACAGAACGCATTTTTATTATCTGTGCATCAGACTCTAATGTATGATATCCAACAAATTCAACCTTATTATCTTCCTGCACTATTTGCCAGTCGCCGGTTTCCATACTTGTTGCGTTGCGACCGCGGTCTTTTTGTTTTTGCATTTCTGTATCAAATGCATTTTTATCTACACTTAAATTATTTTCTCTTGCAAGTAAATCAGTAAGGTCGAATGGAAAACCAAAGGTGTCGTATAACTCAAAAGCAACATCACCCGAAATTATTTTTTTATTATTTTCAATAAGTTCGTTTTGTACATCCGCTAATCGTTTTATGCCATTTTCGAGTGTTCTTAAAAAAGATGTTTCTTCTTCTAAAATTACTTTTGCAACAAGTTCGCGTTGTGCATATAATTCGGGGAATACATCTTTAAATTCTTCGGCAAGTACATTTACCAGTGCATTAAAAAATGGTTTTTTTAAATTCAAAAAACTAAATCCGTAGCGAATTGCTCTTCTTAAAATTCTGCGAATAACATAACCTGCGCCGGTATTACTTGGCAACTGTCCATCGGCAATACAAAAACTTACTGCACGAATATGATCGCATATTACACGAATAGCAATATCTGTTTTTTCATCCTTACCATAAATAAAACTACTGAGCGATTCCACCTTTTTAATTAAAGGGATAAAAACATCCGTATCGTAATTGGATGATTTATTTTGCATAGCGCGCACCAAACGTTCAAAACCCATTCCGGTATCTACGTGTTTTGAAGGCAATTCTTCAAGCGAACCATCTGCTTTGCGATTGAATTGAATAAATACGTGATTCCAAATTTCGATTACTTGAGGATCGCTTGCGTTAACAAGTGTTGCGCCATCAATTAATTTACGTTCAGCATCAGAGCGCATATCGTAATGTATTTCACTGCAGGGGCCACATGGACCGGTATCGCCCATTTCCCAAAAATTATCTTTTTTATTTCCTTTTAAAATATGCGATTCCGCAATCAGATTTTTCCAAACTTCATATGACTCTGAGTCGAAGTCAAGTTTTTCTTTTTCATAACCTTCAAATATTGTAACATATAAACGCGAAGTATCGAGTTTAAATACATCAGTCAATAATTCCCATCCCCAGCCCAAACTTTCTTTTTTAAAATAATCGCCAAAACTCCAGTTTCCGAGCATTTCGAACATGGTATGGTGATAGGTATCTACGCCAACTTCTTCCAAATCGTTGTGTTTACCTGAAACACGCAAACATTTTTGGGTATCGGCTATGCGTGGAGATTCAATTTTTTTATTACCGAGAAAAAGGTCTTTAAACTGGTTCATACCCGCATTAGTAAACATGAGAGTAGGGTCATTTTTTACAACAATAGGTGATGATGCAACAATTTTATGTTGTTTTTTTTCAAAAAAGTCTAAAAATTTTATCCTTATTTCCTGAGATGTCATACTATATTATTTTTCAAGACGTTTTTAAGTTTCCGAAATTTTCTTTATTTTCGTGTCCCTTCCTTGTTTACACAGTTCAATTTAAGCCACAAAATTACAGAATCAAAGCCGCATGGCGAAGAAGGTAAAATATTTTTATAACCCAAGTAATCTCAAATTTGAGAAGCACGTTACCTCGCGTTGGATGTGGGTAATGCGTATTACGGGATGGGTTTGTACTGCCGCCGTTTTTGCTTCTATTATTGTGTGGATTGCTTACAGTTACTTCGATTCACCTAAGGAAAAATATTTGAAAAATCAGATTTCAGAAATGGAACTTGAGCTTGATTTTATGAATAACAAAATGGATACCATAGGTACTATTTTGGGTGAACTTGCAACTCGCGATGATAATATTTATCGTGTAATTTTTGAGGCTGAACCGGTTTCGCGCAACGAACGTATTGCGGGAATTGGAGGTAGTGAGCGCTTTCAAAGCATGAATAAACTCGACAATGCAGAATTACTGAAAAATACTGCCTTCAAACTCGAACTCATCCGACGTAAAATGGTTGTGCAATCCAAGTCGTTTGATGAGCTGTCGGGTTTAATTGCCGATAAAGAAAATTTATTGGAACATACGCCTTCAATTCAACCTATTTCGAATAAAGATTTGGAGCGTATTGCTTCCGGTTTTGGTTGGCGCATACATCCCATTTATAAATTTGCAAAATTTCATGAGGGTTTGGATTTTACTGCACCGAAAGGAACTGATGTTTTTGCAACTGCTGATGGTGTTGTTGAGCAGGCTGATAATAATTCTAGTGGGTTCGGAAACGTGGTAGTAATAAACCATGGATATGGATATAAAACCAGATATGCGCATTTAAGTGCGTTTAATGTTAAGGCCGGACAAAAAGTTAAACGTGGCGAATTAGTTGGCAAGGTTGGAACAACAGGATTATCTACAGCTCCTCATTTACATTACGAAGTAGAAAAAAATGGAACTAAAGTTGACCCTATTAATTTTTTCTACACCGATCTTACTGCTGAAGAATATTTGCGGATGATAGAACTTGCAAACAAATCAAATCAATCTTACGATTAAAGATTTTAGCTGATATTTATTTTTATAAAAAACCGTTTCACTTTTATATTCTGATTTATAATGAAGAGTCTATATTAAAAAATGAGCCGTAAAATGGTATCAAGGCTTTAAAGATAATTATCATCATTACATTGGAGTTAATAAATTTTAAATGTAGAATACAGAATATCAAGTTGAACTAATAAAAGCATTAATTAATCAACATCGGTCTCACCACTGCATTCCACACATCATAACCTTTAGCATTCATATGTGTTTTATCCGCATAAAATAAACTCGAATCGGGTTTGCCATCTGCAGCCATCATTTTTGAATACACATCAGCATAAGTAAGATTTTTTTCCTTTAATGAAAAGATTGCAACCATATTATTATACAGCATTATCTTCTGCATCATATTTGTTTTCGCCGGACTCGGTTTTAAAGAAATATATACAATAGGAACTTCAGGATATTGGTCTCGAATGACATTGTACAATTTCATGAAACGATTAAATACGGTTTTTGGGGAAATGGTATCGGTATTAGCAAAATCATTTTCACCACAATAAATTACAATTTGTTTAGGGTCATATTTTAGAATTACATCACCTGCATAATTAATTACA
>JBBRGZ010000201.1:0-5239 GCA_038223395.1 Chitinophagales bacterium
ACAAGCCAAGGCACTCAATTTATTAATTTCGTATTACAAAACCGGTGATTTAAAAACATGGGATGAATATAATATTGAATGGGTGAAAGAGACGGAAGGTGATATTGATTATATCAATTCATTTATTGAAGTATATAATGACCCATTAGGATATCGTGGTTCTTTTGAATCCATAGTTGAATTAAAAGATTTTGATGCATCTGAAAGAATGTCAAAATTGGCTACACATGCACAATGGTTTGAAGATAATTCACCCATTTTAAAAGAGCATAAAAAAGATAATGTTGTAGGTGTGTCGTATAAGGTTGTAAATGTTGCCGGCGAATCGGGTGATGCATCACCCGCTACACCAATTGGAGTTAACCTTCCAAATGCAAACTGGATTCGCAGTGAATTTGGCTCTAAATCGGTGAGTCTTGGAAATATCAGTTATGCTTACGAGCAAGCAGGAAGTTCAGGTATATTGGATGAGTTTTGCTATAATGCCGAAGAAAAAGAACGCGCTCAAAAATATGGTTCTTTAGCTGGTAAAATGCATACCGCAATGCATGAAGTTATTGGACATGCGAGTGGCAAAATAAATAAAGGCATTGGAACTCCAAAAGAAACTTTAAAGAATTACGCAAATTGTCTTGAGGAAGCACGTGCCGATTTAGTAGGCCTATATTATATCATGGATCCTAATTTAGTTGAGTGGGGATTAATTCCAGATTTAGAAGTTGGAAAAGCTCAATATGATAGTTATATTCGCAATGGAATAATGATACAATTACGCAGAATTGAACCGGGTAAAACAATTGAAGAAGCACACATGCGCAACCGCCAAATGATTGCAGCATGGGCTTACGAACAAGGTAAAGCAGCCAATGTAATTGAAAGAAAATATATAGATGGCAAAACTTATTTTGTAATTAATGATTACGAGGCATTGCGTAAAATATTTGGTAATTTATTACGCGAAGTACAACGCATAAAATCGGAAGGTGATTATGCAGCAGGTATGGCATTAGTTGAAAATTATGGCGTTCAGGTTGATGAAGAATTGCATAAGGAAGTATTAGCACGCACAGTGAAATTAAATATTCCACCTTATTACGGATTTATTAATCCTTTGCTGACACCAGTAATGGATGCAAAAGGGAATATTACAGATATTACTGTAGCATATCCTGAAAATTTTACAGAACAAATGTTGTATTATGGAAATACATATTCATTTTTAAAAGCGAATATGCATAAATAATATTTAAAATTAAATAAAAAGCGTTTCAAAAATTGGGGATTTAAATTCCATTTTTTGAAACGCTTTTTGTTACTATTCCAGCACAAGCAGAGACGCTTGCGCTAGAATAGTATTTATAATAATTGTATCAAAAAAAAAATTGAATGTTGAATATCGAACACTGAATATCCAATATCGAAGTGGAACAGCCAAGCATGGAATTGAATGATTATTTCGGAGCAATTAATTATGTTTTTGAAAATCGAAGTTGAGCAGGTCATCCGATTACAATAATAACCCGATGGATGTTTACATATCTGATATTTCATCAAAGCGGATAACAATTGTTTTAATATTTGCTTTGGATCTTGATATGCAGTTAATTTCACCCCTTTTTATTGAGTTAAAAAAATATTTAATATTTTTTGAAAAAAAATTAGGATAAAACAGATAAAGTAGTATATTTGACCTGTTTTTAAGGGATAAACAAGCAGCAAGCGTCTCGAAAGAGACAATTGCTGTTTTTAATTTTATGCAATCTCGCAACTTTCCTATCTTTTTTATATTCCACATGTTTGCTGGTTAAAGTCCGCATTTTATATGTATTGACAGGCTTTTATTACCTTTAACACTTATTAATTAATTACTTTATGCAAAAAATCTTTACCTATTTATGTATCGCTGTTTTATTGGCGCAAACCGGATATACACAAACTATACGCTGTTCAACAACTGAATACGAGGCTGTTTTAATGGCGAAATATCCTGATTATGCAAAAAAGAAACAACAAATTGAAGCTTACACAAACAGGTACATCCAAAAAAATAAAACACAATTTAAAACTGATGGAGGTGGTGTAACCATTAAAATTCCTGTTGTTTTCCATGTTGTATATAAAACAGCAGCCCAGAATATTCCTGATGAGCGCTTAATAGAGCAGATTGCAATTTTAAATGCCGATTTCAGGCGATTAAATGCCGATACAACGAATACTCCAGGTGCATTTCACGATGTTGCAGCAGATTGCAATGTCGAATTTTGTATTGCAGCAGTTGACCCTGATGGAAATCCAACCACTGGTATATTGAGGGTTGCAACAGATGTTACCACCTTTGGTTTTGACGATGGCATCAAATTTACGGCAATGGGTGGTTCAAATGCTTGGCCAGCCGATGATTATCTTAATTTTTGGTCGGGAAATATCGGTGCTTTTTTATTGGGATATGCGCAGTTTCCGGGTGGACCTGATGCGACAGATGGTGTTGTAATAAATTTCCAAAATGTAGGTAATAATGATGCAGGATACCCCTATCATTTGGGCAGAACCGCAACGCATGAAATTGGACACTGGTTGAATTTATATCATATTTGGGGAGATGACGCAGGTTGTGGCGCTTCTGATTTATGTGGTGATACACCAAATCAGAAAGTTGAAACTTATGGTTGTCCCGGATTTCCGAAAACGGATTTATGTTCTGCAGATGCGCCGGGTATTATGTTTCAGAACTATATGGATTATACTGACGATGCTTGTATGAACATATTTACTGAAGACCAAAAAAGCAGAATTCAATCGCTTTTTGAGCCGGGTGGTGCGCGGTATGGAATTACAATTTCTGAAGGATGCGGTTTACAACCTTATGATGTTCAAGCTATTGCATCTTTGCCGGGAGGTACAATTTGTAATGTTACCATATCTCCTATTATTACAATTAAAAATCACGGCACTGAGGTGTTAACTTCCGTAGATATCAATTATCAAATTGATGGAGGTACAACTTTAACTTACAATTGGACAGGTTCACTTACAACCGGTGCAATAGAAAATGTTACTTTATCTGCTATCACCACAACCGAAGGCGCACACACGCTCGAAGCAACCCTAGAAAATCCAAATGGGTTTATTGATGCCGATGCAGGCGACAATACAACTGAAACAGACTTTTTTGTGAATTTAACCGGCGTTGCTCTTCCATTGGTTCAGGGATTTGAATCGACAGGATTTCCTTATGCCGGATATACTATCAATAATCCGGATGATTATTTTACATGGGAACGCACAAACGATGCGGCAGCGATTGGCACGTATTCAGTTTATATGAATCATTTTGACAATGATGCAAATGGCGAAATTGATGAGTTTGTTATTCCTGCTTATGATTTAAGCGGTTTAGCATCTATTACTTTTACTTTTGATGTTGCCTATGCATTATATACAGCAGGCGGTACTTTTTCTGATACTTTGGAAGTATTAGTAAGTGACGATTGCGGTTCAACTTGGGAAACCGTGTATAAAAAATCGAATCCTGATTTGCAAACTGCTCCTGTAACACCCTCCTCCTTTGTACCTGAGGCTAATGAATGGAGAAACGAATCTATTAACTTAAATAGCTATTTAGGAAGCAGTCAACTCTTTATTAAATTCCGCACAATTAGCGATTATGAAAATAATTTGTATGTAGATAATATCAATCTAAATGATGGGCAGCAAATTGGAATTATTGAAAATTCTAATGATTTTAATTTAGCTGTTTTTCCAAATCCGACGAGTGATATTATAAATGTGCGCTATAACATTTCTAAAAAAGGAATCGGTAAATTAGTTATTTATGACATTTTAGGAAGGGATATTTATCATGAAGATATCAGCATAAATTCAGGTATAAATATTATTACAATACCAATTAAAAATTTAAATGCAGGGTATTACAGAATATCGATAGAAAGTGCAGGAATGCTGGCTGCAACGCCTTTTATAAAGGAATAATATTACAATTTTAAGGAGGCATTACATCTGTATTTTAATGATGTAATGCTTTTTTATTTTTCAAAAATCAGCTACAAATTTGAACCCAAAGCGAGATGTAGATTCCATTTCGGTATTCGATATTAAAAAATTATATATTTTTTTAGATTCGATTATTTCTAATATAGTTCGTTATTATTTAATGGTAACGATGCGCTTTATTGTTTCGATACCTTTTGCTTGATCAAAAGGTATCACCAAAAATCAAGGCTACGCTCACCAATGCACAAATCCCTAAAATGAAATTCACTGAGCGCAAAAAAGGTCCGATTTGGATAGATTAAATTCTTTAAATAATTATTGGTATTTGAATAATTGGAGCGCCTTAAATCATTTGGCGGACTGGCTTTTGCTTCCATTCTGCACGCACCTAATAATTATTGGCGGTGAATCTCATTTAAGGGATTTGGCATTGGCAGCTAAGGCCGGTCCTTTTCTTCCAAGGTAGTTTTGTTAATAATTTGAGTTAGAACAAATAAGTAGAAACTCCTCAGCATTAGCTCTTCTTCCATTAAAATCGATTCAACTAAAAGGATGCTGCTGCTACTTATTAAAACGGAAAGGCATGAATTACAAATTAGTTAGATGGAATTAATCAATAGACTTTTAAAAATTAACTATGCTACTGATTTATTTGGGTTAGTCCTGAATAGCAAACAGGTGGAAATTGCAGGGTATTGTCTTGGAAAAACGGGTTTTATTGCAAACATCCATTTATTATTATTTCTACTGATTGCTTAAGATTAAATTGAATCTATCACGATTACCTCTTTTTCTGCACCTACAACGAGCATAAAATCCTTTTGAGTTGCATAATGCATATGATATTCGGCAACGGTTCCGCCCTTCATTAATATTCCATCAATATCGCCACGCTCATTTAATAGAAATGGTTTAACGTACATATCATCTTTAAATTCAAGTTTGCGTTTGCCATAGATTTTATACATTACCTCTTTTGCACTCCAATAGACCAATAGTTTTTGTTGGATATCTATATTACCAATATTTGATAACTCAACCGTCGATAAAAACTTATTTTTAATTGACTCAATTTTTCGATGCGTTTCTTCTATATCTATTCCAACTCTATAATCTTTAGAAATTATTGCTGCTGCGTAGGTATAACTATGTGAAAGACTTATATGAACGTCAAAATTTGAAATATAGGGTTTGCCGTATTCATCAAAGAGGAGCTCTACAAATTGGT
>JBBRGZ010000202.1:0-5236 GCA_038223395.1 Chitinophagales bacterium
TAATCGGCACCTGTTGAGTAGTTTTCATTTGTGCTGTTCGAAAAAGCACCGTTAAGTGTTTTGTTGAACGCATAAGAACCTTGGATGAAATCCTGTCCGTAAGCTTGGCCATACATACCATGTGCACGCATTGATAATAAATAACCTAAACTCTTGCGGATGTTTAAACCAACACCAAATGCAGGCGTGTGGTTTCCACCAAAAGGTTCAGATTTAATGTCACCCAATACTTGGGGAACTCCAAGGTTCAATCCGAGCTGCCATTTGTTTGCGGGTTTCGGAGGAAATGAAGATGTTTGGCTTAAGCCAAGGGTAATGAAGCCAACCAGCAACACTACCATAAACGTGAGTTTTCTACTAATCATGACGTATAAATTAAAGTTAATAATATATAAAATTTAATAAAGTATAAATTAATCTAATATGATATAACCGACGCAAAACTATAACCCCTATCGTTCTTATGCAAATAAGAATTACAATTTAATTACATTTTAATACGAAAACAATAAAATAAAGCGTTTGCTTGCTCAATTTTAAGTAACCAAATCGAGGCTTAAAATTAAAATAACCCCCATGTTTAGCCACTCTCGTATAGCAAAAACAAATCTATACCTATATTTTCAAAAAACCAAAAAAAAATTGAAAAAATCTTGCAACCATGCAACCAATACCAAATCAATTGCATCAAATGAGGATTTTTAATCCACTTTTAACGCAATAAGGTAACAGTTCCGGTTTTTTTAATGGGGAGGTTGAGAGTTGAAACAGATTGAATATCATAAATATATACCCCTATTTCCTGATCTATTCCTTTATATTTTCCATCCCAACCGATATTTGTATCGTTTGATGCAAAAAGAATTGCACCCCACCTATTATAAATAGTTATAGAATATTCTATTAAAAGCTCGGTTTGAACAGTAAAAACATCGTTTAAGCCATCGCCATTGGGAGTAAACGCATTGGGCACATTAAAATCAATATCTACATATACCTTTACAGAATCGGTAGCAGTGCACCCATTTCCATCAGTAATTGTAATATAATATAAGGTAGTAAAAGTAGGTGATGCCGTTGGCTGAAAACAATCGCTGCAACTCAAATCGTCTGAAGGCGTCCAGACAATGCTGGTAACAGTTGTTGTTGGCGAAGTGCCCTCAAGCAATGTTGAGCTACCATAAGGCACCGTCATGTTCGGACCGGCATCTACGAGTACTGGTTCGGGTTCTGTTAACGTTACAGGACCAAAGGTTACAACACATCCATTTACATCGCGCACATATAATATATATGTGCCGGCAAACATCGCATTAAAATTACTATCACTCTGCCAAGTAATATTATCAAAACTGAAACTATATGGTGCAACTCCACCTTCAGGATTCAAATGAATAATGCCATCATTCCCACCAAAACAAGTAATGTTTCCGGTTAATACAGTATCTAAGGTTAAAACCGGCGGTTCAGTCAAAATAAACTCCTGTATATATGTACATCCATCTTCTTCTTCTATTGTAACAATATATGTTCCCGCTCCAAGGTTATATATACTATCTGTAATTTCGCCCGTTGACCAACTATAGGTGATAGGGCTTGTGTTTCCTGTAACATCAATATCAATCCATGCGTTGGTATCGCCGTTGCAGCGAATATTTTGTACTTCTGAATTTACTTCATAAGGTGCTGCTATTGTAACAGTTACATCATCCGACATCACCGTTCCATCGCACAAAGTAACCTCTGCCGTGTAGGTTGTAGTAACCAATGGCGACACTTCTATGCTATCGCCAGTTCCTACTTCTAAACCTGTTGCAGTTTCGTACCAAGTAATTGCACTCGGCAGCCAAACCCACGATTCGTCGTTAGCCGACCATGCTGTTGCATTGCGTCCTGTGATTGCATAGGCAGCAGTTCCGTTTTCATTTATAATACCTTGAACTGCAATTCCTAAATCCCAACCGGCACAAACATCTACCGCCGTTAAATGATTATCAATCTGATTTGTGGTTTCGTGTAAAACAATTTGAAAAGTGCCGGTATAACCGGTGCACAAAAACAAAGGAACATCTTTATAAGAAACTATTAATTTTCTATTTGGAGCAACGCCTACCACTTCGTGATAAATGCAATTAGTACATAATCCTGAATGCCAGTCGGTCCAAGCCGGGAAAACTGCTGCTTTTGGAACATCTGATGCGGCATCGGGAATTGGGCCATCGGGAGTCCAGTTAGTATCCCAACCACCGGCAGGATTTAAAAAACTTATCCAACCGTTTGATGCAATATAAAACTGTGTATAAACCTGACCGAAAAAACAAAAATCAAATCCGATAGAATAAGGCCCAACATGTGTATCGTCAACCATGTTATGCACCGTGCCACCAACAGGTTCGGGGGCAAAAGGGCGCGACTCGAAGGTATAACTTTCTGTGCCAAAGCTGCCATCAACATCAGCATATAACCACACAGGTTCCGCACTGCAAATTGCAGTATCCGGATAGGCAACAATTGACTGCCCTATTCCCTTAAAATAGAGGGTGACTAATAAAAGCAAAACGAGGAATTTTCGCATTTCGAAGTTGAAAGTAAGCATAAATATGAGCTTAAAAAAGCAATGCGACCTAAATTTCTATTGTATTTAAAAAAATGAGCAACGGAAATGCTGTTTTAAAACTCTGTATCAGTTGTTTCTGAAAATCCCTGCTTAACACCTCTTTATCGGTAAAATTTCTGCTCACAACAAAACTTTTCAATTTTAAAAATTCTATTGCAGGATTATCCGGCGTGTATCCTTTTGGAACAGTTTTTAATTTATTTTCTTGATCGAGTTCAACAAATTGTTTTTTAAATGCGGGAGCCAAAACAATCTTTTTAAAAGCATTTAAATTGTAATCAATTTCTTGTCTGATACTTTGCAATCTATCAGGCATTGGCATATATGCGCCTGCTGCCATAAAAGAATTATTGCCGGGTTGTATTTGAAAATAATATCCTGCAGTTTGCATGTTTTTTCCACCACTACTTATGGCCGAACCCATGTTGTTTTTATAGGGACTTTTATCCTTCGAAAAACGCAC
Source organism: Chitinophagales bacterium (assembly GCA_038223395.1). GTDB lineage: Bacteria > Bacteroidota > Bacteroidia > Chitinophagales > BACL12 > UBA7236. The sequence goes on from JBBRGZ010000202.1 coordinate 3,081, forward strand.
ATCGCGGTTAATTCTGAAAATTGTTTTTTTGGCTTCTAAACCGAGTAAAGAAGTATCCATGCTCTGAAGCTTTGTAAGGATTTCTGTGTTGAAGGATAAAAACTCCGCTTTTGCTACTTCATGATCTGTTCTATGGGCTTCAAACCAAGGCTTATTGTTGTTTTTTGAGAGTTGGGTAAGGAATTTTAGAGTTTGAGCATTGATTTGAGTCATAAATTTTGAATTTGGAGATATTAGTATTGAATAGGAAGTCTGAAATACAAAATTACACGTTAATATTGAGCGGTCAAATTCTCAGTTTCTGAATACATTCAAAGTAAGGAATAAGGAGTTAATACCGAGGGAAAGCAGTTAATTTTAAATATTTCCTTATCTTTAATCTTAATTTAATTTTTTGAAACCACGCAAGTTATATATATGAAAAGGTTATTTCTTTTAGGCTTTACTATTCTCTTTTACTCTACCCATTTTTTAAATGCGCAGGATATATATTATGCTCCGGGAATACATGCAAATAATTTAACCACTTTTAGTGGCTCACCTAAAATAATAACTGACGAGCTAAATAGATTAACACCGGATTCGTTAAAATCACATCCCGAATTTGGAGTTTTACCTTTTAATGCAACATGCACAGATTGTATCGAATTATTAGATCACAGAACTTCAAATAATAGATATTATGTAAAAAATGGTACAAATGGCAATGAATTTTTTTCAGCTACTTCTTACACTGATTTGCATTACAAAAATAAGCAAGGCCTTTGGATAACTTCCGATTATAGATTAAAAGAAACAAAGCAAGAAGGCGTTTATGATGCACTCCAACAGCTTGGCCCAACTCATTTAAATATGCTTGAAGGATTTACTTCAATTAATATGATGGATGGAACTGAGTTTAAATTTAATTACGACATTACAATTTATTCTTCAAATGATTTTGTAACAGAAAATGATTTACAAACAATTAATCGAACAACCTATACTGTTGGCGACGACGGCGCATTAGTTAAAAATGCCTTTGGTGGAATTGACCAACAATTATTATTTGATAACGCACAAATTGAGGCTAGTTATATTTTAAATGACCTCTCCGCTGTGGATACGAATGCAAGTTATTTTATTGTAGAAGATCAATTTTTATTGCCTGCCGGATATACTTTAAAAAAGGATATTTATGAAGGGGTAGAAAGTAAGTATGGCTTTTGGAGTGGAGATCTTGTTCTGGAAAATGAAAATGGAATTGAAATGGCCAGAATTAGCCAACCCTTCGTTTTTGATTCAGATACTAGCGAAAATTCTGAGCCAATAATCAGAGAAAATACGATAGGATTTTTAGTCGAACAAATTGGTAATTCAGTAAGGTTAAAGACAATAGTTTTGAATTCCTGGATTACAGATAAAAATAGAGTGTTTCCAATTATTATTGACCCTACTGTTACGGGTGCAACTGCAACCTGGACAGGAACTTCTGGTTTAGATGATTCTCCAACGTTTTGCAACCTGACCTTAGCGGCAGCAACACCTGCAAACGTTACATTAACCGGGTCTACAATTTATTGGGAAATTTTTGCCAAAGGTAATGCAGGATCTTGTGGACCTACTGGATGTAAAATAAAGCATTTACAAGTACGCATATGCACCGCCTGTGCATGTTCTCCTTCAGCAGCAGGAATATGGGGCAGTGTTGCAAATTTCGGTGGAACATGGACGCCAACACTCACTAAACTAGATGCTGGAGTGGTGAATTTAACATCATGTTATACTCCTCAATGCGCACCTTTTAATATTAATTATACTATTTACTTTAACCAATTTAGTTGTATTACAGCTGGTGGTTGCGTAAACACTTGTGCCTATTTACAAAAATTTCAAGTAACTATCGAGGGTAAAACAGTTGAAGCTACAGCATTAGCTGATGGAGCCACTGCTTATACAGTACTAAATTGCGCTGATCAATCTGGATTTTTATCTGCATTTACACCAACCTATGGTGTACCTGGATACACTTATTCATGGAGCCCTATTGGTTTAACAGGAAGCCCTGTTTTTGTAGTTTATCCTATGGGTGTAACTGTTTATACTTTAACAATAACAGATGCCTGCGGCAACATGTCAACTGACGCAGTAACGGTTACAAATAATTGTCTTTTATT